>JAACDM010000198.1 GCA_009936795.1 Verrucomicrobiaceae bacterium | reverse complement strand
GCAGCCGTAAGAGTAAGGCTGGTCAAAAGGCAACATCCGCAGGGCTCAACCACCGCTACTTGTTCGAATCCTTCGTCGTGGGCGCGAACAACGAGTTCGCCCACGCCGCCTGCCAGGCTGCCGCAAGCAAACCGGGGCGAATCTACAACCCTCTCTTTATCTACGGCGGCGCCGGAATGGGCAAGACCCACCTTATGCACGCCATTGGTCACTCAATCCTCGAGGAACGGCCTTCTGCAAAGGTGGTCTACATTGCCAGTGAGCAGTTCACGAACGAGTTCATTCAAGCAATCAGCGACGGATCCCTTGTAAAATTCCGCCAACAGTACCGCGAAGCAGATGTTCTCCTCATCGATGACATCCAGTTCTTTGCCAAGAAGGAGAAATCTCAGGAAGAATTCTTCCACACATTCAATATCCTTTGCGACAAGAACGGCAAGCAGATCGTGATGACCTCCGACATGCCTGCCAGCAAGATCAAGAATCTGGAGAAGCGGCTCGTTTCCCGCTTCGAATGGGGGCTCACCGCCGAGATGGCTCCTCCTGATACCGAGACACGAATCGCTACTCTCAAGCGCAAGGCACAAGAAATGTGCGTCGAGGTCGACGGGAACATCTTGGAATTCATCGCTCAGCGCATCCGCAACAATGTACGGCGCTTAGAAGGCGCTCTCATCCGCCTAGCTTCCTTTGGATCCATGAACAATGGCCACCTCGATCTCAAGGCCGTGGAGCATCTCCTCCAGGATTTCCTCCACGATGAGGGCTCCAAAGACGTCACCATTTCCCAGATCCAGAAGCGTGTGGCTGAGTTCTACGACATTCGATTGAGCGATATTCTTGGCCGAAAGCGTCCCGCTCAGATCGCCCTGGCTCGCCAGGTCGCCATGTTCTTCTCCCGAGAACTCACCGGCTCTTCCTATCAGGAAATCGGGGACGCCTTCGGAGGCCGAGATCATGGCACCGTCATCCACGCCTGCCGCAGCGTAGAGGCCAAATGCCGGGACCTAGAGAAAGTCCGTCGCCAGGTAGATAGGCTTCACGGTGAGTTCACCGAAACCCCAGAACGTTAGGCGATCTAACAGTCCCGTTAGATCGCGCCCGCGCCCATCATCGTGCGTGAAATTCGCGTGTTGCCAAACGGAAGGGCATCCCCTATAGGACTATCCCAATCCTCAAAGGAACGCAGGCATTCTGAAATACCATGAAGTTTAGGATCACTAAAGAGCACTGTCTAAGCGGACTCCAACAAGTCCAACATGTGGTAAGCACACGGACCACCCTTCCGATCCTCTCCAATGTCCTTTTGGAAGCCCAAGACGGCCAAATCCGCCTAACCACGAACGATCTAGATGTCGGAGTCAGCGCCCAGGTCTCAGCAGAGGTTGAGGTCGCAGGTTCCACGACGCTCCCAGCCCGCCGCTTGGTCAACATCGTCAAGGAGTTGCCTGCAAGTGACATCGAGATCGAGGTGGATGCTGATCACGTTGCTTCCATGAACTGTGGCCCCAGCTTCTTCAAGATCCTCGGCCTCACCAATGAGGAGTTCCCGGCTTTACCGAACTTCGAGAAATCGAAGGAATTCAAGTTTCCACAGGCTACGCTCAAGGACAGCCTCAAAAAGACTTCTTATGCGATCTCCACAGACGAGACACGCTACGTTCTCAATGGTGTCTACTTCTCGTTTGAAAACAACACGCTTATCATGGTCGCGACCGATGGCCGCCGCTTGGCCATGGTGGATCACGAGCTAGAGTTTCCCAAAAGCCACGAAACTTCTGTAATTGTCCCTACGAAGGCAGTGAACGAACTTCAGCGCTTGTTAGGAGATTCTGGCGAAGTCACCATCTCCATCGCCGAGAATCAAATCGCTTTTACGCTCGACAAGCTTATCTTGGTCAGCCGCCTCATCGAAGGTAACTACCCAAACTACCGCCAAGTCATTCCTGAAAAGACCGTCGATCGCATCACGTTAGAGCGAGAAGCCTTCCTTCAAACGGTTCACCGTGTCTCTCTCCTCACAAGCGACAAGTCGCACTCCTTAAAGCTCGTCTTTGGCGAGGATAACATTGACATCATGGCAAACTCTCCAGACATCGGAGAAGCCCGTGAGTCTCTTGCCGTCCAACACAAGGGCAACCAGTTCTCCCTTGCTTTCAATCCTGAGTTCCTCATGGCACCGCTCAGGAATTTAAATACGGACGAAGTCTACCTTAACCTCATCGACGAAATGAGCCCAGGCGTTCTTAAGATCGACTCTTCCTTCCTCTACGTGTTGATGCCGATGCGGGTAACGCAGTAGAATCGGGTCGGCACGACACTGCGGGGTTAAACACCACTCGCACCGCATCAAAGGCTTAAAGTCCGCTATTCGCCAGCATTGCTGTCAGTCAGCCGTGCTACGCTACTAGATTGCTGCTCAAGGCTTTTCGAAATTGCGCAAACTCGTGTAGAAGTTTGCAGGCTAGGGACTTCATGTGCGAGGATCTCCCATGCGCCTCTGGCTATTGATTCTCAGCGCCTTCGTGATGTGTCAGGCGATCTCTCAAGAGACGCCGATGGAAGCCTTCCGGTCCCTATCCAAACATGCGCTTCGCGTCAATGGCCTCAGTAAAGTGGATCCGGCTTTGACGACCTGGGAAACCCAGTTCAGGAACAGGAGGCTTTTCTAAGTTCCGTTCACCCAATCGATGACAAGAACTCGCAACAATGGGCCACGTTTGGCATCGCTTGCGAGTTTCTCGATCAGCGTGAGGACGCAATCAGTGCCTACCTACATGTGCTAGCTTTACGCAAGACCCACAGCGCAGTTCGTCTCCGGCTCTACCAGCTCAACACCTACGATCAGAATCCCCAATCGCCGATCACGGCGCTTGGGAAACGATGCTGTCCGCCCTTAACAGCGATACTCTTTCCCTTCCCAGCCGCATGGCTCTATCAGAGTCATGCGCCAGCCTGTTTAACTCATATCTACCGCCTTCGGTAATCCAAGCCATGGGCAAGACTCTCCTTCGCGGGATTGATCAGGGGATGGCCACCGAAGCACAGCTCTAGACCCTCAGCCTAACCCTGACGCAAAGCGACTTCCTATTCAAGAGCGACAAAGCCAGTCTGGCCAAACAATGGGTAGAAACACTTGGAGGCAATGTCACAGACTACGGGCTTGGACGAACATTGTTTGAGTTAGCGCTTCAAGGTCAGCACACGTCCACGATCGCAACG
>JAACDM010000197.1 GCA_009936795.1 Verrucomicrobiaceae bacterium | reverse complement strand
CCCGCCGTATGGTTTCCTTATAACAAAATCGGACAGAGTCGAACCGGACTCATCCTAGACGACACAGGCGGGAAGTTCGGTCCATTCAAAGGTCAGTTCTTTGTCGGAGAATTTACCCAAAGCAAGATCGGGCGTGTCTTTCTCGAGAAGATCGATGGCGAGTATCAAGGCGCCTGCTTTCCCTTCTTCGAAGGATTTCCAGCAGCAGTTATGAGCCTAGCATTCGGTCGTGACGGCTCGCTCTTTGTCGGCATGACAAATCGCGGATGGTCGTCTGTCGGCGGCGGTTCCTATGGGCTGCAACGCTTAGTGTGGTCCGGAAATCTCCCTTTTGAAGCAGCGGAGATGCGTGCCAAGCCAGAAGGATTCGAACTTGTCTTCACCAAGCCCGTCGATCCCGTGACGGCATCTGATCCCAATTCATATTCGATCCGTAGTTACACTTACAGGCTACATCAGAATTACGGCAGCGATGAAATCCTCACACAAGCCGTGCCCATAGTCGCAGCCACTGTTTCTGAGGATCGGCGCACGGTCCTGCTCACTTGTAGCGAGCTTCGACCATTCTATGTTCATGAACTCCACTACAGCGGAGTGTGCGACGAGAATGGCGGTCCTCCACGACACGACCGAGCCTATTATACGTTGAATCGCATTCCTCGTCGGTGACAAGTCGATACAATTTGTCCAGTTGCCCAGGGACTCGTCCTGCCCCACGCTTTTATGGATGATTCGCTCCTATCTGGCCATCGTTTGCCTTGCTACGTTGGCGACAACTGATGCTCAAGACAATCCGGTCCGGACCATGAGCCTCAAAGAGTGTGTTCTCATCGCACTCCAGCAAGCCTATGACCTCCAAATGAGCGCGTTGGACGTGAGGATTGCTTCCAGTCAAGCGCGAGGTGCAGAGGGAGCCTACGACCCCGTGCTAACGACCAGTGTCTCGTTCAGCGACACCACGGCGCCGGGAGGTTTTGACACTCGGACGGGAACCTTTGTTGATTCCCAATCCGAGACTATTCGAGGCTCAGTCGGAGTGTCAGGATTACTTCCGTCAGGGGGCACTTATTCCGTGGGCGCTTCTTTGACGAACACTGAGGGCGACAGCGGAGGCTTCCCGTTCTCCAACGCTTCTAGTCAGGGCCCGTTCATCCAAATCCGTCAACCGTTGTTAGAGAATTTCGCCATCGATGACGCTCGTCTCAACATTCAGCTCACACGACAAAGCCTGCAGATATCTGGTTTCAACCTTCATCAATCGATGCTGAACACCATCGGCCGTGTCGAAGATGCCTACTACGATCTTGCCGCCTCTAAAGAGTCCGTCCTCGTTCAGGAAGCGGCCTTGCAGTTGGCAGAAGAACTAGCCAAAGACAATCGGAAGCGTGTCACTCTCGGAGCGTCCGCGCCACTTGAGGAAGCAGATGCACAGGCTCAAGCTGCGGCCAGTCGTGCTGCCGTAATCTCAGCCAAGCGCCTCGTCCGTGCAGCTGAGAACAACCTGAAAGGTGCCATGGTCGAGGACTATGCGCAGTGGCGGCAACTAAGCATTCTGCCAGGCAGCGCACTTTCCAGAGCCTCGTCCAGTCCTGACTTCAATGAAAGTTGGACGCTCGCTCAACAAGCTCGCCCGGATTTGTTGGCTTTTCAGGTCCAGCTAGATCAGCAGCGCCTCATTCTCCATCGCCGTGGAAACGAACTCCTTCCTCAGCTAGATCTCACTGCTACGGCAGGTCTGGCCGGAACCGCTGATGAGCTAAACCAAGTCTACAAACAAATTCGTCGCCGCGATGCACCCTACTACTCGCTTGGACTATCACTCTCTTTACCCTTTACCAACCGCAGGGAGAAAGAGAATCTCCGTGTGGCAGAAGCTCAGACAGAACAGACCAAGCTCCGCTTTCGTCAGCTTCGTCAGACGATCATGATTCAAGTGGATGACGCCGTTTCCCAGGCCGAGACTAATTTCCACCGCCTTGCTGCCACTGCTGAAGCTCGTGAATTTGCCGAGAAAGCCCTGACCAACGAACGTGCGAAGTTGATCCGTGGAGCCAGCACAAACTTTATTGTCCTTCAACATCAGCGCAATCTTACCGCAGCGCGCTCGGAAGAGCTTCGCAGCCTAACAGACTACAATAAGTCCCTCGCTCGCCTTCGTTTCATCGAAGGAAGCAGCCTTGGCACCTACCAAATCAATTTCACCTTCACAGACTAACATCTCATCATGGCACGCACCAAGAAACGTCGTAGAAGACGCTGGATTCTTTTCATCCTGTTCCTCGCTTTGTTAGGTGGAGGTTGGCATTTCTGGAAGAAGAAGAACGCCCAAGAAAAGCCCACGAAGGTCGATGTGGAAAAGGTCACTCGACGCAATATCACGGAGAGTGTGGTCGCAACCGGACGCATTCACCCTGTGACCAAGGTGGTGATCAATCCAGAAGTGGCGGGTGGGATTGTCTCGTTGCCAGTAGTAGAGGGGCAAGTTGTTAAGGAAGGCGACGTCCTCGTCAAGATCAAGGAAGACGACTATCTAGCCAGTCGAGATCTCTCGGAAGCCAGCCATCAAGGCTCTCTCGCTCAGCTTAAATTGAGCCGGGCAAATCGCGATAGAGCGATAGCTGATTTCAAGCGAACGGAAGCACTTTTTAAAGATAAGCTCATTTCTGAAGCCGAGTTCCTCGCGGGCCGGACTGCTGCTGATGTGGCCCAGGCATCTTTCGAGGCATCTGGACATGGCGTTTCGCAAGCGAAGGCCTCACTGGACCGAGCCGTAGAGCAACTTAGCAAGACCATCATCTTGGCGCCGATCGATGGCACCGTCGTTCAACTCCGCTCCGAGAAAGGCGAGCGCGTCGTGGGAACATCCCTCATGTCAGGAACCGAGATCATGACCATCGCGCAACTAGACCGAATGGAAGCACGCGTAGAAGTAGGCGAGGTCGACGTCGTTTCGATCCAAGTCGGACAGAAAGTCACTCTTGAGGCTGATGCTTTCCGTGACGAGGAATTTACGGGAGAAGTGTCAGAAATTGCCAATGCCTCGAACACAGCCGCAATGTCAAACGCAGCGGCTTCCATGGTGTCCAATCAGCAAGCGACAAAGTTCCAAGTGAAAATACGAGTAAACGAAAAGACGGGCTTTCGTCCCGGAATGTCTGTCACAGCATACATTGAAACTCGTTCAACCACCAATGTCCTCTCCATTCCTCGCCAAAGCGTGACGACACGCAAGAAAGTGCAGAGCGAGGACTCGGGAGAGAAAGAAGACGAAATCGCTGCACCCAAAGAGCGTAAGAAGAAGGGCTCTGAGAAGAAAGTCGACGAGATTGTGTTCCTCGTTGAAGGCAACAAAGCGAAACGCCAAACGGTTGAGGGCGGGATCAGCGACGATGATTATATCGAAATCAAGTCGGGACTGGAAGAAGGCCAAACCGTGGTAACAGGATCCTATAGCGCCATTGCCCGAGATTTAGATGACGAATCTCTCATTGAGGTGAAAGAGGACAAGAAGAAGCCATGAGTCTCATAAAGATGGACGACCTAGCCCGCTCCTATGAGATGGGCAGTGAAACGGTCCATGCGCTCCGCGGGGTGACGGCCTCGATTGATAGCGGCGAGTATGTCGCGATCATGGGTCCCTCCGGCTCAGGGAAGTCGACTCTCATGAACATCCTCGGTTGCCTCGATACCCCGTCACGAGGCACCTACAAACTCAACGGCACCGACGTTTCCAGGCTAGCAGAGAATGAACTGGCTGATATACGCAATCGCGAGATCGGCTTTGTCTTTCAGACCTTTCACTTGCTGCCAAGGGTTTCCGCCCTTCGCAATGTCGAGATGCCGCTCGTCTATGCAGGCACAGATCGCGATACACGGCGAGAAGAGGCTGAAGACGCACTTAAACGCGTGGGCCTAGGAGATCGCATGGATCATCGTCCTAACGAAATGTCGGGTGGCCAGCGGCAGCGTGTCGCCGTCGCTCGAGCTTTGGTCAATCGCCCTAGCATCATCCTTGCAGACGAACCCACTGGAAACCTCGATTCCACGACGGGCGAAGAAATCATGGGCCTCTTCAACGACCTATGGCGCGGTGGCAATACGATGATCATCGTGACGCATGAGGAAGAGGTGGCCCGGAACGCGAAACGTATTCTACGAATTCGCGATGGATTGCTAGCCAGCGATGAGCGCGTCGACTAGGCTCAGGGCACCCTTATGCACAATCCCACCCTCGGTCGTGTCTGCACGCTTTGCGTCATTGAAGCTCATGACCACGGCATGCTGCTTGAAGGCGGCGACCTTGGCGAGATCCTTCTCCCGACTCGCTACGTCACTGAGGGATTGAAAAGTGGCGATGAAATCGAGGTCTTTCTCTACACAGACTCGGAAGACCGGATCGTCGCGACCACGGATCGTCCCCTTGTGATGGCAGAGGAGTTCGCGTCTTTGAAAGTGATCGATACGAATAACATCGGTGCCTTCTTAGACTGGGGCCTACCCAAGCACCTACTGCTCCCTTTCCGAGAGCAGCGACAGCGCGTCCGTGAAGGGCAGCAGGTGCTTGTCTATGTCAGGGTCGATCATGTCAGCGCACGGCTCGTCGCCTCAGCGAAGATCGACAAGTTTCTCGCCGAAACCGCTCCCATGGATGTGTTAGACGGCAGCAAAGTCGAACTCATCATCGCCGGGCAAAGTGACCTTGGGACCAATGTCATAGTCGATCACAACTACTGGGGCCTGATTCACCAAAGCGTGAGTAACGTGCCGCGCAGGGGCACTCGCTGCTCCGGCTATGTGGCCCGCATCCGCGACAACGGCCTTGCTGACATCACCCTACAACCACCCGGATACAAGCGCGTTTCCGGTGCGACTGAACAGTTGACGGAAGCCCTCGCTCAGGCCAACGACGGGTTCCTGCCCATTCATGATAAGAGCCCACCAGAAGAAATCATGGCGTGTCTAGGTATGAGCAAGAAAATCTTCAAGCAAGCCCTCGGCACCCTCTATCGCGAACGACGCGTCCGCATCACAGCGAAAGGCATTCAACTGCTAGACAGCGATTCCAACCGCTAGTCGTCCTTCGCCGGACGTTTCCGCAGCTGCTTCGTCTGCCCGCGCTTCCTTTTGCTTTCGACGATCTTCGCTTTCTGTCGAGGCGAGCGTTTGCGTTTCTGAAAACGGGTCTTCGCCCGTTTCTGGGCCTGACTTTGCTTCCGCGCCGCCGCCTTCTGCTCCAAAGCCTCACAAAGCCTTTTTCGCGCCTCAAACCGATTATCTTGGAGTGATCGACCGCCCTGACACTTCACCTCAATGCCACTACAGACATGTTTTAGAAAGACGCACGACGCCGTCTTGTTGATCTTCTGACCACCAGGACCCGAGCCTTTTACAAAACGCTCAATCAAGTCCTCTTCTTCAATGCCCAAAGCCGCCAGGCGCGCTTGGAGTATGGGATCTTCAATCATGGGAGACCAGTGTACAGCAAAGAGGGGAAGCGCGCGAACGCTTCCCCTCTTTCTCAATCTAAATATCGCTACGCCTTGGCGGCTTCGAGTTCGGCGGCGTAGAGCTCAACAATCTTGCTCCGCAAGTCCTCCACGCTGATCTCACCCTTGTCCACCTTCGCAACCAGGGCCTTCTGCGCAACGTAATCGAGGTTCACCTGGCCTGCCTTGCTCTGCAACATGCGCCAGGCCTTGCGGCGCTCGACACAAAAGAGAACCGTCTGACGCGAGACCAGCAAATGCTTCATCTTACCGCCCATCTCCGCGATGATGTAGACACCAAAGTCGGGAACGAAACTACGGTGGTTCTCATCAAATACCCGACGCTTAATGACGTCTTCTTGCGTAATGAGAGGCAGAATCTCGTCGAGGTGAATAAACTCGGCAGCTTCCTCTTCCTTGATCGGCTTGAGGTGCTTGCGGAATCGGGCTTCCGTCGTTGCCCAGTGCGCCACCGTGTAGTTGTATTTGCTCTTGTCAGAGTAGGTTCCCTGGTACCAGTCGCGATTCAAGTTCGGATTGCCTTTGAGCTGGAAACACTCGGTCGTCATCTCGCCACCGTCTGGATTAAAGACGAATTCTGGCATGCCGCGAGAGTCACGCGCAAGCTTGGCTTGATGAGCTGACTGGTCATCCGCCACCCCATGCTCCGGCTGACACGTGGTGTAGGCCTGGAAGAAAGCCATTCCGCGATACTCAACCCCTTCGAGCAGCGCTTGGTAGAGCTTGCCTGAATTGGCCATGGAAACCTGCGCAATGTAAGGGCTGCCGTGACCACTCGTAAGGATCTCGGCCACATTCTTCTTCTCATTCAACTTACCTTGAGAAGCCTTGCCATACTGGTTCATGTCGTAACCACCCATCATGTTGGAACTATCCGAGTTCTGACCACCGGTGTTGGAATACACCTGCGTGTCTAGCATGATACCGTTAATGTTTGGGCGGTTCTGCAAGACGAGCTTGGAGAGGTTCTGGAAACCGATGTCTCCCGAAGCGCCATCACCACCAACAAGCCAGACTTTCGGCAACTCACGGATTTCCTGATCGGTCATTTCAACCTCCGTGAGATGCGTGAGATCCCAGTAGCCTCCGTCGTCAATGACACCTGATCCAGAGTTCGCCGCAGTCTCTTCACCGAGAAGCGCTTTCGCGAGTCTCTCAGGAGCGACTGAACGACGCGCATGCTGGAGCATGTGACTCTCACCTAACAACCAAGAGATGGTGGGACCGTCTTGAAAGAGCGAGTTCATCCATGGATACGGATGCGGGTTGGACGGCGGTGTGGATCCATAAACCGTGTTACACCCGGTCGAGGCCCCCATGAACATGGTCGCCATGCCGTTGGCCATTCGCCCATCGGTGGCTTGCAGATGCTTGTGATTGAAGGCGTCAACACGCAAGACGCTGATGACAGCAGAAATGATGTCTTCGTCAGAGATGATGCCGTTCTCAGCCAATCGCTTCTGGGTGTCCTCTTCGTTCTCGCCACCGAGTCCCATGATGACGTGAGCAACAGCCTTCTTGAAGAGCTCATACTCAACTTCATCGCTCGCCTTCAACCCTTGCAGTTTCGCAAGTCCATCCGCCTCCAGCGCTGCCGCATGATCCATGAGACGATCTGCCTTCTTATGATACATCGGACGCATGTAGGCTTCTGTGACCGAGGCGATCGCACGAAGAATGGACTTCTCCCCACAACCAGCACACGCACCGTCCCCCGAAACAAGCGCTTCATAGTTACGGCGCACCATGAGGTGGTTCCGCAAGGCCGCAGGACGCGAATCTTGCGGCGACTCATCTTGATAAAGACCGAGATACTTCTGCGGCGTGTCAGGCAAGAGACGCGAGAAGATTTGCGCACTCGTGAGCGTCTGATTCAACTCTTCCGTGTCCGGCACCATGACAAGCGCGCCATGATCCCCACACTCTTTCACACACTCACCGCACCCCTTACACAAATCACTGACAAAGATCGAGAACACCCCGCCTTGGCCAGGCTTCTTCTTCTCCACAGATTTGAAGATGGCCGGCACCTTGCTATAGGCGATTGGCACATGATCAAGAATGCTAAAGAGCTGCTCCTTAGCATCTTCCGAGATACCACTGTTTAACCCAGTCACTTCTTCCTTGATGATATCTTTGAAAGGCGTCTTCTCTTTCGCTTCGATGTCCGCGTTCATCCGCGCACGCGCCCGCTCCTCCACACCAGGAAGTTGATCGAGCATGAGCTGCTGCTGCTCCGCACCTTTGACATAGTTCCGCACCATTGTGCCAAGCATGGTAGAAACTTCCTGCGCCGTGTTCGGCAGAGCGGTGTCAGGGCAAGCCGTGATACACTCCATGCATTGCGTGCAGTTCTCCGGAATATAGAGAGGCGTTTCACGACGCGCGACATACTTGGACGCCGTCGCTCCCGTGCCAGCCGCCATCACACCGACCGATGCCAGCGCTCCCGCAGGTTGATGGTACCCGAGACCGTTGCGATACTCACCATCAAATTTCGCTAGTGTCTGCACCGGATGCTTCGCCTTCTGATCCGCAGGCGCATCGACGTTTGTCAGGCTAGACATGGTACAACCAGCCGTCGGCAAGATCGTATGATCGCCTTGGGGAACCAAAGGATCGAGACGCATGTTCGAGCGGTCTTCCGCTTCAATCTCGCCATACTTGATCTCCTGTACCTTGTCGTAGCCATCATGCATAACCTTCATGTTTGACTCGACCACGGCATCGCCAAAGCGTCCAAACTTCCTCACATACTGAGCACGCACGACTTCGTCGAACTTCGACTCATCGATGCCAAAGACTTTGAAGAATGGAGACACTTTAAAGAAGCCACCGAGGAATGAATTTCCCTGCATCCGCAGTTGCAAGTCAGGACGGCTCGTCGCCGCTTTCGCAATGGCAAAGCCCGGAAGGATGAAGACCCGGATCTTGTTCTCCTTCACAAATTCCCGGTACTTCTTTGGTATCCGCGTCCAGGCAACTTCAGGAGATTCGTTCGACTCCCAAACGAGAGCACCTCCCGGTTTTAGTCCTGCTAAGGGGTTCGTGTGTGTGAAGGCTTTCGGATCACAACACAGCACGATGTCCACGTGATTGAGCTCGCAGTTCACGCGCACAGGCTTTGGTGCAGCCACGAGATAGTAATTCGTCGGCGCCCCTTTCTTTTCCGAACCGTACTTCGGGTTCGCATTCACAAAGAGGCTCTCTTCACCATGCTCTTGCTTTAGGAGATGACCAAACTCACCGACAATCTCGCCAAGATTCTTACCCGTCGTGATCATCCCCCACCCTCCAATCGAGTGGAAGCGTGCCGCAATAGCGCCTTCTGGCAAGAGCGATGGCGTGTCCTTCGAAATGACAGCGTAAGGATGATCGACACCGAGAACGAAGAAATTCGCCCCATCGGCAGCGGTCTTGCCATCGGTGCGAGCAGTCGCCCCGGTAGCGAACTCGTAGGCCCCTAACGTATGCTCAGGGCGGAAATCGCGAGAGCCAATCCCGTAGGCACCTCCAAAGAGACGAGGCATGTCGTCCGGCGTAATCGCTCCAACTGTCGTATTCGCCCCTTTGTTTGCTTCGGCCGCCTTTGTCAAGGCCACGCGAATGTCGCGGCCTAACGGATTGTCACCTGCCAAACCTTCGTCCGTCCGCTCAATGATGATCACGTTCTTCTTACCACGCAGCGCCTCAACGATTGCCGCCTCAGGGAATGGGCGAATCACATTCACGTGAATGGAGCCCACCTTCGCACTGCGTTGATCGCGCAGGTAATCACAAGCTTCCTCAATATTCTCTGCGGCACAACCGAGACTGACGAACACCGTGTCCGCGTCCTCACATTTGTACTGATCGAGAAGCCCATAGCGACGCCCCGTAAGATCACCAAACTCTTTGAAGGCCTCTTCCAAATAACCCAGGATCGGCTCGTTCCAATTATTCCGACGTGCCACCACACCATTCATATGATGCTCCTGGTTCTGCACCGGCCCCAACAAGAGAGGATTTTTCAGATCCATCATGGCGGGCACCCGACGACGACGCGGCCCAAAGAGTTCCTTCTGGGTCTCGGTCGGACATTCAACCTCATCCCGTGCATCGCCTAAGAACTCGCGCAGGAACTCCGCCTCGGGCATAAGCCAGGCGCGCTCGGAGTGCGTGGTAAGCATACCGTCCTGCACGTTCATTCCAGGATTCAGAGAAATCTCGTTTACCTTGCGCAAGATGATGCCTTGGTCGGCAGCTTGCTGCGCATCCTTGGCAAAGAGGATCGTCCAACCGGTATCGAGCGCCGAGTAGATGTCGTCGTGGCCACAATGCACGTTAAGAGCGTGCTTGGTCAGCGCGCGAGCTCCAACTTGGAGCACTATGGTCGAACACTTGCCCGGTGCATGATAATACTGCTCCATGGCATAGGCCAGCCCCTGGCCGGACGTGAAATTCACCACGCGGCGACCAGTGACCGCCAAGGCGGTCGCCCCACCTTGAGCAGCGTGCTCACCTTCGGTCTCAATCGCGATCTTCTGGTTGCCCCACACATCGAGCTCACCCTGAGCGAACGACTGTTGGTAAAGTTCACCGCCCTCCGTGGACGGCGTGATGGGGTAAAACACCCCACCCTCTGTGATTCGCGTTTCTACATATTTGGCCACCAACGTGTTACCGTTGCAGGTGATCCGAATTCCGGGATACTTGGGTTGATCAGACATAAAGAGTTAAAAAGGACTGAAGTTAATCCTAGCCACCTAATATACTGAGATTTCGAAAGGCCGAGTAGCAAGACAAGAAGAAAGCGTTTCCTTTGGACAGATCCATAGGGGCCCCATAATTTCCGTAATTAATTGGAATGAATCCCGGTACTGAGTTCATCGGGCCGTAGCTCGATCGGGTATGGTCTTTAAAGGCCACCGCGACCAATCTGAGTGGGTGCGTCCGGTGATCTCAACGGTCTTCGGATTAGGTGTAGCTTCTGCCCCGGGTGGATTACCAGACGTGCAGCCGACGAGCCAGCAAGACTCCCTCTCAACCGATGCTGTCGAAAGTCGACACAGAACGAAGGGCGCTGCTTAGGTGGAGAGACCCGAAGATGGGTCCGTATTTCGAACGATGCCCTTTTGCCGAAATCTACGATGATCTCGAATCACGCTACCGCCAGCCGATCCCCGGCGAGGCCAAGAGACTTTTCACGACCCGCTGAGCAGAAGTCTATCCTCACGCTGTATTAATCTTTTTAGAGAACACAGAGA
Organism: Verrucomicrobiaceae bacterium; assembly: GCA_009936795.1. Lineage (GTDB taxonomy): Bacteria > Verrucomicrobiota > Verrucomicrobiia > Verrucomicrobiales > DEV007 > JAACDM01. Next base: position 1,489 of record JAACDM010000197.1, on the reverse strand, counting down.
CACCTGCGCTCTCGCGGCTCTATGGTAAGCCTGGCATCAGCTCGACCACCGCGCCGTCCTCAAGGCGCAGGTTACTGAGGGAGAGCGCCTAGATCTACACGCCGCAGCGGCAGAAAGCCCACAAGCAGTCCTAGGTGCGATACGGGAATTGACTGAGGATCAACGTCGACAGGCCACCAGGAGTGAGGGCGTTCTTGGCATTGGAGTCTTTAGAAAGCGGTCTCACAAAGATCTCGAAGGAGTCTTGGAAGAATTACTAACACTGCAATATAACAATACTGCCGGAGCCCTCTTTACAGAATGCCAGCTTTCCTGGGATTACCAGACCACGATCAGGGGAGTAGGCACTGGCATTATTTCACGAATGAGAAAAGACGATCCCGCTTCGGCCTTTGCTTGGATGCAGAAGTTCGTATCCAAAGAACATTAGCATGAGGTGGCCAAAAGTGCCATTGGCCGAGCCGCTGCCGTGACTAAGCCTCGCGAGTACATTCGAGCCATGGCCGCGCTACCGAAAGAAGCACTCTTGGTGGCATACGCATGAACCCCCAAGAGACTAACATTAAGGCTAACTTTAAAGCTACTACTAAGCTGCCTGCAACACAAAGCAGTGACAGGATAGTATCCCAGGTGCTGCGAGGCTGGGATACACTGGCACCTGCAATTACTCTCAGCGCCGTTGACTAGCTGCCTACGGAAATACGAGAACAAGCACACTTTTCCTGTAAGTTGAACAATTGGTTCGCCGGGAAGTGGAATCGGGACTCACCGATCTCTTGATGGTTCAGTTACCCGAAACTGAAGAGAAGCAGGAGCTTCGGCGAGATCAGATTAGCAGACTAATATATTCCAATCCAGAACACGCCATCGCTTTGTTAGAAGCACTTGCCCCCTAGCAGCGAAAAGGGCTACACGAACACCTCGGCTACGAACTAGCACGAACAGATCCACAGCTTGGTTTGACTTGGGCCACCAGAGTTGAGGGGGTGACCGCAAGGATACCGTTCAAAGGCTTTTTCAAGAATGGTGCGGCAATGCACCGACAGCAGTGGTCGACGCCTACGACAATCTAGAATCACAAGCAGATCGCCAAGCAGTCCTCGCCGGTATGGCGCACGGTTGGGCAAATGAAACCTCTGGCCGAGAGGAGCTTCGGCTCCCGAAGGACTATCAGTCTACAAATGAGATCGTCGACGATTCTTAGGTGAACAAACATAGCATCGACAACGCCACCGGATTCTTTTCGGAAAATCCCATGAGCAACGATGACTTCGCCGTCGCCATGAGACAGAATGAGCGCGCGAGAAAGGAGAACGGTGAGTAGGGCATCTGGAAAGATTCTTGCGTTCGGCCCTGCGTACATCATGGCCATGGCGCTCGGGCATCAAATGGGCCAATCATCAAACGACACCCTTGCGAATCCCAATGCCACGCTTCCACCCGAGCCTAGCGCTCCGGTCGACGTGAATCAACCAACACCCCAAAGCCT
>JAACDM010000025.1 GCA_009936795.1 Verrucomicrobiaceae bacterium | reverse complement strand
GCTGGGATGGCCACGTCGCTGATTGTTCCCGAGATGCGGAAGGTTGTTGATTTGTTAGACGTGCCTTTGGATAAGACTAGCCACTAGCTGGAATGGTTGGTGAGTGTCGGGTGCGCTTTGATGATCTTATATCCGATAGGGTGGAAGAGTTCACCTATCCCCAGCAATGTGATTGTGTAGTGTTGTCAGAAAGCGCAATCCAGGGATACTGAAGGAAATGAATAAGACCCAGGATCTGTTAGAAGCTCACCCTGAGGGTGAGTCCGTTTGATTCTAGCTATAGAGACGCGTAATTTCTCGCTTGTCCGGCGCCTGAAAAGACGCTGCCCCTTGAGGACTAACGTGATCTCAACGAATCAAACATCCCAGGGTCGAGTTCGGGCCAGCCCATGGTCTTGCGGAATTTCTTGGCGGCTTTGTTATAGGCTTTGGCGTTGGTGTAGCCGCGGTGGCGATCCGAATCCACATAACGTACGCCACCGGTAAGGTTTGGTTCCTTTCCTTGGACGATTGATTGCAGCTTCTTCCATTTGGAGCCGCCCTTGATCTGGGTGCAGATGCCCTGAGCGATCATCTGGGCCATTTGATCGAAGAACTTGTAGGCGCCGCCGTTGGTTTCGATGAATCCGTTGATGAAGAGCTCTGGATGGTCTGGTTGGAAGACTTGGAGAAAGCCTTTGGGCTGTACTTTGTCGTAGGTGATAGCTCCGTCTTGGAGGTAAGGGATACGGCGGTCGTAGCCGGTGGCTAAAATGATGATGTCGAATCCTGCACGGGTTCCGTCTTTGAATACGACCTCCTCGCCTTCGATTTTCTCAATGTCCGGCTTGGCTTTGAGATCGCCGTGTTGAAGATAGTGTAGGAGTTGTGAGTTGATGATCGGATGGCTCTCGAGGATGCGGTGGTCTGGCTTGCCCAAGCCGAGTTTTCGAATATCGCCTAACAAGATGCGGAGCATGATTGCCGTCGTGAATTGCTGGATCCGTAGGGGCATCCACTCTGATTGCGCTCCAAAGACATCAACGGGCATGCCGAAGAGGTGCTTTGGTAGAATGTGATAACCTCGACGGAGACTGATGGTGGCTTGTTCGGCTGAACTTGCGGCGTCGCAGGCGATATCGACACCTGAATTTCCCGCCCCCACGATGAGAACCCGTTTCCCGGCGATCTGATCTCGGTTCTGATAATTCACCGAATGCATGATCTTACCGGTGAAGGTTTCTTCCCCATCGAACTTAGGGCTCTTTGGATACCAGGTGACGCCGTTGGCCGCGACGAGCCATCGGTAGCCCTCGCGGGTGCCGTGATTTGTTTTTAGCGTCCACCCTCGGTCTTTCTCATAGAGTGCCTCATCGATCTGGGTGTCAAACTGGAGGTGTTTTCTGAGGTCATAGGCTTCGCAGAAGCCCCTGATGTAGGCCAGGATTTCCTTGTTCGATGGGTAGTCCGGATAGTCATCTGGCATCGGGTAGTCATAGTACCCAGACATTGTCTTGGATGAGATGAAGTGAGCGCTTTCGTACATGGGAGACCCCGGATTGGTGGGATCCCAGATGCCTCCGACGGCCGAGTGTTTCTCAAAGATATGGAACTCGATTCCGGCCAGGAGCAGCGCGCGCGCCGTAGCCAAACCCGCAGGGCCGCCTCCGACGATACAAACACGATTATTAGGCTGAGTACTGGACATCAACTAGGACTTCTTTGCGGTGGTATTTCGTAAATGTTGGCGGGCTTTCTGGCGAAGTTTGCCGTCGACTTCTTCGATCAAACCGCGCTTGTGAAGATCGGCAAGATAACGCTTCAGACCACGGCGCCCTTTCTTTTCAAAGAGAGGTAGGAACCTGGGCAGTATGTTGGGAAACAACATTGCAAAGCGAGCGAGCAGGGAGTCGCTCGTCTTGGGATAGCGCTCCAGTTTGGGGGTTTCTAGTTGTCTGATAACTTGGTCTAGGACGGCTGATATTGGCTGAGGATCATCGATGAAATTGAGAACGGAGCCGCCTTCGAGGGCTTCTTGCCTGAGCATGAAGGTATCGGTCGCTGTCGGAAGCACGCAGCTCACTTTGATCCCATGCAAGGGTTCATCTAGGGCAAATGAAAGCATGGCGCCGCGGAGTCCAAATTTCGCGGTCGTGTAGATCGGTGTCTCGCGCAATGGGGTGATGCCTCCAAGAGAACTCATGGTGATCACTCTCGGATCTTGGGATTTCTGCAAGTAGGGCACGGCCAAGCGGGTGAGTATCATTGGCCCTAGCATCACGACGTCGATTTCGCGCTTGATGCTATCGACCGAGCGCTCGTGAAAGCGATCGGTGCTTGTCATGGCCATGTTGTTGATCAAGACGTCACAGCCTCCGAATGTTTGCTGAGTCTTCTCTAACAATCGCTTGGCCTCACTTTCTAGGGTTAGGTCACCGGCGACTCCGAGTACTCGGTCGCCTAACTCCTCTGTGAGTATCTTGATTCGAACCGGATCGAGATCAGCGATGACGACCTGCATGCCCTCGGTATGTAGTTTTCTAACAATGGTGCTACCGATGTCGCCGGCGCCACCCGAGACGATCGCGGTGCGGTCTCGATACGTGAATGAGCTTGGCACAGACGACGTGTTGTTAGTCTACGACAACGTCATCGAGGAAGAAACCAGCTCCATTCGGAGAATTGCCATCTGAGCGAAAGATCCATTCGATCGTGATTTTCTGGTCTAGTGTCTCTTCGGGAAGATCGGCTTCGTAGCGAGTCCAGCCATCGGTTCTCACCCAGAAGATGTCATCGGCTGAACCGATCGCGTCTCCTGCTTCATTCAGATAATTCAGCTGGACCCCTTCCTCGCCTTCAGTGACATCAATGTAGTGCCAGAAGGAGATTGTTGGGCGCCGCTTTCCTGCGAGGTCAATGACAGGGCTCCACAAGACGGTGATTGCTGAGTCGGTAAATGGCTGATCAAGTAGAGTACCATAGGCCTGGGTGCCGCTATGCGCTTCCATGAGATCGGGAGCCCCGGGCGTTCCGAGTTCCCACGCGGTTTCGCCAGTAGTTATCGTGGTCGTCCAGCCTTCAGCGCCTTTCTCGAAATCCTCAGTGAAGAGCGGCGGGGCCTCGCTTACCCTATAGAAACGTGTTTGAACCGTTTCGTCGGAAGCGGTGAAGGAACCCTGGGTCAAACCTAGGGGAACGCTGCCGTGTTCCAAGATCGACCATTCCTGAAGATCGGTCGAAGATTCTAACACATAGGCACCTCCGGATTGAATGGGCACCCCATAGTCAATCATCACGGAGTTCTCGAAGCGTGTGTAAGCGGCAATCTGTGGTCGTGCGGCCGGTCCGCTGGGATCAAAGGCGATGAATCGATCGAACGTCGCGTCGGTGGAGCCATCAGCGACGCCGGAGTTGGTGAAGAAACCATTCACGCCTTCCGTATACCCGTCCTCTTCTTCTGCTTCGAGGATGACTAGTTCTTCTCCAGGGGCATCGGCTTCTGAGACTCCAGCCGAGATCTTGTTTCCAATAGCCGACAAACGGAACCGATAGGTTTTCCCTATGTCCATGATCAACTCAACCTTGGCTAGCGTCGCCGCGGCTTCGTTGTCCAAGCGACTGAGGTAGATCGCCGCCTCGTCCACATCTAAAGTCAGGACGTAGCCACTCGTCGTTCCCAAACCGATATTCTGACCTCTAGCAATAATTCCAAAGTCCTGTTCTAGGTTTGGGTCCCAAGCGACCATGTCCATCACGACCGTGACATCGGTATACATGACATCTTCCAGAAACAGACCCACTCGAGAAGGGCCCAACGCTTCTGGGTCAGGTGAAGGGAAAGACTCGAGGCGAATACGATTGCCGTCAGGAAAAGTGATCTTGGAGGGCATCCCTCCGACTTGAGCGAGGACGTCCGAGCGGGTCCAGCCATCGCTATTCCCGTCGTCGAAGTCATCGATTTGTCCCCACGCCAAGCTCATTCCGGCGAGGAGTGTGAGTAAAGCTAGTTTGTTCATTTCCAGTATCTTGTCTAATCCTGTGTTCTTTGACCATCCATTTCGTTGCAAGTGGGGGAAACTCAAACACTTGGGCCGCCGGGAATGAAGAGTCGCTGGCTTAGAGCTTCAATAGTCATAATTGCGGAGCTACCAGCCGGGCAAATAGTCGATGGGGCAGAGGGGCGAGAATATCCGAGAGATTGGTGAGGGTGATTTCCTCGGCCTGCTTTAAATCTCGTTGGTACATGGCGAGCTGTTCCTTGGCAAAGGACGACGAGAGGACGTGGAGGTTCACCTCGTCGTTGATGTAGAACGAGCGGTCGTCCATGTTTCCTGAACCAATGATGCTTAGCTGGCCGTCTGCGATCATGAGTTTTCCATGCATCATGGTGGGTGTGTATTGGTAGAGCCGGACGCCAGCTTCGAGTAATGCTTTCCACGAATTCTGAGAGGCATAGCGGCAGAACGGCGAGTCGATCTTGTCGCTTGGCACCAACATCTCGACCGTTACCCCGCGTTGGGCTGCGGCGATGATCGCTTCTCTAAATGTCTTGTTAGGCACAAAGTAGGACTGCTCGAGAACTAGTGACTCTCTCGCTGAGTTGATGCCGTGTAGGAAGGTATGCGCGATAGGATTGGAGGGCGTCTGGGGCGAATCGTAGACAAACTGGGCAAGATACGGACCGGTTGCAGTGAGTGCTGGGAAGTAGGTTGGGCCTACAAGCACCTGCCCAGTGAGTTCCTTCCAGTTCTCGGCAAAGGCGTGCTGAAGTTGAGCGACGGCGGGTCCGGTGAGTCCGTACTGGGTATCTCGCCAGTGTTCTGGAGAGTGGGCATTTCCCTCCCAAGCCAAGGCAAAGCCTGCTCCGCCTGTGAATGCCTCTTTACCATCGACGACAAGAATCTTGCGGTGGGTCCGGTTGTTGTATCGAAACAGGCGAAGCGGATTGAATGGATGGTAGGTATGATAGTGAACTCCAGCGTCGCGAAGCAGGGCTTCATTGTGTTCGCCGACGTGACGTGAGCCAACGTCGTCCACAATCATCAACACGGGGATTCCTTGTCTGGCTTTCTTTGCCAATGCCCGAGTGAACGTCCGGGTGATCGGGCCATCGACATAGGCAAATGTTTCAAACGTGATCGAGGTACGTGCGCCCTCGATGGCCTTCAACATGGGTGGGTAGTAGGCGTCTCCATTGATCAGCGTGGTGATTTCATTGCGAGCAACCCATTCGGCTTGGGCAGCCTGTGCAAAGGCTGCTGGAAATCGAGTGCTGGAAATCGCTGTTTGTGTGCCAGTGCTAGTAGTTAGCTGCCGACTGGCGCAAGAAGAGAGTAGTAGCGAAATGGCTAGGGCCTGCAGAATGCTGAGGTAGATGCCGGTCATAGATCGATGAAGCGGGTCTTTCTATAGTGGCAGTGCGGGGAGGAAGCGAGCTTGCTCTAGTTTCACTGGATACGTGCGTTTGTTCTCCCAATAGCTGATGGCATTGTCTTCGCATTACGAGATGGGGCGCGATCTC
>JAACDM010000196.1 GCA_009936795.1 Verrucomicrobiaceae bacterium | reverse complement strand
CGCCAAGGAGAACCGGGGTTGGGGCTACGGTTCGATTCAAGGAGCTTTACTAAACCTTGGACACGATGTGAGCCGAAGTACGATCGCGTAATGTGTCAAAAGTTGATTACTCTGTGCAATCCGTTGGAGGTGAGAAACTTGACTCAAGCTCCAGAAATGGCAAACGCTCTGGAGGCGGGTGCAAGCTACGACCTCGTCGTGAACCAAGGTGACGAAGAAATCGGGCGAGCTCCCTTCCTCGTTTCCGCCAGTGCCACGACCCAAGACTGGACGGCCACCCCTGCCAAGATTCTCCAGACTGCCTTGGCACGAGTCTCTGGCACCCCGCCGACCTATGGAGATGCCCTGGCATTGTTGTCACAACTACCTGAAGAACAGCAAGGCGATGCCTTGGTCCAGCGCCTTCGCCTTCTTGCCTTTGGCGCGTCGGTTTTGAAGGCGGAGTTTGATGAGGATCTTAACGAGTTGAGGGCGCCTTAGAAGATTAAGGCGAATTCCATTTGCGGCGGAATTGCAAATACACGGCCGTAGCACCAACAGCGTGCAGACCGGCTTTCCCGGCGTACTGGCTTTGAAATTACTGACCATTCCCAGCGACTAGGGCGTTATTAGGGGTGCATGAGGCCAATGAAGGGTCAGGGCCACGTCCCATTGCATTGGGAAACCTAGGTGTGGTCGTGTCCTCGCCACGTCGGGAGTGACCTGGTCATCTTTACGCTTCCTTGTCGTGGCGAGTCCATTATTCTCGATGTCCATCGGGGCATTCTGCGTCGATGCCCGCTCTTAGAATAGTAACACACTTACGATACGACCAATCTCATGGAATCTGCACTCGCTAGTATTCAGGCCTTTACAGCCGCTGCTTTCACCACCCCGGATAAGTTCTCTCAGTTCTGTGCCAACGGCGGCAAAGCGCTCGGCGGAATCATCGGTGGGAACGACTTTTCAGGTTCCATGAATGTCACTTTCGAGACGACGGATCCTGGGTCACAGGAAGTTCTCGCTGCGGTCTGCGAAATGGGCGAGGCCGAGGTCGCACTCGCGGTTGAAACGGCACAGCAAGCGTTTGATACTTGGAAGGACGTGTCCGTCGAAGAACGGATCGCTTTGGTCCGTCGACTCGTGGATCTGTGCGATCGGGATCGCGATGTTCTGCTTGCATGTGAGGTTCGGGATGGCGGTAAAGTGTCAGAATTGGCGGAGGGAGATTTCACGCAAATTCGTGAATGTGCCGAGTATTTCAGCGGCGTGGCCCAACGTGTTGCGATGGGAGACGGCCCTGCCATGGGGGTCGGTGATGGTGTTAAAGGGTTGACCTATCGTGAGCCCTGGGGCGTGGTGGCTGGCATTATTCCTTGGAATTACCCCGTGGTCCTCACTGCGTGGTTCATGTTTCCCTCATTGCTGGCCGGAAATACGATTCTTATCAAGCCGGCCGAAGACACTCCACTGTCGGCGCTTTACATTGCGAAGTTGGCGGCGGAAGCTGGCTTTCCTCCTGGAGTCATCAACGTCTTGCCAGCTCGAGGAGAGATCACTGGGCAATGCATCGCGGAGCATCCCGGCGTGCGTTACATTTCGTTTACGGGTTCACCCGGTGTTGGGCAGTCCATTCTTCGGACGTGTGATCGTCATGGCACGCGTATGAAACGGGAAATGGGTGGCAATGGTTCAGCGATTGTGCTAGGCGACGCGGATCCCGAGTTGGTCGCTCGTCATGTGGGACGCTATGTGAATCAGCACTATGGTCAGACGTGCTGCACGATTCACCGTGTGTTTGTCGACAAGAAGATTGCGGACCCTTTCATTGATGCCCAGAAGGCGTTCTTCAAGAATTTGAAGATTGGTTACCAAGCTGATGCAGGAACGCAACTGGGCGCGGTGGTCAATCCAATTCAGCGCCGCCGCATTCTCGCTGCTCAAGAGGAAGCGGCAGCGCGAGGTGGCCAAGCCATCCTGTCGGGAGGCGTTGCCGAAGTCAGTGGTAAGGACGGATTCTACCTAAAACCTGCGTTGTTCCGCACCCGCCCCGGGGTGGATTGCAATCCACAGGAGGTTTTCCACACCTTCGCGACGGTGTGTCCCATCGATTCTGCCGAAGAGGCTCTCGCACTTGCCAATAGTTCCCCTTATGGCCTGGGTGCTAGTGTGTGGACGAAGGACATTGATCGTGGGTTTGCTCTGGCCAAGCAGTTTCGCGATGGTACTTGCCAGATAAACTGCCACAACTCAGTTGCCTATGGCCTGCCCTATGGTGGTCAGGGAATCTCCGGTGGTCCTGGCGGTGGGGTGAATTGCGAAGAGACATTCTTGGACTACACCCAAGTGAAGGCGATCTACGTTGCGGACTATCCTGGTTAGGCAGCATGGCATTCCAGCGCTTCACAGGTAGTCTTCTCAGCATCTTTCTCACGCTGAGCGGAGCAGCGGATGAACCTCTAGCGGCTCCGCAAGTTACGAGCCTAACCAATGTTGCTGTGGAATACACAGTGCCGAAGTCGCATCATGTGGTCCTAAAGAGAAGCGGTGTCACAGCCGTCATCGTAGACAATGCTGCTGTGGATGTTCCCGAGCTTCCTGGCCATCGCGCAGGTTACAATGGAATCGCAAGCTTTTCTCACGACGATGAGCCGCGAAACCTCTTTGTTCCCTCCTATGCTGGGCTTAACTTCGAGCATATTCACGACGGCACCACGGCAAATTTGAAAAACAAGTTCGAACCGCGTGCGTTCCCGATGCAGCTACGCGTCATCGATGAGTTTACGGTAGAAGTCTATCAATCTCCCACCGATCATTGGAAACTGGAAAGCTGTGGACGCTATCGACTCCTGGAGGACGGAGTGATTGAATACACGTTCGAATGCATTCCACGCCAAACTGACTACGAGAACGATTACATTGGGCTCTTCTGGGCGAGCTACATTGATCATCCTCTCAAGAAGTCGATATTCTTTAAAGGGGGCGGTCGGAAAGAGACGGGAGTTCCTCGATGGATTGAAGGTATAACTCCCGCTCATGGCGTAGAGAGCACTCACGCTCCGTCAGAATTTTCGATGCTGCCGAAAGTTGAGACTGACTTCCCGCTGACGCTAGTAAATCATCCTTCGCCCCATCTCTATTCGGAGCCGTGGTACTTCGGTCTTAGAGGTAAGATGGCCTTTGTCCAAATGTTCCGTATGCAAGATCGGATTTGGTTTGCCCAGTCACCTACGGGTGGAGGTCAGAATAATCCGGCTTGGGACTTCCAATGGTTCATTCCCAATCCTAAAGTTGGTAGAGTGTATGGTTTCGTCATGCGGGCGACTCTGATCTCCTTTGAGAGCCTGGAAAAGATCGTGCGAGAGACAGCGCCGCATCGCAGAGCGTTGAATCCTAACCTATAGATTGCTAGCCTTTCTTTGATACCGCCTTCAGGCGTTCTGCTAGCCCTTTCCTCATAATAGTTAAGGGTTTTGAGTGGGCATCCTCTTTTGCGAGGTTGTTAAACTGCTCAGGGTCTTTCTCCATGTCATAGAGTTCTTCTGAGCCATCTGGATAACGCATGTAAGCCCAGTTTGCCGTGCGCCAGCCTTGCCCTTTGGCGAAAGAGATGGCACCTTCCTTGGCCTTGGCGGTTCCGTCTTTGAGGATGGGTGTGAGGTTAGTGCCTTGAACGTCGGCTGGGGGCTTGGTCCCTGTGAGTTTTGATAGGGTGGGGTAGAGATCGACCAGTTCCGCAATCGACTGGGATCTTCCAGGCTTGTGGCCTGGTGCAGAGATGATCATTGGGACGCGGGTGACTTGCTCGTGCACATCGCCTTTCAGCCAGAAGGAATGATCGCCCAGGTGATAACCATGATCGCTGGTAAAGACAATGGCAGTGCTCTCGCGCAGGCCGAGCCGATCAAGGGAGTCGAGCACCCTGCCGACCTGCTCATCCATGAAGGTAACCGAGGCGTAGTAGGCGGCCCACATGCGTTGCTGATTCTCGGGAAACTTGGCGATGCCGTTTGCTTTTGATGTGCTCCTGGGGATGCCTTGCTTTGGAATGTCCGCCAGGTCGTCCTTCAATTGCCTAGGCACGGTCATCGCTTGCCAACGATAAGGCTCGAAGTACTGATGTGGTGCGACCATCGGATAGTGCGGCCTGACGAAGCCGGCTGCGATGAAGAAGGGTTTGTCTTTGTGCTTCTCTAAGAGGTCGATTGTCTTTGTGGCAGTCTTGTGGTCGGGTTGGTCTGAGCCATTGCCATTGTATTTCACACTGACGAACATCCTATTCGGCATCTTCGTTGATTCCCGCCCTTCCAGCTCTGTGGTAAAGATGTTCAGGTTGAGGCAAGCGTAATCTCCCGGCGTGTGGGCTTCGTTTCCTTGGGAGTTGAACCGTCCTGTCCAGCATTCGGAGACATCTACTCCGTTAGTGCCTGCAATGATGTCTCCTGGCACACGCATGTGGAAGATCTTCCCAACCCTGGCACTGTAGCGGCCGTGATCTTGAAAATGTTCTCCCAAGGTCTTGCTGCCTTTGCCTTGGTAACGGCTGTACATGAGTGAGAGACGCGAGGGGCCACACATGGTTCCCTGACAGTAGGCGCGCTCAAACACCATGCCTTTGGCGGCGAGTTTATCGATGTTCGGCGTCTGACATACTTGGTTTCCATAACAACCGAGCGTGTTGGCCCGAAGATCGTCGGAGATGAGGAAGAGAACGTTCCTGACCTCGGATTGGGCCTGAGCGGTGCTCAGGCCAATGAAGCAAGCAATGACAACAAGGCGGGTGATCATGAGAGCGAGAGTGATGGACCTTGGGCTGATTGCCAAGGGAATCCCATCGATGCCACCAGCTAAATCTATGAGCTTTTCACCAGAGCGCTGGGATGATACATCCGGCGGAAGGTGAGATGAGTTCTGCCGTTTCTCTAGTAACTGCGGTCTGGGCTTGTGTGGCTGAGGATTTCCCAGTCGTGCCAGACGATGGGAAGGCAAATCTAGATCACGAAACCATACTCTCTGCAGCTATCCTAAATGATAATATCCAAGGCATCCTTGCGGTGGTGTTCTCCTTCATTCTTTTGCCATCTGTGCGGTAGGCGAGAGTGATGAGTTCGTGCGATTCGCTCATGATCGGCGATTGGGCGTTGTTTGCTGAGAATCTCTGTCGACCGCTTCGTTCTGAGCAATCGGAGAAGCAGTATTTGAATAAACTCATGGGGTGATCGTATAGCTTGCTCTGCTAGTATTTCCTTACAGAAGAGAGTTAGGATTCACTGAGCCGAAATCAGCTTGATCATGGCATCGCCCATGGACTTGCCGATGAGATAGTAAGTCTCCCAATTTCGCATCCAATGGTACTCCTGCTTTGAAGGCGATTCTTCAAGGGTTCTTTGAAAATCACGGGTTTCTACTCCAGCGACATTGCCTTTGAAATCTGGATAGCGTTCAGGGTCGGCAAGGGCGAGTTGAGCCTCCATGAGCTTTTCCACTTTTGCCTTGTAACGAATGGGAATCTCCCAACCGCCCATGCCCGTGTTGGCGATGACGAAAGGCAGCTTCGCGATTCCCAGGTCTTTCCGAATGTCCTTCACAAAGTGAACCATGTTCTTCTCATAGACATCGACAGCAGCCTGATTGACACGATCGTTCCAACCTTGGTGCCAACCGAGACCGATGATTTCATAACCTTTGCCCGGGTAGTTCGGGTAATACGTTTTTAGATCGTCGGTGATTTCCTTCACATGTCTGAGGACCTCTGCATATTGGAACCCGGTGTCGCCATCAGCCTTTGGTTTGGGATAGTCTGCCGCACTTGGAGGGAGGAAATTCTTTAGCAGGGATCGGCCACCCCATGCGGACTTGATGATGAGCACGGGATCCTCAAAGTGATCGCCAATGACAAAGCCGAAGCCGAACTCGGGACCAATATGATCTTGGCTAACGCCATAGCCTGTCGTTAGCCAGCCCTGCTGTTTCTTTTCCTCGTAAGAGAGATTCACGATCCAGACATCATTTCGGACAACGTGCTTACTGTCTCTATTTACGAGGTGGCCGTAGTCGTTTGAGTTGCTCTTGACATAGGTCTCCATTGTCCCTGGGGCGCCCTTGAGCTGTCCAAAGCCAACCATGTTTGATTGGCCGGACAAGATGAAGATCTTCAGTTTGCCATTTGCAGGGGCGGGCTCGGCTATCGCTCCTAATGGAATCGCCAGGGCAATGAGAAGGGTGTGTAGAAAAAACTTCGTTTGGTTAGTCATCGGTGGTTGTGTTCAACCACAGGATGACCACTCCGTTGCAGGATCCGGGTTTTGGTATTTTACTGTTGGTAGAGTTGGATAAGGGGTTCTCTTGCTCTACGCCGAGCTTCTCCTCTTCAGCCAACGAGGAGTCATCGGCTAGGGGATCGTCTGGATGCGAAAAGCTCTTGCTGGAGGCTCTTTCTTTAAACTTCGAGCGCGCTGCACTGCCTTGGTTGCTATCTCTTGATTCCTGTAGCTCAAGTGCGATGATTTACGAGTTTGAGGGGCTTTTTCAGGCACAACCTATCAAACCAATTCCGTAAGCAAGGATTCGAAGCCTGTTTGCTCGTATCCTCTTAGCGTTTCCGTTCTAACGTTTCCCATTTGGGATGGTGCCAGTATCGCGCGATGCGCTGTCTCATCGTCGGGGGAATGAAACGTGACGACGCCATCATAGGCGTCGAACGTCCAGTAGATGGTCACGTTGGACACTCCTTTGCTTGTCAGATAGTCGGTGAACTTCTCGGTGCGAAGAGGAGCTTCTTTGAGAGCCTCTACTCCCTGCTGAGTGTAGCTGATGAGTACAACGTATATCCTTCATGATTTAGGACAGGAGTCAGATTGCATGGGGCCAATCCTAGGTTTGTGATACTTAACTGCTACGCATATCCTGTGCTATGAGCTTCCTATGTGGTTTAATGGGCACCTTGTCGTGTATAGGCAAGTGGCTCTTCGAACGGCAAACATCAAGTTTCTGCATAAGCCTAAGCAAGAAACGCTGAGAAATACCTGTGAGGCGATGTTTCTTCTGGAAACGAGAGCAAAGTGTCATGAGAAAATTCAAAAAGTCGAAGATCAAGAAAGCTAAGGTAAAGCTAAAAGCTGCTAAAACTGCTGTTGGAAAGGCGAAAGCCAAACTGAAGAAGCTTGAGGTGGGTAGAGCAAAGGCCAAGAACTGCAAATCGAAGAAGCGTAAGTCAAAAAAAGGCAAGTAGAAGAAGCCAGCGTGATCTATCGTTAGAACGGCGTCTTTTGTTCAGAGACGTTGAACCTAAGCATTTTCTCCATGACGCCTCCCGCAACTATGGAGAAACGCCCCGCAACCTCACATACCGCTGCTGGTCTTTTGCGCGAACAGGTTCGGCAAAGCGTAACGTCACGGTATCGGTTCCATCGTCGTTGGAGGTACGCGTCCATTCAACCGTAACGGTAGGGGTGCTTGTCCATTCGATGAGATTCTCCGCGATCTCCACATTCAGTGTTGCGCCCTTGGCGTTTCGATTCTGCTGAAATGAGAGGGTGACATAGTCGTCAGGCGAGCCATCGACGTTGATTGTTTGAATGGCGATGGCGGGAATAGGAGCATCTGAAGCATCCGTCGCCCGTGAACCGTAGAGATACTCTAAGAAGTTCGTTAGCGTATCGCCATCGTCATCGGCTTCCGGTCCGCCCAAGAGGCCCTGGCTGGTCGCCCATTGGACATAGGTGATGGCGTTTGCTGTTGGTGCCCCGTCGCGTTGTTTCGTAGTCCAATTCGCGGCGTCGGCGTGAGCCGGGTTGTTATTCGGGCTAATTAATACCAAGCTTGCCCCATCGCCATCGGCCTCGAGTGGCCATGGTAGTTGATCATTGTAGGTGAAGTCGCGGATCGGCGTGGGACCGATTCCGGCGATTCTCAGGGATTCGCCGTCGTTGCTGAGGCGACCTCGATACTCGAATGCTTGAATGCCGGCTAGAGAGCCATAGCGCGCCTCATATGCCATACGATCACGGACGAGAAGAACACGTTCTCCTCCGGATAGCACCGAGTGCTGGGGAAAGGTGAATTCAATCCCCGACTTAAAACGAACACCTGCGAGATCGACAGCTTGCGGCGCGATGTTCATGACCTCGAGGAACTCGAAGTCATCCCGGTCGCTGGTCACGGCAAGCTCTTCGGGTTTGGTCGGTTCGCCAGGATGATAGTGGAATTCTGTGATGACGAGGTTGGTGGCATCGGCAGGTACACTATCAATGGTAAAGAAGGCTTCGTTGAGAGCGCTCCATTCCCCACTGACGGTTTTAAAAGCTCGTGACCGAAGCAAGGTGGGTTCGGCCAGAAAGAGCGGTTTGCTCACATTGTCTGCACTGCTTTGAATGGTTGTTTCGCCGCGCAGTAGCATATCGAGGCGGATGTCAGAGCTCGTGCCGCTTCCTTGATGAATCTCTACCGCGAGGGTGTTCTTTCCTGCTGAGAACGTGGTCGTAGGCACGATGAAATCTTTCCAGCCGTCTTCGTCGCCGACCGTGCTGGCTGCGAAATCGTCGAATCGGGCGTTCTCCTGAAGATTTGCCCGAACCGCTTCGACGCCGTTGACATAAACGGCCACGCCATCGTCATACTTGATCCGGATCAGAAACTGGAGGAACACCTCCGGATCGGGGATCTCGACTGCTGTTCGAAAGTAGGTGGTCGGAAACTTGTTAGATGAATCGCCTCCGAAGCTGAGCGCAGTACCTGATTCTTCGTCGGCACCACCATAGCCCAACTGGGAAGGCCCAGAACTCCATGCCGAGTCGTTGAAATTAGAGGCCCTCCAAGCAGTGCCCTGGTCAGACCCATCGTCGAGGTATCTCCAAATGTTGCCAGTCGTTAGGAAAGTCACCGGAGGCTGCACGCCCGGGCCGCCGTCGCCGCCAAAGGAGACTACGAGCGCATCTGGATTCGGAGCGCCGCCAATGAGGCGAGGGTCGCTGCCGTCTAGTGTGTAGTAGATGCGATCACCGTCTGTGGCCAGGGTGATGGGGGTGTCCGTAGACACGGAGCCACCGTGCTGGCTGTAGACCGGTGCCACCGTTTCGGGGTACATGCCTGCAGAGCGGAAACGGCCGATCATGGTTTGTGCTAGGCTGGGAAAGTGATTGGTGATCAGGTTGTTCTGATAGGATTCCCAGGAGAGAGGATCGCGGAACACGTTGCCCCAGCGTGCGGCTTCTGATAGGAATCCCAGCCGGGCCTCCTCCACGCGTCTTTGAAGACGAGCGATGTTCTTGGCCGGTGTGAGGGCGCCGTCGTTGAAGAAGTGCTCGTGAATGCGATCTGCGAGGAGAATGGAGAACTCTTCACCACCAGCCCCTTGCCGCATTCTCGACATGACCGAAAGAGGCCCGGCATGACTCGCTTTGCCTGCACTCGCGCCACGCAAGTAGCCATCAGCATCCTTAATCATGAATTTGAAGGGAATACCTCGGCTGGCGGAGCCGAAACTCCGGAATTCACTTTCGGAATTACCGCTGACCCAAAGCAACATGAAGTCGACAATGTTTACGATATCGATGTGTTCAGCAGCATTGTTGAAAGGATTTGCCCCGGCGATGAGACCTTTGGTTTCATTCCAGAAATCGCCTACACCATCATAGACCTCTTCATCGTCTTGAAAGTTGTCATTCGCGTTCACAGCCTCGTAGTCCTTCTTCGGGCCGCCAAAGTAACTGGCCGCCATGTCAGCGCTCCAGCGCTCGCGCAAATGGTACTGCCCCCAGTACTTGCCATTGAGATAGACGTGAACGAAACGTCCATGTGGGGCGACGTTCCCCATATCTAACATCGAATCATCGGTGAATCGGTTCGACATGTAGGCGCCGCGCGACTGCATGTCGTGAGAGCCGCTACGAAGATTCATGACATCAAATTCCTCTGCAGGAGGAAAGTGGGAATACTCAAAGCCGTCGAAGATTGGATATTTCAGCTTGGTCCTGCCAAATTCCTCACGAAAAGCGACGCGAAAGCTCTTCTTTCGGAAGTTTGTAAACCGGCCTCCATAGTTGCTCAGGCCACCATTCTCCTGAAAGCCCGGAGTGCCGTCTGGAAAAATCATCTCCATGGAAGCCTGGTGCTCGGTGCGAATGTTACCTGCAGTCTCGTTCTCGAAGCCTACGTTCTCGGTCACGAGTGAGAATGTTGGCACTGCCTTTAAAGAATCTATCATCTGTGGTCCATAGTTGGCGGATTCTGTGATCACGGACCGCATGTCTGGCTGTGTCAGCACATCCTCGGGAAACAGGTAGGTGTGTGTATCTACATTGCTAGAGCGAAAGCCCTCACGCACGGCCAGAGCGCGCACTACGGTGGTTGAATCGATTCGGATAGGCGTGGAGTAGAGTTGTCCCTGAGTGGCGCTTGGCGCGGAGCCGTCTAACGTGTATCGAATCTGCGCGCCCTCCGTGTCCGTGCTGATGACTAGGTCGAACGGGGCTTCAAAGAACCCTCGATCAATGCTGAATTTGGTGTCGCCGACAAACCCACTGAAGCTCTCGCCGTTTAAGCTACCCGGTGTCGGTCTGCCGACGAACCCTGTACTGCCGACCGTCGGATTCGCGACGAGCAGGCCGTGCAACTCGGCGGCAAGCAGCATGTCAGAACTCGTTAGGCCATCGTTCAGACCCTGGAACGCCAAGACGTTAGTGCCTGGCGTTAGGAGCTGCGTATGCTCGCTGATGTCGAAATCTAACAATGTCGTGGCCTCGCCATCAGGATGGCCGGCGGTGGCTTCCGAGTTCCAGGTAAGAGCGTTTGGTGCGTTGGCATTGGCGACGCGAACCCCGTTGAGAAAAGCGGCAAACCCGTCATCGTACTTCACTTTCAGCGACAGTTCCGACAAAGACGATGTTTCTGTGGCTTCAAACGGAACTCGTAAGTACACGCTCGTGTTCTGCCCATTGAAGGTGTCTCCAAAGTCGCCGCCGGCGCCGAACTCGGAAGCGTAACCGGTGTTCTCATCATAACCGATACCCATAGACACGGCTCTCCAGCTCGAGTCTTCAAACTCAGGGGCAAGCCAACGCTCACCCAAAGTGCCATTCGTCGGGACAAGAGCTCGCCCCGCAGCATTCTCATTGAGGAACACGGTAGACGTTCGATCTCCAGTCTGCGTGAGCCCATAGGAGACACCCTCCAATTGCGGTGGCAGTGGGTTGTCTTCGGCCCCAAATGCAGTGATCGTGCTTCCGTCAGGATCCGTCAACGCGAGATAGCCGCCTTCCTTCGCGATCTGAAAGTCCGTGTGCAATTCCGAGCCCGCTTCCGATCGATCTTTGCCTGAGGCGAACACGATGAGGAAATCCCCTTTCTCCAGTGTCATGCTAGGAAACGACCACGAGGTTTGTTCAGTGGCGTGATCGCTAAGTTGGTAACCGTCTAGGGCGACATCGCCAGGGCCAGAATTGAAGATCTCGATCCAATCGCTCGCGTCGCCGTCCTCATCTCGCAGCGCGCCGCCGTTGTCTGCCACGAACTCGGAGAGATGCAAGGCGCCGAGCGCGTTGGAGAGACTGAAGGCCGCCAGGCCCAAGAAGGTGAGGAAACGGAGGCATGGGGACTTCATAGCAAGGGGTTGTGGCATGAGAATCTAAAGGAGGATCTCGGTCAGTGCATGCTCAAATGCCCTGACCGAAGATTGACAAGGCGATCTGGTGCTCTTACAGACCAGCGTGATCCCGAGATTACTCTCCGCCATCCTTGGGCTTGCGGCCCTAACAGGCAATCAAAGTTTGGCGGAGTCGTCTCTCGATGGGCTCAAGCTCAACGAAATTCAGGTGATCGGCACGCACAACTCCTACCATTTGGAGCCAAGCAAGCCGGTGATGGCGTTGATCAAGACGGTGAACGCGGAGGCTGCCGAGTCGATCGCCTATTCCCATAAACCCATGACTGAGCAGCTTGAGCGTTTAGGAATCCGTCAGTTAGAATGGGACCTTTATGCGGATCCCAAAGGCGGCCTCTTTGCCGATCCTGCGGCGCCAAAGCTGATCGCGGCTCAAGGTGGCGATCCTGGCCCGACCCATGATCCCGAAGGTGTCCTCAAGAAACCAGGTCTTAAGATCATTCACGCACCCGACGTCGATTACCTGACCACCTCTTTCACCTTTCAGCATGCTCTGACAGAACTGCATGACTGGTCTGAGGCGCATCCGGACCATGTTCCCGTCATGGTGTTGGTAGAGGTCAAAGAGTCTTCCGTCTTTCCTGGGGGCGCCACTCCACTCAAGTTCGATGCCGAGCAGTTCAATGGCATCGATGAGGAAATCCTAGCGGTCTTCGACAGGAATGACATTCTGTCGCCAGACGATGTTCGCGGTGATGCGGAAACGTTAAGAGAAACGATACTCAGCAAGGGGTGGCCATTGCTGGATTCGGTCAGAGGTAAAGTCCTCTTCGCGCTTGATAACGGCGGGGCGGTGCGTGATCGCTATCTCGCTGGGCATCCTTCGTTGCGCGACCGCCTCCTCTTTGCCTCAGTGGATGAAGACGATCCTGCAGCCGCTTGGTTCAGGATCAACGAATCGGTAAAGGACTTCGATCGGATCCAGCGCCTTGTGAAGGCCGGGTTTCTGATTCGCACACGAGCAGATGCCGGAACTGAGCAAGCGCGGAAGAACGATCCCTCCCAGAGAGACAAGGCATTCGCATCCGGCGCGCAGTTCATCAGCACGGACTATCCAGAACCTGATCCCCGGTTTTCCGATTACTCTGTGCGTTTCAAAGACGGCACGGTTGCACGTCGCAATCCACTCAAGCGACCGTGACCTCTGTCTTTACGGACGCTGCGATGAAGCATTGCTCGTGTGCTAGATGATGCAAGCGCTCCGCTTCTTCAGGTGTTGGCACTTTATCGCCGAGATACTTGATTTGAGGATGCAACGTGACCGAACTCACCCAGGGAACACCTTTGTCATTCTTGGTCATGACACCGATCGATTCATCCTTGTAACTCTCGATCTGGAACCCGGCTTTTGAGGCCACGTAGAGGTAGGTGAGCATGTGGCAACTGGACAGGGCGGCAACATAGGCCTCTTCAGGATCCACATGATCCGGATTGGAATAAGGGCGAGGGACCACGGAAGGCGACGGCGAGGCTGGGACGACGACACCACCGTCAAAGGCCCAAGTATGCTCGCGTGAATACTGTCCGCGAAGAAAGTCTCCGCCATTAAAACTCCAAGAAATGGTCGCTCGGTAATCTGCCATGCAGGCAGCCTAGAGCCAAGTTGAGTGACAGATCAACTCTGATACTTGTCATTTAGACTGGGGCCCTGAGTGATCATCGGAAGGATCTTCTTTACGCGGTTCGCTTTGGTCTCTTCACGTTTGGCCTGCGCGATGTAAGCGGCAAACTCTCGCTGCCGACCTTTCGTAAACTGACCGAAGGCCGCGCGCGTTTTCGCATTCTTTGCTAGAGCGTCTTTCAGTTCTGGAGGAATGATCAGCGGCTTGTTGCGTTCTGGCTTGATCTCCTTGCCCTGTGCCTGAAGCGCAATCGCTTCCTTCACGTAGGCGCTGATCGTCCTTGCCTTGATGTCCTTCTTCGAGGCCATGCGCCACTGTCGAAGCGCTTTGGTTTTTCCTTCTAGAGTGTTCTGTAAGACCTGCGCGTCGTCACTCAAGAGCGCGCCCAGGTGAAACCATAAACCGAAGTAACTCTTGAACGCACCTATTCCTACCAGATTCTTGCCTTCGTAGGTGTAGCAAGGCGCTCCCCATTTGACTGTTTCTTCTAAGGGAGTCGCTGTGAGAATCTTGCGTAGTTGCTCGAGCTCGGGTGTCCACAAAGCATTCCCTTCAATGAGTGCCTCGACCGTTTTGTAGCTCTTCATTTTAGTAAAGATGCAAGCTTGCGTGTCTTGGCCAGAATCAGTGGTGTCTCCTTGCGACCATTTGCGTGGTTAGGTTTGACGCCAGATTTGAGCAGCAACTTGATCGTCAGCTGCAGGTTCTTGGTGTTCTTGATCGTTGAACTCACGGCGTCAAACAACGGAGTTTCGCCTTTGAAATCTTCGATGTCGACAGAAGCTCCGCTTTCTAACAAGATTTTTGCTGTCTCGACAAAGCCGGCTTTGGAAGCGCGATGCAAGGCCGTCTTACCCTTGGTATCTTGATGATTCACGTCTGCGCCAAGGTCCAAGAGGCGCTGCACTTCTTTGGGATTCCCACCGCGGTCGCCACGACAGAGGTAGACCAGTTCATCACCGTGAGGGGCCTTCGGCGATTTCCCGCCATAGGAAGAAACGATCTCAAAGAGCTCGCCTTCGTCAGGGAACACTTCAGGAGCATGACTGGGATCAGCTCCGTTTTCTAACAACAGTTGGATCCGTTTCGGATGCCGTTGTGCGGCGATGAAGAGCGCTTTCTCATTGCCTTGAATGGTCGCCCCTTTGTCTATCAGAAAGGCAATCGTTTCGAGATCGCCTCCACGGAGAGCATAACAAAGCGGGGTTGCCCAGGGCGCCGCGACAAGATGTTGATCGATGCCGTCTTCGCCCATGGCTCCCATTTCGTATTGAGGATGCCCTTGGTTCAACTGCTTCAAACTTCTGCTTAGATACTTTCGAACCGAGGCACAATCTCCTAGAAAGGCGGTAGTATGAATGTCAGTCTTGGCGCCTTTCTCGAGTAAGTAGTCCGCTACGTCATCATGTTTCTTAAAGCGCGCGATGGTGTAGCAACTCACGTCAACAAAGTAGGGGGGGGAACTTGAGCTACAGGCGTTGATGTCCACCTTACGCTTTACCAGGTACTTGACCATGGCAAGCTTGCCGCGATGCGAGGCCCCCCACAACAGGGTGCGTCCGAAAGAGCCGAGGTGGTGGATCCACTTTGGTCGCGCTTTGAGGATCGCGCGGACCGCATCGAGGTCGCCATGCCCAGCACCCGCCACGCCGATCTTCAAGAAGTCGCTCGCTTTGCCTGGAAAGGTGATTTCACTCATGACTAGCCGTTTGGGTCTGGGCTTGCTGATTCGTTGACATTCTGAGTTCCAATTGGGAGAAAGGACAGATTCTTTCCTCTAGTTTGTAACCGGAGCCTCACGGCGTCTCAGGAAACCTGTATGACAGCATCAACTTCTGAGAACTGCCCTGATTGTGGTCGGCCCATCCCGGAGAGCGCCCCCCAAAGGCCTCTGCCCGAAATGCCTCCTTTCCGAGGCCGCCGTTGAGACTGTTAAGATGGCTGGTCCCTTGCCGGACGATCCTTCCCTGGATGAGGTGAACGCGGCCTTTCCCTCGCTGGAGATCTTGGAACAGCTTGGCGGGGATCGTCTACAAAGCTCGCCAACGTCCTAGGTGGAGCCGCAACGTCAGCCCAGAGAAACTACTCGCTTCGTTCCGGGCACTTTTCGCGTCAGTATATGCCGATGAAGATGCAATCGTTCGTTCTTGGTCTTTTGGTGAGTTTTTCTCAATGGTCCCTCTTGACCGCTCAGGACGAGGCTCCGGCCACAAGTGAGGTCATCGTTTCCGGTCCCAAGGTTGGGACAGCGATTACACCAATTCATTGTGTCGGAAGCGGAAGAGAATTCGATGTTGCCGAGAAGTTGGGAACAGCGCCTGGAGCGATTCTCTTCATCCACGAACTCACGCGAAATACCGCTCCTGTGATCAATGGACTCGATCAGCTAGCATCGGATCATTCGATTCATGGATTTCGCACTTACACCATTATGTTAGGCGCGGACCGCACTGCAGGTGAAGATCAGACCAAGCGTGTCAATGGCTCGTTGAAACTTCGAAATCCCATTGTTCTCGGTCTCGATGGATCCGAGGGACCAGGCAACTACGCTTTGAATCGGAAGGCGGCACTTACATTGATCTTCTGCAAGGATGGAAAGGTGCTCCGCAGCGAAGCGCTCACGGACACGGGACCTAACGATGTGCCGAAGATTCGCCAATGGGTGGAAGAAATTGCCGGGCCCTTGCCCAAAGGGCGGAGGGCCTTACTTGCCGCTCTTCCGACCGATGGCCCAGCGCTTCGTGAATTTGCCGTCGATCGAGCCCTGGAAGTCCAGCGACTTGAGGGAAAGCTCAAACGACTTCAAGAGAACAACCGCAATCGCAGTGGGCGCGGGATGACCAGACGCCCCGAACGTCCAAAGGCGAACGCGGATAAATCTGCTGATGAAACAAAGGCAACGGAGAAACCAAAGCGCCAGGGCAAGCCGCCAGAAGATTCCAAGTTGAACGCTCTCCTGAGATCCTTCATTCGGAAAACAAATGATGAAGCCAAGGCCGATGAGGTATACGCGAGGATCACCAAGCGCGCTGGGGAGAGTGATGCGCTCAAAGGCGAAGCGATCGAAATGTTCAAGCTTATGCTCAGCTTCCGTGATCGCT
>JAACDM010000195.1 GCA_009936795.1 Verrucomicrobiaceae bacterium | reverse complement strand
TAGAGAGAGTAGCCCAGCACTGCGGTCATCAATCTCTCTCGATCATAGCCGAGAAGAACTTGCATCCCACGAACATAGCTAGTCTTCAAACGGGCCCCCTCTTCAGGAATCACCACTATCCATACAAGGACACTTTCTCGGTCCGGTTCCCGATCCACGACCGCATGGGCTAATTTAGCGGCTGAGAACCCGTCCACGAACTCTCGCCCGAGCCGATCAAATTCAACGCGCTCTTCAACCGTAAGTTGCAAGAGCTTTACCCATTGATCCGTGGCATTCGAATCCTCACCCAACGGAGACTTTGAAATATATTTAAGCGACATAAGCCCCAGCCCCCCCATCCATCACTCACATCGAGCTCGACGGCATCAGGTCATTACCGATCACCGCAGCATTATCATCCAAGTGAGACCGACCGCTCTCGTCAGAGCATGGCTAACATACTAGTAGGAATCTCTCAATATCTACGTTCCATGCAAAGGTCCCAGCTATTTCGCGTGGGCCTTCACGAAATCGATGTTAGCTTTGACCTGAGGCACGCTATCTTTCCAATCGTTCTCGTGCTCGACTGAAATATGGCCGTCAAATTTCTGACGCTTGAGTTCTTCCAAGCAGGCAGCAACATCGCCGACACCCTCACCAGCGACCACCACTGGAGCCCTGCCAAAGTCAGCTTTGTCTTTGAGATGAACGCTCACCACACGACCATCAAGAATACGCAGACACTCGACGGGCTTGAGATGCGAGGTGCACCAGTGCCCTAGATCAGCACAGGCACCCACCCGGTGATCGCGACTTTCAACCACGCCAAGAATGTAAAGCGGATGCCAAACTTTGTACTTAGGATTACTCATCGAACCGCCGTGCTCGTGGAACGCAACACGCATGTCGAACGCCTTGGCGCACGCTTCCCAATCAACAATCTGCTACGTCGATTCCGTGCACACCGAGTAGAGTTCCATCTTCTTGGCAAACAACATGATGGCGCGGACTTCCTCACCATTCTTCGCGCCGACCACTCCGTAGTTCACCGGACGCACTCCTTGTCTAGCACATTCAGCTTTTAGCTCGTTCATGGCCTCCTCCGACATGGTGTGGTGCACCTTCGTGTCTGAATCTGGCTTCATCTTCTGGCCAGGATAAAATTCGATCATATTGCCACCAGCTTCCTTAGTCTTCGCTATGGCCTCAAAGGCAGTGAATTCCTTGAAGGTGTATGCCTGGGTGCCTATGAACCAGCCGTTCTGCCGATAGCTATCAGGAATCGGATCGGCGTTGAGAACTGCCGCGCAGGTGAGCGACAGAATAGCGAGGGAACTGAGTAGGTGTCGATGTGTCATGATCCTACATTAACTCCAGAGAATGGCCTCCCGTCGTGCTCTTCGGAAAAGAAACAGGCTTCGGTCGATTCCCCAACCACGCCTTCGAGCTCCAGTCCTGGTGCAGCTGCGAAACGGGGCCAGCACCTACAAGCTCACCAGACGGTGAGAGTCAGGACCATGATAGTCGTGCTCTCAATTGATCTGCCATGATCCTGTCCCCTTTTCCTGTCACCCATGCTCCTATCGAAATAGGTTCGCAACCAACCATCACTGTAGGCCAGGCCGAATAAAGGTCTTAGCGACCTCGCTCTCTACCCCGACGATCTTCGAGGTTTCCCACAATTCGCTATACACGTCATTAAAGAGGATCATCCCAGGGTCCGTATCCCAATCCAATCTCCTCATCTGAAACTGGAGCCAATCTTTTCAGCTGAGCCTTCCAGAACACTCGACCAATCGCCCATTGACAGTGTTTCTAGAAACTCTAGAATTACAGAATATCAAGCCCGTCATCTATGGTCTCTCGAATCTTTCTTCTCCTCGTCTTACTCTTCACCACCATTACCGTCGCCCAGGAGATCCCCCCAACCTACGAGCAGGATCCGTTTCGCCAACTAGACGAACTGCTACCCACACCGAGTGACTATCGAGCAGCTTCCGGGGCGCCCGGCCATCGCTACTGGCAACAGCGGGCCGATTACGACATCAACGTCCGTTTGGTAGAGGATCGCAATGCCCTCATCGGTGAAGAAACGATCACCTATCACAACAACTCGCCCATGCCGTTGGAGTATCTTTGGCTACAGCTCGATCAGAATCGATTCGAACCAGACTCACGGGACACCACCACCCGCACAACGCCGCGACTCAAACAGTTCACCTACAAATACTTGGGCGAGTTGCTTATCCGTGAAGACTTCCAAGGTGGCCACAAGATCACGAAAGTGACGGACGCCGATGACAAGCCGCTCGATCATGCCGTCATCGAAACCATGCTGCGAATCGACCTACCCAAGTCACTGCCATCAGGCGGGCAAGTCACCTTCAACATCGGATGGACCTATCAAATCATCGACGCCAAACGGGTTCGCGTCCGCAGTGGGCACGAGTACTTTGAAGAAGACGGCAACAGCATTTACGAACTGGCGCAATGGTTCCCTCGCATGTGCGCCTATACCGATGTGAATGGCTGGCAGAACAAGCAATTCATCCGGCGCGGAGAGTTCAGCCTTGAATTCGGTGACTATCGCGTCGCCATCACCACTCCCGACGATCACATCGTTTCCTCCACGGGTGTCCTTCAGAACCCGGACGCTGTCCTGACAGAACAGCAACGCGAGCGCCTCAAACAAGCTGAGACCGCCGAAGTGCCGCAGTTCATTGTCACTCCGGAAGAAGCCAAGGCCAACGAGAAGGAAAAAGGGAAGGGTGAGAAAACGTGGGTCTTTCAAGCCGAAAACGTCCGTGATTTCGCCTGGGCCTCATCCCGGAAATTTATCTGGGATGCCGTCCAGCACACTAGTCACGGCAAAGACGTCTGGTGCATGTCTTACTACCCCAACGAGGGCGAGCCACTCTGGAGCAAGTACTCCACGCATTCGATCATGCACACGCTCGACGTGTATTCACGCTACACCTTCCCCTACCCTTACCCTGTCGCCATCTCTGTAAATGGCCCCGTCGGTGGCATGGAGTATCCGATGATTTGCTTCAATGGACCTCGTCCAGACAAAGACGGCACTTACTCCAAACGGATCAAGTATGGCCTCATCTCAGTCATCATCCACGAAGTCGGCCACAACTATTTCCCCATGATCGTGAACTCGGACGAACGTCAGTGGACCTGGATTGATGAAGGCATCAACAGCTTCCTCCAATACCTCGCTGAGAAAGAATGGGAGACCGACTATCCCTCACGCCGTGGCCCAGCCAAGAACATGGTCGAGTATATGGTCAGTACGGATCAGGTGCCTATCATGACGAACTCGGAATCCATCTTACAATTTGGCCACAATGCTTATGGGAAACCAGCCACTGCCCTGAACATCCTTCGCGAAACCATCATGGGGCGTGAATTATTCGACTACGCCTTCAAGAAATTTTCCCAGCGTTGGATGTTCAAACGCCCCGAGCCCGCCGATCTATTCCGCACCATGGAGGACGCATCTAGCATTGATCTGGACTGGTTTTGGCGTGGCTGGTTCTACACCACGAATCACGTAGACATCGCGATCGACCGGGTCCATCTGCTCGATCTCGACTCTCTCGACCCCGACATCGAGAAAGCTGAGGACAAAGCCAAGCGAGACCAAGAGCCAACGGAAATCACCGAAACTCGCAATAGCGATGTGAAGAAACGCACTGAGCGCTACCCTGACCTTATCGACTTCTACAACCACTATGACCCTCTCGATGTCACCGTGAACGATCGAGAAGAAGCCGCAAAGCTCATCAAAAATCTCAAGGATGACGAGAAAGCCCTCCTAAAGACCCAGCGCCAATTCTACGCCATCGATTTCAAGAACGAAGGCGGCGTCATTATGCCGATCATTCTTAAAGTGAACTATGAGAATGGGACCGAAGAAACCCTTCGCCTCCCAGCTGAGATCTGGCGCTCAAATTCTAAGAGAATCTCCAAACTCATCCTAGCAAAAGACCGTATTGCCAGTCTCCAAATTGATCCGCTAGAGGAAACGGCTGACGCCAATCTCGACAACAATCACTGGCCGTCTCGCCCCGTGAAGTCCCGGTTCAAACTTTTCAAGTACAAGGACAAGAACCCCATGCGCGAAGCCAAGGAAGCAGCTGAGGCAGAGGAAAAGCCTGACAGAAAAGAAGAAGCCAAGCCCAAATAAGGTGCGCGCCGCAACATTCATTCTTCTCAGCCTCCTGGCTCTGGTCACCACGCCTACGACGAAGGCGCATCCTCACAACGTGTCGATTGGTACTGCCGAATGGATTGAGGAAACCCATTCATTTGAAGTTTCGATCAAACTCTCGGTTGAGGACCTGGAAGAAATTCTTATCAAGCAGACCAAGCAGAAAGACCTGATTCTCGATGGCAAGTCCAAGCCAGCAGAGGCTCTCGTCAAAACCTATGTCCTCGCCCATCTCAGCATCACAAAGCCCGACGGCACCATGGTCCCCGCCAAGTGGATTGGCTACGAAATAGACGACGCCACGGCGTGGCTCTACATCGAATTCCCCCTAGGCACGCCCAAGCTGAAGGGACACGTCCTCCAAAACAACCTTCTCATCGATGCCTTTGAGCAACAGGTAAACATGATCAATGTTACCAAAGGCAAACGACGCAAAACCCTCAAGTTCCGCAAACGAGACCGCACGCAGAAACTACCAATCTGGTAGTCTCCCACCATCACCTGGAGGGCTGCGCTCTATTGCGGCCGTGACTTCTAGCAAGACCAGCTGTGCCGCCCTACCAACCTAACACATAAGCAAAGATCAATGGCGCCACAATAGTCGCATCCGACTCGATCATGTATTTTGGTGTATCCACCGCCAGTTTGCCCCACGTGATCTTCTCATTCGGCACAGCTCCCGAGTAAGACCCATAGCTGGTCGTTGAATCACCAATCTGACAGAAGTACGACCAGAGGGGCGTTCCCGTTTGCTGGAGATCCTGTTCTAACATCGGCACCACACAAATTGGAAAATCTCCCGCGATCCCACCACCAATCTGAAAGAAACCGAGCTTACTCTCAGCCGTGATGCCCTTATACCAGTGAGCCAGCTCGATCATGGCTGGAATCCCAAGCTTCACCGTGTGCACGTTCTTCACCGCCCCTTCTATACAGGCTGCCGCGAACACGTTGCCCGTCGTACTATCCTCCCACCCCGGCACAAAAATCGGCAAGTCTGCCTCACTGGCCGCTACTAACCAACTGTCCTTGGGATCAATTTGATAGTGCTCTTCCCCCAGCCGCTCACGAATGATCTGATAGAGGAACTGATAGGGAAAGTAAGTCTCTCCCGCCTCTTCCGCGCGTCTCCAAACGTCACGCAACGGTTTCTCAATACGCCGAATGGCCTCCTCTTCTGGAATACACGTATCCGTCACTCGATTCAGGTGCTTCTCTAGGAGCGCTTGCTCCTCATCTCCGGTCAACTCGCGATAACCCGGTATCCGCACGTAATGGTCATGCGCCACCAGGTTGAACAGATCCTCCTCCAGGTTTGCACCCGTACAACAAATCCCATGCACTTTACCCCGCCGAATCATCTCGGCCAGGGCAACTCCTAACTCCGCTGTACTCATGGCGCCCGCCAAGGTGACAAACATCTTACCGCCCTCATCCAAAAGTGACGTATAGCCCTTCGCAGCATCGACAAGCGATGCCGCATTGAAATGACGGTAGTGATGCGTGATAAACTCCGAAACGGGCCCCGTAGACATGACACCAGTAAGTGACCCAGAGCCCGCAGAGGGCAAGCTGATCTTTGCCGGAAGGGAACATCACCCAACCGAACGGCGAACCACCATCGACAATTGACTACTCCGGCGCGCAGTCAGTTGAGTCCGGCCTGTTTAGAGATGCGTTTCACCGCTTTAATCCAAACACCATCTCTATCGAGGACAAACCAGATTTCAAGCCCGTCCTAGATCGCTGGAAGTGAGAACGGTAGAGGGTTGACCACCGTTCGTCGTGGACACAGTATTTCCATCATGAAACGTTCACTAGCTCTCGTCCTCCCATTGGCCATCGGCGCTGCCGCGATTGGTTTGACGATCTCTCAGACCATCGCCGTAAAAGAAGAAGCCATTGCCAAGATTGCCGCAGCCCTGCCTGCTAATGCACCTGCGAAACCAGCAAAAGCACGCAAGGTACTCGTCTTCTCCACGACAGCTGGTTTCCGACATGGCTCCATTGGAGTCGGCGCGGTAAGTCTAACAGAACTGGGTAAGAAGACAGGAGCCTTTGAGGTGACACATTCCGAGGATGAATCGGTGTTCGAGAAAGATTCTCTATCAGAGTTCGATGCCGTGATTATGCTGAATACAACGGGTGAGATTTTTCGTCCGAAGGATTGGCCTGGGGATAAGACGAAGCAGAAAAAGGCGCAGGACCGCGAAGCTCGCTTGAAAGCGAATCTTCTTGCCTTTGTCAGAGAAGGTAAAGGATTAGCAGGCATGCATTCCGCAACCGACACCTATAAGAAGTGGAAGGAGTACAATGACATGATGGGTGGGGCCTTTGTCAGTCACCCATGGCATAAGAAGGTGCCCTTGAAGAACTTGGATCCAACATCGCCTGTGAACGCCGCCTTCTCGACTGAGGGATTTGAAGTGACTGACGAAATTTATCAGTTTCGCGATGACACTGCCCTGCGGGGTGATCGCCGGATGCTTCTTGAGCTTGATGCTGATAAAATGGATCTCTCCAAAGGATCACGTGGTGATCGAGGCTATCCTGTTAGCTGGATCGACACCTACGGTCGCGGTCGGGTATTCTACTGCTCCCTTGGGCACCGCGATGAGATTTTCTGGAATCCTGCAGTACTAAAACACTACCTAGCTGGCATCCAATATACACTGGGCGATCTAGAGGCAGACGCGACACCGTTAACGCCTTGACTACCTCCTTCGAGTGGACGCCCTACGCGCTGGTTGCGCGGCGGCCATTAAATGCAGCGAGTAAACGTTGTACATTTAAGGGGGCCTTAGTTCGCTCAGGTGGAGGATATGGTTGCGTGCATCCCTGGCCTGAACTGGGCGACCGTTCGTTAGAAGAAGAACTCGGCGCCCTGGCAACGGGCGAGGACACGCGGCTCACGGCAGCGACTCGTCGCTGTGTCGCTTTGGACGGCCAAGTACGCTCTGACGGCCGGCATTTACTCGAAGGCCTGCGCGTTCCTAAAAGCCACGCAACGCTCACAGAAATATCACGACACGCGATATCCAAGATCTCGGAACTAGGCTATGAACGGGTAAAGCTCAAAGCCAGGCCAGAATGTTTGAAAGAAATCGCTGCCCTACTCGACGTTAGTCCTCTTCCTACTCGGCTCGACTTTAACGAAGCGATGACACCTGAGTTGTTGTTAGACTGGCATGCTTCTATGTCAGACAAAGCGAAATCAGCCATAGAGTTCATCGAAGATCCTGTGCCTTACGAACCGGATCTTTGGGAGACGCTTCAGTCTGCCACAGGCTGGGCATTTGCCGTGGATGCCATGCAGGAATCGGCTTCACGTGGATTTCATTTCCGCGTCCTCAAACCGGCAATTGAGAACACCTCTGGTTTTACAACAGAAGACGGGAGATTCATTGTCACTTCTTACATGGACCATCCGCTAGGTCAGCTTTTCGCAGCCTACGAGGCAGGACGATTGGCTAAACGTTTTCCGAATCAGATCGCTACCTGCGGCTTGGCTACTCATCATTTATTCAACCAGCTTGATCCTGCATTGGATCTCGGTGAAGGCCCTGAATTCAAACCGCCCAAGGGAACAGGACTTGGGCTTGACGCTTACCTGGAAGAGCTGCCATGGCGGCCATTGTCGACATGACTATCGATACCTGGCTTGCCCAGCAGAGCGATTTAGAAGACTGCATCCTATTTCAAACCTCTGGATCGGCAGGCAAGCCTAAACATGTTGCCCTTTCCCACTCCGCCCTCCAAGCGTCGGCGGCGGCTGTGAACACACATCTCCAAACAACTCGGGACGACGTCTGGTTAGGCGTATTGCCAAGACACCATATCGGCGGCTACAGTATCAACACACGTGCGGAGTTAAGTGGCGCCAGCGCTGTCTGGTCAGACAAGAAATGGGATCCCCTCGCCTTCTGCAAAGATTGCGGGCAGCACGACGTGACACTGACTTCACTCGTTCCGACTCAGGTCTATGACCTCGTTTCAGCTGATTACCAAGCGCCGCCAGCCTTGCGCGCCGTGCTCGTCGGTGGAGGCGCTCTCTCAGATACGCTAAACGAGCGCGCCCTCGCTCTCAGCTGGCCCATGCTTAAAACCTATGGAATGACAGAAACGGCCTCCCAAGTAGCAACCCAGCGGCCAGGAAGCGCCGCCAATGCCCCTTTGGCAATCTTGCCAGGATGGAAGACCGACCTCACCACAGGTGGCTTCCTTAGGCTTCGCGGGAAGGCGTTGTTCTCTGGGTATATCATGGAGGATTCGCCCGAGGAATTCCGATTCGCCCCCCACGACGGCTGGTTCACAACCGCAGACCGGGTTTCCATCAATGACAACAACAACTCGCTTACTTTTCTCGCAAGGGATCGCGATCGCCTGAGGATCAAAGGCGAACTGGTCAATCTAGCAAACCTACGGACGGAACTCGAGGCAGCAGCGCAGTCATGTCAGTGCCCGCCCGCGAACAGCACCCTGGTGGCAATAGATGATCCACGCGATGGGCAAACCCTTGTTCTCGTTGCCCCACAGCGAGAACACGCTGCGTTGATCAAGGCGTTGACTGCGAGAATTCCGAGTTTTCTCCACCCGAAACAAGCGGTCTCGCTCAACGCGCTGCCCCGGACAGCGCTAGGCAAACTGGACGAAACAAGCTTAGCTGAAACTGTGGATGCATTGACGCCTGACGATTGCCAGCCATAATCGGCTGCATGAAAACACTGCCAAGTCTCACGGCTGCCCTTCTCATCGTGGCGTCTCCCCTAGCCTACGGAGAAGACTGGACACGGTTTCGCGGCCCTGAGGGCTCTGGAGTCGCTGCTGCGAGTGGCAGTATTCCGACCGAACTCAGCAAAGGAAACACACGCTGGGAAATCGATCTCAAGGGAGGTGGCCATTCGTCGCCCGTGACCTTTGGAGACAAACTGTTTTACACGGTGACGCCTGCCAAGGCGCCGGAGCATCGAGAAGTGGTCTGTGTGCAAGTATCAGACGGGGAAGAACTCTGGCGCACGCGTTTCGGGTTCAACAAGTACAAGATGCACCAGTTCAACAGCCCGTCGTCAACCTCACCGACGGCGGATGCCGAGCGTGTCTACGTGTGGTGGAATGACGGCAAGGAGTCGGAGGTCTTTGCTCTGGATCACGCAGGCAAGGAAGTGTGGAAAAAAGCCTTAGGGAAGTTCGAATCATCCCATGGTGGTGGCAGCTCTGTC
Source organism: Verrucomicrobiaceae bacterium (assembly GCA_009936795.1). GTDB lineage: Bacteria > Verrucomicrobiota > Verrucomicrobiia > Verrucomicrobiales > DEV007 > JAACDM01. Next base: position 4,925 of record JAACDM010000195.1, on the reverse strand, counting down.
GCTCTAGCTGATGACGTGTTGATCGTTCAGAAAGAGAACTTGAGCGACGATAGTTTCATTGTCGGTTTGGATTCCAAGACAGGCAAAGAGCGATGGAAGAAGAACCTTCCAGCAGAGCTGAAGACCCCTTACACAACTCCAGTCATTCGCGAGATAGAATCTAGCAAAGAAGCTATCTTTGTCAGCACGGACAACGGATTTTTCTCGATCGATACCAAGACCGGCAAAGATCGGTGGACGTTTGATTGTAAGTTTGAGCATCGCGTCGTCGCATCCCCCGTGATCTCTGGCAACTCCATTCTCGCCTACTGCGGCGGTGGCGGCGGTGGCAAAGATAGTATCGTAATCGATGCCGCTCCGGGAGCGACGGAGGTCACGGAACGTTATCGCCTTAGGAGGACACTCCCCTATGTGCCGACAGGATTGGGGATCAAGGGACGCTGGTTTCTGGTCAATGACGGGGGTGTAGGCACCTGTTATGATGTGGCTTCAGGCAATCAACTCTGGCACGAACGTCTCGTTGGCAAATGTTTCGCCTCACTCATTGCGGTCGGCAATCACATTTACGTATTCGGCCGGGACGGCGACTATCACATCTACGAAGCTGCCGACATGTTCAAGTCCATTACCAAAGGTGAACTCGGAGCTGGAATCCACGCGACCCCGATCATCGCAGAAGGTAAGCTCATTGTCAGGACCGATGAGAAACTGCTCTGTTTTCATAAGGGCACGGATGCCTAGACAAATCGGCTCTCGGCGCTCGCTACCCTACCAGTAAAAGTATGGCGGAGCGTAATCGCGAAGAGTGGAAGGACTGGTTCGACGAGAACGCCTCTCGTCTGCTTCTTTATGCCCGACAGCAGACCAGAACGGGCATCGATGCTGAAGATGTCCTGCAAGACGCGTTCATTCGTATGTGGAGGACCGCCGAGAAAGAACCTGAACTGGGTCTGCCAAATCTGCCCTTCGCCTTCACTTCCATTAGGCGCTGTGCCATTGATCTCGCACGCAAGAACCAGCGCCGCCAGCGCCGGGAAGAAGTCGCCCATGCAGAGAAAGACGACGTCCAGTGGTTCGAGTATGGCCTGGAGGACCAGGAGCGTAATGCCGCGCTGGAGCAGGCAATGAAGCGGTTGCCTGAAAAGTATCAAGAGGTGATCACTCTGAAAATTTGGGGAGAACAGACCTTTCAGGCCATTGCGGATCTTCACGACATTTCCATAAACACAGTTGCCTCTCGGTATCGCTATGCCTTGCAAGGACTACGTCGCGAATTGGAATCCAGCCCTCATTTGACCTCATGAACACCCCAGAGAATCAGCCTTCCCAGCTCTCGCCCGAGGAAGCGACGCTTGAAAACGAACTCAAGCATCTTCGGCCAGCATCCGTGCCTCTTTCTGTGCGAGAGCTCGCCCTTGAGCCGCTCGAATCAGCGAACTTGAGCGCAGAAGATCATGCATTAGCTAGGAACCTCACCGCTTTGCGGCCTTCGACGCCATCTAATGGTCTTTGGGACTCCATCGCGAACCAGCTGGATGACGACACGTCGGACAAAGTGATATCAGTGCCTCAATGGCGAGACTTTGCCCCAATCTTTAAAGTCGCAGCCATGGTCGCGATTGGCTTGTTTGCTGCCGCTTCCTTCCTCAAACCAGCTCCTCACTCTGGAGCCACTGTTTCTAAAGAAGAGCCGAACGGGCAACTCGTTCCTATCAGCCGTAGGGGCACGATTCAAGATAGCACTCGAGTGCGGTGCATGGAGAAAGACAAACGGATCTACGAGCAGCGACGAGAGACTCGGAAGGACAGTTCCCGTTACAAGCTCGGCCGTGATATCCATGTGGAAGATGAAGTGACACGGGAAAGGAATATCTATTCCCCAAGGCGAACTTTTTGACCAAATGAAATATCTGCATTTCCGCAAAACTCTAAGGAGTATGCAGTTATGGGCATATCTTACGCTTTTAACAAGTTTGTGCCCTTCGACAGTCTACGGTCAAGAACAGCCCAAAGAGCCGGTGAATCCTCGGGCCCCCGGCCCGATTCCTGAGGACGTTCTGAAAGACCGAGCTTCCGCTCAATCATCGCCTCCTCCAGTGAGTCGCCTTGGTCTGGGCGTTGAGGAGGTCTCCTCCCAATCTGAAGGCCTTAGGGTATTGATTGTAGTGAAAGGTAGCCCAGCAGAGCGCGCTGGATTAAAAGCGGGAGATGTCTTGGAACACTATAATGATCAGTTACTTATTGCTCCGAAACAATTAGAGATATTGGTTAAAAGATGCCCCGTGGGGACAGAGATTGTTCTAGGCGTTACCAGGGATGATGAAGCATTCAACACGCCAGTGACCCTTGAGGCTGCCCGGCCATCTCTCCCACCTTCGCCAATTGAGGCATCGAGAGACTTCGAGATCACTCGGAGGGTGGTTCGCCTAATAGTGGGGAGCGGAGTCACTTGCACCACCGTGGAGCTGTCCAATCAGGGTCAGCAGGCTACTCTTTTTATTACAGCAGAAGATGCGGTGAAGTTCGATGGCCCCGTATACGCTGAAACGCAAATTCCCCCCCGTTTACGCCAAAGCATCGAGCAGGTAGCAATTCTCGACGGTGGAAAGTGGTTCTTCCGGCTTCCCGATCCTCCCCCCGTAAGTGATGTCGAGGCTGCGAAAACCAGCAAAAATATTGATAAATAATTGTCAAACTGGTAGGAACTAATGCCTGATTGGCATAAGATTATTGTAATCATGTGTTTTAGTAAGACGTCTATGTTCACCATTGTCGCTGTCCTTTCCGTAGTAGGATCAGCCTGCGGTGTGACACTAGTTCAGACTCGGGGGACGGTCATTGCTTTCAACGCAGAGCATGGAACGCTGGACGACGCTCCTTCTGATGGAAACAAATTTGATGTGATGGCGCCAGCGGGAGGATCCTTCGGCGACTATTTGAGCGTTGAGTCAACCCCTGGCACCGTTTCGTTCGATATCGATTTTCTGGATGACCAAGAGTACACGGTGTACGTTCGCTATCAGGAACAGGTGAACACCCCCCCCTATATCAGCCTCACCTTTGGCGGGTCAACGACCGTTGCCGATGTCTTCGTAGATCCTTCCACTACGTTTGTTTGGACACACGTCAGCGGATTGAATTTCACCGTATCAGGCACAACGCCAGGCCTCGCACAGACAGTCACCATCAGCGCAGTAAGCGTTACAGATTTCGATATCGATGCGATAGCCCTCGTGAGCACCTCTGCGTTGAACGGAGGAAGATTCACCGTCTCAGACGCCACGATCCCCGAGGGGTCATTCATCGTGCCCGAGCCTTCCAGTGCTCTGCTATTTCTATTGTGACAGCTACTTCTCCTACGTCGGCGCCGATAGAGCGTTCCCGAAGCATCCCAACTAGGCCAAACCTATTTTATGGGCAAAGCTATCATCTGCGGCTCGTGTGTGGTCGATCTTCCTTGCCTGAACGTTCGATTGGGTAGCACCATCGGACGTGATCAGACGCTGCCGATAGATCCTATTGAGCTGAGTAGCGGTGGCATTACCTGCAACACAGGCATCGCCTTGCAGCGACTTGGCGTTTCTAGCCAAGCGCTCACCCTCACAGGGGCAGACGTCTGGGGGCAATATATTCGACAAACGTTAGTTGATGCAGGCGTTGGGACCGATCTTCTTTGTACGCATCCGCATGCGCCAACGTCAGCAGTTGTTGTTCTCATTGATGAAGACGGCAGCCGGAGTTTTCTAGCACCCGCGGTAAAAACAGCGACCAAGTTCCTCGATGCCAACTTCGTTCGCGCTCAAAGAACCCATCTCGAGGAGGCAGACTACTTTATTCTCGGCTATTACGGTCGCATGCCTCTGCTAGAGCCTGAACTCCCTTCTTTGCTTGCGGAGATACAGGGGTACGGCTGTCGCACAGCAATGGATAGCGCAAGCGATGGCGGCGACCCCGTTCGTCTTTCCAAGATCCTTCCCTATCTTGACATCTATGTGCCATCGCAAGTCGAGGCCTCTCAGCAGACCAAATTGAGAGACCCCGCAAAGATGATCGAGTGGTTCCGTCAATACAACAACTACGGTATTCTCGGCGTCAAACTCGGAGAAAGAGGCGCTATCCTTCACACGCCAGAAGACGGTTTCATAATAGTAAGTGCCTGTCCTCCATCAACGCCCATTGTCGACACGACAGGCGCAGGCGATTGCTTCATGGCCGGGTTGATTGCAGGGCTCGATCGTGGCCTGACCGCGAAAGAAGCGGGAAAATGGGCCGCCGCTGCGGGCGCTCTTGCGATCACAGCACGTGGAGGACACCAAGGAGTAACCAGCGTGGCCAAGCTACAGAGCCTCCTGTAGCACCGCTAGAGACGCCGCAAACTTGCGATATCAGCAAACAGCACCTGACGGTCGCCGATCATCTCCAAACGCCCTGACAATTCCACGGGTTCGGCCACATAGTCCAGGATGGCCTCATTAAGCGCAGTTCCGTCTGCGGCCACTAGAAGCACATGAGCTAGTGTCCCCTCACCATCCTGCATGACCAAGAGTGGCGGGATCCCTCCTGCAAGACACTGTATGGCACAAGCACGATGCGGCTTAAAACGCCCGGGATTCATCACACCAAGGTGGCATTTCGAATCGACGATTTCTCCTTGTAAGGTCGCCGCAGTTCCTTCGCCGGATGTTATCTGCTGTGTGCCGTTGCCTATTCCAAGAGAACGGACTGTTTCCGGCAAAACCTCGATCATCGTGTCTAACTCATCGCCGATGAAAGTGCCCTGGAACTCCACCTGATGTAGATGCATCGACGAAGCCAACTCGCCGGGAAACCCATACTTCAAAGGGCGCTCCGTCAAGTTTGCTGGATGGAGAGCTGCCGAAATTTCAACCATGCGTAATCCATGTTAGTGATTCCGCAGGCCCGAT
>JAACDM010000194.1 GCA_009936795.1 Verrucomicrobiaceae bacterium | reverse complement strand
GTAAAGCTTCTCACTTCGAATCGTTTCTAAACCTCTGGGCTATAAGCACTTGGGTGAAAATCTGAATTAATGGATTAGCCCTAGAGTTACGGCTTTGTCTTCTGCGGTGATCTTGGTGAACTTCACCTCCTTCCCATCTTCGCCTTTGAAGCTACCGACGACGTTGGTAGCTGCCACTTTGAATTGAACTGAAGCCTTTATCTCTTCTTCGCCGACCGTAGCGACAGCGACCCAATCCCCCACTAGCTTGAGCTCAAAGATCCGCTCGGCAGTGAACTCGCCACTCATCTGCTCCGTATCAGTGCTGTCGATGACTGACCACTTACCTTCGAAGGCGTTCCCGCTTTCATCGCCTTCGGCAACCACACGAATAATGCCCGTTTGCCCGTCGCGTTCAATATCTGTTTCCGCAGTGATCTTATTCCTCTCGACCTTGACGCGAGCCATCTTGCGCACATTGCCATCCTCGTCTTCGGAATGGCCACTCCATTTCGAGTCCTTCTCTTCGAAGGTGAACGTGTAGTGTCTCGTGTTGGCGTCAGACTCCGCTTTGGATTTCCAGGCTCCCGCAAAGGCAAAGGCTTTTTTGGCTTTGCCATGGTGATCAGCTGAGCTCAATGTGAGTGATAGTGCTAAGAATGCAATCGTGTACACAAAGGAGTTCAGTTTCATAAAGGTTAGTTGTTTTCCAACGCTAAGGACTCGATCCTGGGTGAAGCAAGCGTTCTTTGTGCCGTCTTGGCGTTGCCAGATGAACACGGCACTGTCATCCTCGGGCATGCACCGAGGACTACTAATTCTTCTCATTGTCGGGATTCACAGCGCCGTGTCGGCGAAAGATTGGCCCCAGTGGCGGGGGCCCAATGCCAATGGCATTGCCGACTCGGGTGACTATCCCGTCAAGTTCGCTGGAGATGAGGGTTACCTTTGGAAGGCCCCCTTGCCTGGCCTCGGTAGCTCTACTCCTGCCATCTGGGGCGATCAGATCTTTGTGACCGCTGGTGTGCCAGAGGACGCCAAGGCGAATGACGAGAAGGCGTCACGCCATGACGCCGTCATTTCTTATGGTATGGATGGTAAAGAGCAATGGCGAGTCTTGTTAGGCCCAGAACGTAAGGGCAAGCATCGCAATGGCAGTGGTAGCAATCCCTCGCCTGTGACCGATGGAACGCATCTCTTTGCTTACTTTAAGAGTGGTACGGTGGCTGCTATCGACTATACGGGGAAACTGGTTTGGCGGCTGAATCTCCAAGAGCTCTACGGCGAAGACACGCTCTGGTGGGACCTGGGAAGTTCGCCCACGCTAGCGGGAGACCGCTTGGTGATTGCGGTCATGCAGGCCGGCGACTCCTACCTGGTTGCCCTAGGGAAAGCCACAGGTAAGGTCGTTTGGAAGACTGCTAGACAGTACGAGTGTAAGAAAGAAACCGATCAAAGTTACGCCACGCCTACTATTATTGGTGAGAAAGGAAAAGAAGAGATCCTCACTTGGGGTGCCGATCACCTGACGAGTCATCGTCCCTCGGATGGGAAGTTACTCTGGCAGTGTGGCGGATTCAATCCTGATGATAAGCCAATGTGGCGTGTTATTGCAACTCCGGCGGTCACGGATGGCATCGCGTTCGTACCGTATGGGCGAACCAAACACATCGCGGCGGTGAAGCTGGGCGGAGAGGGTGATATCAATAAGACGGCACGCCTCTGGGAAAAGGAGGGGATGGGAGCAGATGTCCCTTCGCCTCTTGGCAAAGATGGCGCCTTTTATCTCCTAACGGACAATGGGTGGCTCTACAAGTTCGATGCGAAGTCTGGTGACGAACGCTGGAAGCAGCGCTTGCCTCGATCTTCAAGCAAATACTACGCCTCTCCTATGCTGGCGGGAGAAACCCTTTATTGCATCCGCGAGGACGGGTGGGTCTTTCCCCTGCGCTTGAAGGCGGATGGTTTTGACTTGTTAGGCGAGAATGACATGGGCGAGCGTATCATTGCCTCACCTATTGCCTTGCAGGGCAAGTTGTTCATTCGTGGCGCTGAACATCTCTTCGCGATCGCGCCAAGTAAGTAG
>JAACDM010000004.1 GCA_009936795.1 Verrucomicrobiaceae bacterium | reverse complement strand
GAGGGTCGAACCGAAGAATCAAAAGTCGACTTAAAAGGTGGACCTTCCCCGGCTGCATTGGCTTAGAGTCGTGGGATGCCTCGACGCTCCTCACCACCATGTTACCTCATCCTCCTGCTGAGCGGATTTGCAGGCGCCATGGGCTGGGGCATTCGCGGGCAGTATGGTCACGAGACGGGGGCCATGATCGCTGGCGTGCTGGTAGCCCTGGTGCTCGTCTTCCTCTTCTGCCCACGTCTCCAATCCCTCCAGGCAGCTCGAGCGGTTGCCTTGATGACGTTGGGCGTCTCCTTCGGAGGATCGATGACCTACGGGCAAACGGTCGGCTTAACCCACGATGCTCCGTTGATCGGGAATCATGCCGCCCTCGCCTGGGGCCTACTGGGGCTCTTTCTTAAGGGCGGAATCTGGATTGGATTCGCAGGGCTCTTCCTGGGGATCGGGCTAACCGACAAACGCTACACAGCTTGGGAACTCACCGCACTCCTATGCGGAGCCACCGTGCTCTTGTTAGTTGGGCAACAACTGATCAACCGCCCATTCGATCCAGACGCCCGACTTCTCCCTCGGTTCTACTTCTCTGATCATTGGCGATGGGAGCCTGACAGCGAGCTCAAGCCACGCCGAGAATGTTGGGGAGGGCTCCTGGTCGCCCTATTAGGGATGTTCACCTATGTCGCGCTTCGCAAACGCGATACCTTGGCCAGGCAACTCACGCTTTGGGGATTTCTCGCCGGCGGCATTGGATTCGCTGGTGGTCAGTGCGTGCAAGCGGCCCATGCATGGTTCCCTTCATTCTTCGATGATGGCTTTCTTAGCCCGATCGCAGCTCACATCAACTGGTGGAATTTGATGGAAACTACCTTTGGCTTTCTCTTCGGGTCAATCCTTGCATGGGGGCTTTGGCGAAATCAGCATCATCTGAAACCAAGTAATAATACTCCTGAAATAACCCTAACGCCTTGGTTAGAAGCCGGGTTATTGGCCCTACACATTGCGGTTCTGGTTTCTTGGAATTTCCTCTCCATCGAAAAGCTCGATCGATTCGCTGATCCTGCCATCACCATGGGCATTCTTCCTATTCTCGGAATCATGGCCGGGCGCTGGTGGCCCTATCTATTTGTCCTTCCCGTGGTGGCCATTCCCATTGCCGGAAAGACGTTTCGGGAACTTGGTCTTCGCGAAGATGTTCTGCCACCCATGGCCGCTGCGTGTATCTATCTAATCATTCCACTCATATTTCTCTTTACGTTTGCCTGCCACCACGCTCAGCGCCCCAATGACCACGCTCACCCATTTCTCCGTTGGTCTCTTCTCCTCGCCGTCTGGACCTATCTCCTACTCAACACGGGATTCTTCCGCTATCCGTGGCCTTGGGAACCGTGGACGAATCGCACCCTTCACCAGCTCAGTTTTGTGGTCTGCGCCATCGGTCTTACTTTGGCGGCGCTGCTTCTGCCCTCGCACACCGCCCCCCTGAAACGGCAGCGGCCTGTACTTCCTTGGGAAAACCCTTAGGGCTTCTTCGTCAAAACTGGATTCTTCCGATTGGGGTAACAAGTCTGACAGATTTCGCAAACCGTCCCGTCGCAGCCCCGTGCCGTGCAGTATTCCCGGCCATAGAAGATGATCTGGAGGTGAAGCTTGTTCCAAGACCCTCTCGGGAAGACCTTCTTTAAATCAGCCTCGGTTTGGACCACATTCTTTCCTTTGGTGAGGCCCCACCGTTGAGCTAACCGATGAATGTGAGTGTCTACAGGAAATGCAGGGACACCAAAAGCTTGAGACATGACGACGGAAGCTGTCTTGTGACCAACACCTGGGAGAGCCTCGAGTGCTTCCAGGTTTTGCGGTACCTCTGCATTATGCTCTCTCACCAAGATTTCTGAGAGATCACGAATCGCCTTCGCCTTGCGTGGCGCCAAGCCACAGGGACGGACGATTTCCTGGATCGCAGGCACCGGAACCTTGGCCATGGTTTGAGGTTCATCCGCCAAGGCGAATAGAGCCGGTGTTACCTGATTCACGCGCACATCAGTGCACCGGGCCGAAAGGAGTACCGCCACCAAGAGCGTGTACGGATCTTTGTGATCCAACGGAACAGGCGTCTCCGGATAGAGCACTTCGAGCCTGACTCGAATATAATCAGCGCGCTCTTGTTTGAGCATACTAACGGAGGAGCTAAGCCTTATCGTTTATCGCGTCGTACATCTTACGGACGTGCCTGTGCTTCGTCCGATCCTTCAAAATATCCTTAGAGCGCTCATAGCTGCCCCATTTGAGAACTTTGATTCGGACGTTGCGAGCCCCCCAGGCATTCATTTTAGCACGGCTCGGCTTGTAAAGATCGATCGTGTTTTTACCGACCAGCGCACTACCATAATCGTCGATCTCGTAAGTCACACCGGGCTGGCCTTCAATCTGAAATCGCGTGCCTACAGGATACTTGGACCAATCAGAAGCTGCGCTGCGGACCCCTGAGTAGTATTTCAAACGCGTGCCGATCGCTGTCTTGTTCGAATAAACGATGTGGTCCGCCTCCGTGTGAGTGTAAGCCGTCGTGCGAACCTCGCGAGTCCCCTTCTTGCTGCTCGAGGTGATCGAGGTCCGATCCCACTTGCTTCCTTCTTTCACTCCGATGGAGCTACAGCTGGCAAAGCTGAAGGCGACGAGTGCAGCGACGACATATACTACGGGACGCTTCATAATAAGGATAACCATATGGGAAGGTACAGGGTGGCACCCCCTGCGGTCGCGGATTTAACAGAGGGCTTTCCAACGGTCAACTCATGAATTTCTGTGGGACAAACGAGAGATCGCTAGCCTCATCCACCGCAAGCTGGATCTGAAAAGCCATGATCTTCTCTGGCACGGGACTCTGATAATCCTCAAGTAGGTCCCTCAGGGCATCAAAGGGCTCCAATTCATGAGTCTTCACTTGGCGGTAGACCCTGACTGCCAGCGACTCAGCCGCCCCGGGCGTTACGAGGTCAGGAATAGCTCCAAGGAGATCTCGTGGCATCTCTTTCGGCAGCCCGAGCCCATATTTCTTGCACAAGATACGGATCAGTCCGTAGGCCCCTTCCGGCGTGTATTCTGGAAACAATGGTATTTTTACATCCACACGGCCAGGACGTTTCAAATCTACTTCAATCAAATCCGGTCGGCTTGACGCGAGAATCCAAAGAATCTTCCCTCGATTGCTCGATCGGCTCATTTCAGTAGCCATCATGGAGTAGACCCTTCCAGAGACGCCACCGCTATCACCGGACTGTCCAGATCGCTTGCCCATGGCCTGGTCCGCTTCATCAATAAAGACGACACAACGGCCTAACGCTTGTAGCAGACGAAAGATCTTCTCTAGGTTGCTCTCGGTACTCCCTACCCACTTGTCACGAAAGTTTTTCAACTTCACCACAGGCACACCTGCTTCACCTGCCAGGCACTCGACCATGTAGCTCTTCCCTGTGCCCACAGGCCCGCACACCAAGTAACCCATCGGCATGGCCTGGTGATCTCCTTTCTGCCAGAGTTTAATATCCTGACGAACCCACTTCTTCACAGGCTCTTGACCATGGAAGTCATCCAACGTGCGACTGGGCTCCACAAATTCGATCAGCCCTGCACATTCCTTCTCAACTAACGATTTCTTAAACTCTGAAAGATCATTGGGCTGAATCGTCTTCTTGAGATACTCCTGCTGCTTGAGCAACCCAGCAACAGCACTCAGCGTCGCCCCGGTCATCTGTCTCGCGGGCTCGCTCATATCCTTCTCATAAGGCTTCAGCGCGATCGGAAACTGGTCGCCCTTAAGCTTGAAATAAGCCGCCAAATCCTCGTTGTCCGGCAGCGGAACCTTCAGATGGGCACTACGCGGATGATGCACGACTAGCGCATGAAGATCATTCAAATTCTCGGTCAGCAGGAAACAAGCAAACGAATGTTCTGTCAGTGACGTTTCCGACGCCCACTCGCGGATCAACAGCGCCATGGCGTGAACATCGTTGTTCACGGCAGTTCCCAGATTCGGCACGATCAGATGACTGCTTTTCAGAATCACCGTCACCTTGATATTCTGCCCGCCTGCTTGGCGAAGATTGGCACAGTAGCGAAAGTAATGTGTAAGGATCTCGAGAGCTTCCCGAGGTCGCTTGGAGAACGGTTGCCTCTCCTTGTAGCTGGGCCATTCCATCAACGTCTCACCGCCTTTTAAAACGCGAATGCCATTTCCAAGATCATAGCTGAGGACAACATCGAAGCTCTGCAAGAGCACTTCGACCAAGTAATCGGTGAGATTGCCCAATCGAGGCCCATCTTTAAGTGGGAGGACGTACTGGTCCGTGATATTCCCATGGAGAATGAACTGATTCGTGGCGTTGCTCTCATAGAGGGCGATCAATTCATCAGACCAGGGCGGGAGATCAGGTTTCGGCATTGCCGGAAAGGCTACTGCATCGCCGCTCGCGATCAATGGAGGGAAAGCGTGGAGTTGCTTTTCTGGAAAGTTTGGCAATTCTTACACGTAGTGTTTCTCATGCCGATCATTCGTTCAGCACTCATCATTGCTCTCCTAGGCCTTTTATTTGCTGCCTTGGCCAAGGCTCAGCATGAGCATGCATACGTCCCACCACCTGATATTCCCAATTCTTGGGCTCAGCATCTCTGGTTTGAGAAAGGACCCTTCGTCGAGCCCTACGATATGGGTTGGGGCGACGGCATTCAGTTTCCCATCACGACCGCCAAGAAGGACACCCAGACATTCTTTCGGCAAGGCTGGGCTCTCTTGGCAGCAGGCTGGAAAGAGGAAGCTGTGCGTAGCTTTCGCTATGCGCTCTATCAGGATCCGCAATGCGCCATGGCTCTATGGGCACTGGGAATGGCTTCCTTGTCAGACATCGATCGAGCACGAACGTTCATTCAAGAAATCCCGAGCAAGGCAACGCTGTCAGAACTAGAAGCAAGTTTCATCGTCCCCTTACGGGAAGCCTTGAAGTCTAACACACGTAATCCCGACTGGAAGGCACTATCACAAACTTACAGCAACCTTAAATACCCAGAGGCTCACGTCGCTGCATCCTTGGTCTATCGTTACTTTCCGGATGCCGCAGGCGCGGCCGAGATAGAATCCTTGCTGAAAGAGATCCTCACCAACCAGCCAAGCCATCCGATACGAGCCTACGTCATCAATCAGCCACGCTGGCACTCACTCGTTCCTGTAGCCATGAATGGGCTCCTGCCAGAGCAGTTTGCTCAGGCCCATCGATTCGTAAGGCTAGGAAAGCCCAAAGAAGCACTCTTTTGCTTCGCGAAAGCCATTCCGACTCTTGCCGAATACGCTATCCTACTCCGCCAGCTACCTTCCCGCTGGCCACGGTATGTAAGTGCTCTATCTGAGACGGCTCGCCTTCTCGTGACCCTAGGTCATAACAAAGAAGCCGAACTTGTGATCGACCACCTTAAATCTCTACCGCGACATCCTTCCTCCACACGACTGGAAGAAGCCTTGTCGACCTTGTTGAAGGCAGAGCGATCCACGGGACGAGTTGAGAACATCGGCGACGTTACTTGGATCCATGAACTCTCCTTTGACGGCTGGGCTGGCCTCACCTGGGAGCTCCCCATGACCAGCGGTGAGCCTGTACGCACGAGCGACTTTATCAATAAGGACGTGCTGCTGATCTTCTACCTCGGCAAAGGTTGCGTCCACTGCCTCGAACAGTTGCAAGCCTTCGCTCCTGAAACCCAAGCCTTTCGAAGCGCGGGCATCGAAGTCGTCGCGATCAGCCTAGACTCTACTAAAGGCCTCAAAGCGACCCTCGATCTTGCCGACGACCCATTCCCATTTCCGCTCGTCTCCGATCCAGAACTAGCCATCTTCCGTGCCTATGATGCGTATGATCCGTTCGACCGTGCCCCCATCCATGGCACGTTCTTTGTTAGCAAATCCGGCCTCGTAAAATGGACCGACCTCGGGCACGAGCCGTTCATGAAGCCACGCTGGCTTCTCGAAGAGTGTCAGCGTCTCCAGAAGTTTGACACAAGCTTACCGACAATTGACTACTGAATCTGATCCTCACTCAGACGCGCCGCAAAGGTCTCTGTGATGAGACGCATAAACCGATTGCCAGCTTGAGGGGACGCTTCCAGAAATCTACGAAACTGAGTGCGCGTGATTCTCCAAATAGTCGCGTC
>JAACDM010000024.1 GCA_009936795.1 Verrucomicrobiaceae bacterium | reverse complement strand
CGCTCTGGGACTCGGGACTCGGGACTCGGGACTCGGGACTCGGGACTCGGGACTCGGGACTCGGGACTCGGGACTCGGGACTCGGGATCCGGGATCCGGGATCCGGGATTCGGACAGTGCCAGCCTCTCAATGACATTCCACGTGTGTCGAATCACGACCTCCTCATACAATAGTCTCCAGTTCGAAGGTTTTCCCTTAGTAGCAACACGTTGTGGGTGAATCTGAAGTGTTGAGAGCAGAAACGGAAAAAAAGCTGAGAACAAGCACTGTTAGCCTAACGGTTAGACCAAGAGCGCGTCCTGAGCAGTTGTCGGCAAAGAATCGTTTGCAAAGGGCATGCAAGAGGCAATCGAGAACTTTGAGTGGCAGGATGAGCAGGGCAAACCACAAGAATCCTGGACTCACTCTTTACTGGGATAAAGACCACCAAGCGTATGGGCTAGAAGGAAACCCCTTCCATCGCTAACCGCGAATAAGAGGATGGCGTATGCCATGGTTCGTGTGAGCGTCGATTTCATCACACTCTGTCGGCTACCTTACTAGTTGCCCAATAGGGTCGTCTCAATCATAGAACCAGAATCACTTCTAGACTGAGGAAGGCCAGCGGTCACGTAGGTGCTATTAGGCACGCGTTGTTTGGTGTTAGACGACCGCTCTTGAGTCTTGGCTCCGGGAGCCGCTTTTTTACGCCGGAAGATCGAACCGATGGTCCAGCGCTTCTTGGGCTTTGCCTGCGGCGCGGGTGAAGGGCGCTTCCGCTGATCTGCAAGAATTTTGGCTGAGCGGGCACGTGGCTGCCATTTCGACCGTCGAATCGCCTGGTCATACTCGTCACGCGATCCATAGGGAGCGTATGGGTTCGCCTGGGGAATACGGGTCGAGTTCGTGGGCATGAACGCGACTTGTTGGCGAAGAGTTTCCTCGCGCGAAACAGGCTCTGGCTTGCTCTTGAGCACACTTGGTTTCCAAGGAAGGAGTCGTAATCGTTTGGGAGGCTGCGTTTGCTTTACAGGTTGCACCTTCGGTGCGGGAGGCGTGTAAACAACAGGTCGCGACGTTTGTGGGGAGGGAATGACTTGGACAGGCTTCGCCTTCTTGTCAGGTTTTTTTTGTCTAACAGGCTTCTCTTTCCTAATGGGTTGCGGCTGTCGTGTCGGTGGAGCGTAACGAACGGCTTGTGCTCGTGCCGCTGGCCGGACTTTAGAAGGTGAAACTGGTGGCCTATGTTGATAGAGCGATACAGGTGCACTCCTAACCGCTACAGGCACACTTCTAACTGGAGGTTTCGGCTGCTGCAAGACTGGGCGCGCCCTTACTCGATTGGCCCATCGGTTAGGCGGGGCCGGAGGCATTCCGTAGGTATGGACTCGCCGCTGGCGCTCGCCCTCATCCATGCCATTAAGATGCCGCACCCAAGTAGAGGAGGTAGGAGCAGCCTGATTTCCCGGCGTGAGGGACCGGAATTGAGGCGCTGCATGAAGGGAAGCCAGAGTGAGAATCCCGGCGGTGGCGCATGAGAGAAGATTGTGAGCCATCATGATGATTAATCTATCTTAAACACTAATTTTATCAAAAACTAAATGCTCCTTAATTTGTTTCCTTCATATTTCTATAGAAGAGGCCAAACGAAGGAACCCCCTACCACGTGTTTCCACGTGATAGAGGGCCTTCTCCATCGTGACAAAAAATTGTTTATCCAGTTTCTAACGCATCACCGTCAGCATCCGATCGACGAACCAGATGGAGGCCATGAAGAACAGAAATAGGAGGAGGAGAAGCTTGCCTCCGTAGTAGTAACTGTCTCGCTGTACGCGCTTCAAATCAGATCGATTAGGAACCGCCGACTCACGAACCATGTCGTCTGGGGGAGGGATCAGATAGCGGGATTCCTCTTGGAGTATCGGCGCTGCATTCAGGAACGTTTTGAGTACGTCGAGCTCACATTCGAGCTCCTCCGCTTCACGGGCCAGAGTTTCCTGACGCTGACGGATAGGGCTCAAAGCATTGTTGAATAGGCGGCGCATGGCAAGCGGTCCTGGTTTACTGGGTGACGACGAGGTAGGTAACGACGAGCGTAATCGCTGGGAAGATCATGAGGGGAAGCGCGTAGGCGAAACCAAGCTTAAGGCAGCGGGTGAATTCTGTATTGCCCGTGCTTACGACACGCTTCTTAGGTGCGGCTGACTTGGCCGAGGAGAAGTGGGACAGACGCTCCTCGAAGCGATCGATCTCAGCTTTGGCGTCATCGAGAGCCTTGGTGCCGCGATCGAGCTCTATCTTGAGTTCAGCTTCGTCCCAGTCATCGGGTTTGACCGTTTTCAAAACTTCGAGATGCTGGCCAAAGACCTCACGCATTTGTCGGAGAAATTCTGACCTGCGCTGAGCATCCTCGGCCTCTTCCCGCAGTTCGGGGAGGGCATCGGTCAGCAGCTTCACCACGTCGTCCTTGCCTTCCGTGAAGCGTTGGCGCCGGGCGCTTAGTTTCTCGAGCTCCTCTTTCTGCTGCTCAAGAAGTTCACGCTTTTGCTGGAGTGCAGCGAGTTGCTCCTCAGCGCGGCGCACCTTGTCCTCTACCTCGTCGTGATGATGAGAGGCAGATCCAGCGACTGCAGTGTCCTGTGCAACTGGCGTCGACTCGATGTTCTTGTAATCTTGGGATTCGTCGAAATTGAGTAAAGTTCCTTCCTTTTCTGATGGATACGTAAGATTCTGCATAGTCACTTGGAGAAGATTAATTCTAGCTAATTAATATTGCAGACATCTTAACTTTCCAAGTCTTTTTAAATGTTTCTGCAAAATTTTTAAGGTAGATGGCAGGATCTACTATATCTTGAGGTGTTCATTTGCTCCGCCTGCAAGATGTAGGGTTGGCCAGATTTCAGATTGGATACCTGGCAAGATTGGGATAGGCCAAATACACTTATTTGGGCGCGAAAAAGCGCCAATGAGTGGTCGCAAGCTGCCATCGAATCTGCATCCGGAGACGCAGATTCTGTAAACGACACACGAGTCCTAACGGTCATCTATCACGCGTTCGTATACCTACGTAGCAGGAGCAGCGAGAATGCGAATCAACCAGACTTCAGTCCAACCGCTTCACGCGAATGTTGCGATACCGGACGAACGCTGTCGTGAAGTCCCCGCCACCGTGGACCTGCAGGGCGATGCCCCCTGTGGCCGGATGACGGACTTTTTTCTCTTTCCACTCCATGATCTGAACTCCGTTGATCCAAGTGGTGATGTGAGGAGGATTTCCCTCGATGCGTGCACGCAACTCGTTCCACTGATCGGCACGCCAAAAGTAAGGCCAGCTTTCTGGATTGATAGGCAAGGCGACATCATGTGCGCCCGTCTTCTTTTCCTCAATTTCGGTGACCTTGTCTTTGAAGTTGTAGTTTCGCACATGTGGCTGACCCCCGAGTCCTTCGCCATAGATTCCCATGAGGTTTCCGTCCTTGTGATAGTCAATCATGGCCTGCCAGGCTTTTCCATCTTCAGTGCTACGGAGAAACAGGCCGCTATCAGGGCCGAAGTCATTTTTCATCTCTAACGAAACCTCGAAATCTCCGAATTGCTCATCAGTGATCAGAATGCCGCCATTCCCTGGAATGTCTTGCGAGCCAGAGATAGCGCCATCTTTGACCACCCAGCGTCCCCCTGACTGATTCTTGCTCGTGCCAGAGTGGCCTGTTTTTGCACTCACGTGCCAACCATTGAGCGAGTTGCCATCAAAGATAGAAACGAAACCGCCTTCCGAGTCAGCAGCGCAGAGAAAGGGAATGGCAAGCAATGATAGCGTGCCGAGAATAGGAATGAGCACCTTTAGTTTCATGGGAAGATGGTGATATGGAGAGTTCGTTTCGGTCGACAACAATTCCTATGCACTCATTTGATTGGCCCGGTTTACAATTGTCCCGAGGTCTTGTACTCGCGCGGTGTGTCTGCGTCGCTATGGATACATGATGGAACTTCTACACATCGGGATAAAAGGAACGGTGGTCGCACTGGAGCGTCACACGGGTCAATTGGTTTGGGAATCACGGCTCAAAGGCTCTGGGTTTGTCAATGTCACCATAGAAGGTGATGTGATCCTCGGTGCAACCCGAGGAGAGCTCTGGGGGCTTGATCCAAACGACGGTCGGATACTTTGGCACGATGGGCTTCCAGGCAAAGGGTATGGCTATGTCTCGTTTGCCTCGTCTTCAGACAAGAACATTGCGGCGATCACGGCAGCGATCCAAGCGCAGCAGCAAAGTGCTCAAAGCGCTGCGGGATCAGGCGCCGTTCATTCTGGATAATTCGGTCATCGGCGTATCGCTATCGCCGAACTGCTCTGCTGGGATGCCTAGTTGCTGAAGCGTGAACAAGTGATAGTTTGATAGGCTGAACTGCTCTTCGAAGCGGATCTGACGCCCTGGTTGAATCGCGCCTGCACCGCCGCCTGCGAAGAGGAGGGGAAGGTCTTCTTCCCCATGGGTGTGTCCATCACCAAGGCTGGAGCCATAGAGCAGCATGGTATTGTCTAACAAGCTACCTTCGCCATCGTTGAGTTCCTTCATGCGACCGAGAAGGTAGGCGACCTGCTCGTGATGCCAGCGATTGACAGCGCAATACATGCTGTGCTTGCTATCGAGTGATTTCCACGAGGTTTTGCCATCGTCATCCTCGGTCTTTCCGCTCACGTCACGATAATGCGAGAGCGCGTGCCACGTGCCCTCCACGCCATCAATGAAATTGAAGTAGCGATTGCTCTGCCCGTGGTCGAGCATCAGGCTGCTCACGCGGGTAGCACCTGACCAGAAGGCTAGGGCCATCATATCGAGCAGTTGATGCACGTATTCTTGGTGATTGCTGGGAATGCCTGCCTCCGGGCGCTGCAGCGTGTCTGTGAGAACGCCTTCTTCAGACGCGCGTTGGCTTTGTGCTTCAGCGAATTCCATGCGCTTCTCCACCTCGCGGACAGATTCTAGATACTCGTCGATCTTCTGTTTGTCTGCGATGCTTACCTTGGTCTTCAACGTCCTGGCGTGGCCTAACACCAGGTCGAGAACGCTCTTGTCGGTCATACCCTCTTCTGGCTTTCGAAACATGCGATCGAAGATCATGCGAGGAACCGTTTCGCGACTCATAGGCACATTGCTAGAAGTCCAGGAGATGGTGTTACGGGGAAGATCGTTTGAGAAATAACCCTCGCCTTGGGTTCCCAGCTCAAGTGAGGGAAGAGGAGTGTCTTGCCCCACGTGTTTGGCTGCGATCTGATCAACGGACATGCCGCCAGCGTCGATCCTACGTCCATCGTAGCCTCCGCCCGTGAGCCAAGTGGCGGTGCCCGCGCCATGTCCATTGCCACGAGGTGTCCACATGTTTTCCGGAATGAGGATGTCCTCTTTGAACGGTTCTAGCGGCTTCATCCACGGGCTCAGCTCCTGCAATTGCCCGCCCGCAGAAGCACGTTGTGGTTGCCGAGAGCCTTTAGCCACGCCGTTAGGAAAGTAGAGGTAGCCGACCTTGAGCTTCTTGCGGGCGGCATTGAGTACGGCTGCCTTCGAAGTTGTGGGCTCCATCACTTCGAGGAATGGGAGCGCCAGTGAAGCTCCAAGACCACGCAACATCGTGCGACGAGTGAGATGCCAGGAACGGGAGGAGTTCATCAGTTAAGCTATGTTGTTGAAATGGATGTCAATGCAGACTTGCGCGACTGGCATTTGGAATTCAATCGAAGGAAGAACAAGATTGGCAGTAGAACTAAGGGCTTCAGACTGCCAATCGGTTGTCTTGCGTAAAACTGTCACAGCAGATTCTTGATGATCAACCAGCACATAGTCTTCTAGCGATGCGGTCTCGGCGTAGGCCCAGAACTTTTCCTGGCGATCAATGCGCTCTGTTGTCGGAGATAGCACTTCGATGATAACTTTTGGCTCGGTCGTGTAGGAATCGTCTTCAACTGCGGTTGAATCGCATTCTACCACGATGTCAGGATAGTAGAAGAGCGTCTCGTTGCTTCTTTGGATGCCCAATTTGAGATCGCCCAGGAACGGGCGGCAGGGCCCACCGTGTAGTTTGCCATGAATGGCAGTGAACAGATTGCCTGCGATGGTGTTTTGGCGGCGAGATATGCCTTCCATTGTCACCACACAGCCAGTAAAGTACTCATGACCCACTTCAGCGTGTTTCTCATCCGCCAAGTAGTCGGCGACCGAAATGAGTGCGACTGCTTCAGCGTTAGCCATGAGGGGAAGGTAACAATTGTTTATAAAGTTTCAATGAAAGCCGGTCTCAAGTAGCCGCGCATTCTAATCGCCAGTCGTTGCAGGCTAGTTTGTGTCGGGCAATCGCTTCCACTGAAACGGGTAACTATTGACGATCTCGCTGATCAGGGTGTGGAAACGATAGTTGTCTTGTTGAACAGCGGCGTGGATTTGTTGAACAGCCAGCTCATCGTAGTATTCTAACTGACGTCCGAGACCAAAACTGAGCATTTTGCGTGTAAGCTGTCTTGTGAGGTCATCGAGCCGTCGCTCGATGAGAACATTACGGAGCCCGTCTAGACCTACAAACTTACGACCGTTTGGTAATTGGCCCTCAGAGTCGATTGGTCTGTCTCGATGTTCCTCGCGATATCGACCAAACCAATCGTAGTTCTCAAGAGAGAAACCTAACGGATCAATCTTGGCATGGCAGCCCGCGCATTGAGGAGAGCCACGATGGATCTCTAACTTTTCCTTTAAGGTGAGTTCTCGTTCGCGAGCAACCTCCTCATCTAGCTCCCCTGCGTCGGGAGGTGGAGGCGGAGGAGGTGTTCCGAGCACATCATCTAGAATATACTTTCCTCGGACGACAGGGCTTGTGCGGCCGGGAAAGGAGGTCACTGCGAGCACACTAGCTTGTCCGAAGATGCCGCCTCGGCGCGGATCGTTGAGAGTCACACGACGCATGTGATCACCGTGCACACCGCCAATGCGATAATGTCGGGCAAGTTCTTGATTGAGGTAAGTGTAATTCGCATTGATCAGGTTGTGAATGGGGCGGTTCTCCTCGATCAATGAGTGGATGAACATGGAGGATTCATTACGCATCGCTGTCATGAGTGAATCGGTGCACCAAGGGTTGTCGATGGGGTCGAGGCGAACACGTGTGCCCACGTGTTCGAACTTGAGCCATTGAGAGGCAAACTCATGACCGAGCGCGTGGGAACGTTCGTCACGAAGCATGCGCTGCAACTGGTTACCTAGGATGTTCTCATCCCTCAAGGTGCCTGCGTCTGCGAGATCGAGTAAGGTGTTATCTGGAGTGGACGCCCAGAGGAAATAGGAGAGACGGCTAGCAAATTCTAAATCCGTAATCTGATGATCCTCGGAGTTGGTGGGGGCGTTCTCGATGCGATAGAGAAAGTTAGGAGAAATAAGGGCAAAGATGACCGCGGGTGGAATAGACTCTTGGTGGGAGGCGCCCGAACTCTTGGCAGTCTCGTAGCGGATGAAGAGCTCGGCGACTTCATCATTGCTTGGTGGACGGCGGTAAGCTTGCCGGAGGAAAGTATGAAAGAGCTTTTTAGGGGCAGTCTCTTTGGCTAGTTCCCATTGCGGCATGGCTGCAGTGACGACCTCTTCTGCGGCCCCAATGTAGCGCTCTAGTAGCGTGGGCTGAATAAACAGGGTATTGGCACTATTTGCGAAGCCACTCAGGCCGCTAAGATCACTTGGAAACTTGTCGGCAGGCTTAAGATCAATGCCAAAGAGATCGCGGAGTGTGTTGTTGTATTCCGTGTGAGAAAGACGACGCGCGCGTTCGTATCCGGGGTTCTTAACGGAGGTGTAGTCAAAGTCGATGACTTCTCTGTTGATCCAGTCTACCAAGGCCTGGCGCTCCTCATCCGTTGGCTGAGGCTCGTCTTCTGGAGGCATCTCGCCACTCTTGATCCGCTCAAGCACATTGACCCAAAGATCTCGGCTCTTGACCAGGGGTGATTCGCTTAGGCCTGTCTCAATGTCGAGATCACCCTTGCTAACGGAAGCATCATGACACTCGAGGCAATACTTTTCAAGGAGGTCGGTCACGTGAGCGCGTTGCGCTGCATGATCGACCTCAACCTGCTTTGGGGGCATAATTTCCTTTTCTCGAAGATCAGGCACTGCTGAGGTTTGATCCTTCGTCCCGCCTAACTGATGGATCGTGTTATGGAGAATACGCTCGACCATCTTGCCCTGAGTGTCGGTAACTTGGAT
>JAACDM010000023.1 GCA_009936795.1 Verrucomicrobiaceae bacterium | reverse complement strand
TAAGAAAGCACGCACGACGCCCCCCAATCGCTTTATCTCCGGGAAAGATCAAGTTCTTGGAGAAACCACTGGCAACCGTCGTGTCGAACGCGTGATTGACCACACACATCCAAACTTGCCAAACTATCTTCAAGACTCGGATGCACCCAGCTTATCGAGGTTTGTTAGGTATCAGCTTTCTAACTAGGGGACCGTCAATATGAGCATTGCCCATACGCCGCACGATCAGATGAGGCCAAGAGCAGGGCTCTGCTAACATTATCTTATGCGCACTTCTTTGAACTGACCGCCCGAAAGGCCTTCTCGGGTTTGCAGAGCAATCGGGGGCAGTTCGCCGCTCGGAGGCACTTGCGGCAGATAAACCGCGGATCGCGGATACACGCTTCAATAAGGGCCTGATCCCGCTTCATAGAGACTTTCTTTTTGAGGTCAAAGAGAGTCGTCGCCATGAGTTGCAATTGAGACTCAATCGCAACAAGATCAAGTTTTATTGCGGATGTGGAGCCAAGACTCTCGACCAAATATCTCATTCACTCCTCTTCCCAGCCCTCCGCTCGAACCGATCGCCGGTCAGTTTGGAGCACCACCCCAGCAAGGATAGCCGTAGAAACTCCATTAGCGCTCCCTTGCCAATTCTAGCGCTCCCTTGTCACAAACTGACTCAAATTACTGGTTAACAACACTTTATGAGTTCCTGGCGAGAACTCCCGCTGAGATCTATTTAGTTGCAATTGAGACTCAATCTCAATAGGTTGAATGGTGAACCCATGTGCATACTGTTGAATCATCAAGACGTCGAGAGAGCCTTATGGGCCAGGATCGCACCAGGTTGCTGGCGACCCCTCCATGAAGATCTGGAACGCGGCTTTTCCGTAGAATGGCATGATCTCAAGGCGAGTGAATCGGTGAATTGGGGCCAATCTCTTCAGCCGGACACGTTGAAGATCTGTTTCAACTTCGAAGGCTCGGCACAACTTTCTCAGTCCTTTGGCCGCCTCGCGATTGAGCGAACTAGCCTTGCCTAGTTTCGGGTATACAAGAATCACAAAGCAACACGTCTCGCTGCGCAGCGGCACAAATTCCTGACAGTGACTCTTTCCCTATCCTTTGCTAGAACTCATTTAGAAGATCAGCGGGCCGCACTCTCTCCAGGTCTCGCGGATCTAATCTTTCGCGACGAACAGCCGCCTCAAGTCCATGCGCCTGTTGCTCTTTCAGCGAGGCCCATGCGCCAAGTCGAACAAGACCTAGCCAAGGCTCTACTCAAACCCTCCGTAGAGTCTCCTGCCCTGCCAATCTACTACAGAGCCAAGGTTCTCGAAGTACTTTCCGTTCTGTTCTTTTCACTCCAAGACCAAGAATCGGAATTCTTCTGCTTCAAACAGAAGCGAGTAGCCTCTGACAGGGTTCAGAAAGCTTGCGCCCATATTGCCGCAAATCTGGAACATCCACTAACGCTAGAGCAGCTAGGGCGTCAGATCGGTTGCAGCTCCTACTACCTTTCCCGCCTATTCTCCGAAACGATGGGAATGACTATCAGCCGATACGCTCGTCAGCTTCGGATCGAACAGGCTGCAAAGCTACTAGCAAGTGGACGGTTCAACGTGAGTGAAGCCGCCATCGAGGTCGGCTACCAGAGCCTCAGCCACTTCAGCAAAGCCTTCAAGGAAGTGAAAGGTTGCAATCCTTCGGATTTCAATGTCTAGAGAGCACGATAACTGAAATGTTAGTACAAAACAGAGCCATGTAGCTATTGAGATTTCGAAGGCTCGTGTGTGGTGCACAACCCAAGTAACACAGATGAAACGAAAGAGAAAGCACGTGACGCCCGAGTTCAGAACCCACCGCACCATCGAAGCGTTACAGGGCATCAAGATGATCAACGGAAGACGATGAGGGCTCGCAAAGGTTCACCTTGAGCTTTCGTGGACGCAGTGATGCTCAGATCGTTTCCGGGCTAGTGGCTATCGTGCTGTCTCGATACTCGGGAATGAGCCCCGAGGCGATTCTCTCTGTCAAAACCACTTCGATCCTAGATGGCTTCGGTCTCCAGGCTCATCTTAGCCCAGGCCGCCGAATCGGCTTGTCGGGGATGGTCGCAAGGATCCGTCAGTTCGCCTTGGAAGCAGTTGTTTCTGAGGGTGAATCCGATGAACGGTAGGGCAAATTGGGCGCAGGACTGCCAACTCTCAACAGGTCCCGCTTATTGGCATTTCGTAACCTAACGCCGAATTCCTCTAAGTATCGCACACGAGATTCCCTGGGCTACTTCAAGGTGACGCTTGATGATGGTTCAATCTGCTCCAAGCTTCTTAAGAAAAATGAGTAATTGATGCAAATAGGTTGCATCAATTTCTCAGAGCTTCACAGTTAACTTCATGGCCCGATCCGCTCTGTCCGCTTCACTTCTCTCAGTCTTTGGCTCCTTCGCTCTCCTGATGTTTCAGGCCTGCGAGAAGTTAGATTCCGATGTGCACGTCGCTAATGATAGCCTAAGTATCATCGTTAGCGTCCCGCCGCAGGCAGACTTTGTACAACGCATCGGCGGAGACCATGTGAAAGTCGATGTGTTAGTTGGCTTGGGCCAAGACCCTCACAACTTCTCACCGACACCTTCGCAGATGGCGGTGCTGAGCGGCGCGGATCTATTTCTCACCGTGGGGATGCCTTTCGAAGAAGCACTCAGCAGTCAGATCGAGTCTGCCAACGCTGGCTTGAAGGTGGTTTCGATGTCGGAAGGATTCGAGAAGATTCCATCGTATTGTGATCACTCTTCTCACGGCTCAGAAGGAGATGAAGACGGGCATGACCACGCCCATGCTCACGAGGAGGACGATCCACATGTCTGGTTGTCACCACCTCTAGTGAAAGTGCAGGCAACAAACATTGCTGCCGCATTGAAAGCCGCCATGCCGGAACATAGCGAGGCGTTCGACAGCAATCTGAAAGTTTTCCAAACCGAACTCGATACGCTCCACAACGAAATCAAAGCGCAGCTCGATGACAGGGCGGGCGAGCAGTTCTTCGTGTTCCACCCTGCCTTTGGCTACTTTGGCGACGCCTATAACATCGAGCAAGTGGCCGTGGAGGTGAATGGCAACGAGCCGACCCCAAACGAACTCGCCGCCTTCATCGAAGGAGCCAAGGATCACGGCATGAAGACGCTCTTTGTGCAGCCCCAGTTTGATGATCGCAGTGCCAAGATCATCGCTGATCAGCTGGGCGCTCGGGTGGAGTCTCTCGATCCGCTCGATCCTGATGTTATTTCTAACATTCGCCGAATCGCTACGGCCATTGCTGGGGCTTCCTAGCTAACGTGTGATGGCAGTCGCCCTGGAGTTTAGCAACGTTCACTTTTCCTATGATCGGTCCGTACCGATTATCGAAAACGCCAGCTTTGAACTCAAGGAGGATGCTTCCATGTGCGTCGTCGGTCCAAACGGCGGCGGCAAATCCACGCTAGTCAAATTAGTACTAGGGTTACTGACACCACAGTCTGGGACCATTCGGGTATTGGGAGAATCCCCAAGCGAATCGCGCGCCGCGATCGGTTACGTCCCCCAGTCCTTGCAGTTCGATCCCCGTTTCCCCATCACCGTGCTCGATGTGGTCTTGATGGGCCGCCTAGGCAGTGGCCTACGCCTCGGGCCCTTTGGGCGTCGCGATAAAGAGGTCGCTGACAAAGCCTTGCAGCGCGTTGATCTTAATGGTCTGTCTAGCTGCCGCTTCTCCAAACTTTCTGGCGGGCAGCGCCAGCGGGTGCTGATCGCTCGTGCCTTGGTCGATGAACCACGGCTGCTGCTGCTCGACGAACCGACCGCCAATGTCGACTAGACATTTGAAACGCAGTTCCAAGGAACCTTGCGCGAACTGGCCGCCGAAATGCCTGTTGTGTTAGTGTCACACGATCTGGGGTTCGTCTCCAGTTGGGTCGAGCATGTACTGTGCGTGAATCGTAACGTACGCCTCCATCCTACCATCTCCATCAGCGGTAAGACCTTGCACGAGATCTTTGACCACGAAGTCGTCGCTGTCCGCCATGATCAGGATTGCCCACCTGGTGAACACATTCATCACCGTGATCATGGGTAGTGCTCTTTTAGATGCGCTGGGCAATACTCTCTTCAGCTTTCTTCGCACCGCGTTGATTGCTGGACTCCTATCCAGTGTCGTCTTCGGCATCGTCGGCACCTACGTTGTCACCAAACGCATTACCTACATCGCAGGCGCCATCGCCCACTGCGCGCTGGGCGGCATCGGCTTTGCACTCTACGCAACGCACGAACTCGGCTGGACCGCCTTCGACCCAATGCTAGGCGCCTTCCTGGCTGCCATCGGCTCCGCACTGCTCATCGGCTGCGTGGTCCTGTCGCGCAGTGAACGGGAAGACACGATTATCGGAGCTGTCTGGGTAACCGGCATGGCCCTCGGCATCCTGTTCGTCAAGAAAGTCAGCCGCGCTGGTGTGAACATCGAGAGCTGGCTCTTCGGGAATATCAACTTCGTTAGTGATCAAGACCTCTGGACCGTCAGCCTTCTGGGTGGCATGGTCGTTCTGTGCACCATCCTCTTTCACAAGCAATTCGTCGCCATCTGCTTCGATGAAGAGTTCGCGCGAGCCCGCGGCGTTTCCGTTCCCTTCTTTTACCTCCTACTCCTGTGTATGACGGCTGTCAGCGTGGTCCTTCTAGTGCATATGATAGGAATCATTATGGTGATCGCTCTCCTAACGCTCCCGCCAGCCATTAGTTCCCGACTCGCACCTGGGCTGCCCATGATGATGCTCCTATCCGCCGGGCTCTGCGCCCTGTTCATTGCCACCGGCATGGAAATCAGTCTTCGGCTCAACACTGTCGTCGGACCGACCATCATCCTTGTCGCTGCGGCAGCCTACTTTTCCGCTTTATTGATCAGTAGGTTCAGGAGCAGGGGGCGCTGAGCGTGTTCCGGATGTTTTTCTCAGCTACAGATCGACCTGAAGCTCGCGGTGAATCAGATGAATCGAATCAGGCACGCAATTCGGTCCCAAACTGGTCCTGAAACGCTTCGAGCTGTTGGTCGGGTGGCAGGAGCGCTATGGTTCGCAGGCGGCGATTGGAAAACGTCTTGAGATCATCTTTACCATGCAACGCTTTCAGAAAACTGACGATTTCAGATTGCAAATGGGCGATCTGGCGGACGTGGCCACCGGAACGACCAACGCGCTAACCAATCTCGTTGCAAGAATCGATAAGGCCTGAATTCAGAGCCTCTCGCTAGCTTACTCTCATGTGAATGAGATATGCTCGTCGTCCGGGCGGACTTTCATCAGCGTTGTCTTCATTGAAGAATTGCCTCAGCTCTTGCGGAATGGATGGATAGCGAGGGCTCCCTGATTCCATGAATTCCGAACCACTCCGATCAGGCAGGTTAGAAACGCTAACATTTGTCATTTCATTCCATGCGCTTTACCCTTTATCCTTTTTCAGGAAACTTCGGCACGACTAGTTTTGATACTTCTCTTTCTTGTCCGTCCCGGGAGGCGGCGGGGCTGGCGGTGGGTTCACCCCCTCGGCTAGCATGACTTTAGAAACGGCGGCCGTCGTTTGATCCGAGGGCTTGAAGTTTCCGTGGCGAAACCCCTGCGTGATCAATAGTGGGGTCCAACCCTTCTTGTTCTTTCGGTTCCAGACGTTGATGTCGGCGCCTTTCTCGGCTAGCAGAGCAACCAGCTTTGGGGCTTGTTTGTAAGCAGCGGCGTGCATGATGGTGTCGCCTTCATTGTCGACGTGGTCGATCTCTGCTCCGAGTCCGAGGAGGTAGGTTACCGCGAGCATGGCTTCCGCTTCGGTGGCGGCTTCGTCAGCTTCTGGACCTAGGGCGACCCCAGCGGCGGCAAGGAGCGGCGTTCGGCCTTGCTGGTTAGGTAAACGGAAGTCGGCTCCGTGTCTCACGAGCAACTTCATGAGCGGGAGGTCGGCAGTTCTAGCGGCCATGAGAAAAGGCGAAGCGCCCGGGCGACCTAGACGGTTGCTTCCAGATCTGCCTCGCTGCACCTGGGGATCGACTTTGGCTCCGTGCTGTGCGATGAGCGTTTCTGCAAACTGGAGGCTGGTCATTGCCCCAGAGCCGTGGGGCGGCGGTGCGCCGTCGATACCGTCTCCGCGGACGGGTTTTCGGACCCACGACAGGACGTGCAAGGGAGCGGTGCCAGAGCGTAGGTCATTGGGATCGGCACCAGATTCTAACAGACGTGTTGCCAGGTCGAAGTGGCCGTTCTCAATGGCTAGGATGAGGGCGCTAGTACCTTTCCTTGGGGTGCGGCCGCCGCCACCGCTATTCACCATGGGCGCGTTGACGTCTGCACCGTTAGCGAGAAGCGCATCGATCACCCCGATGTGTCCCTGGCGTGCGGCGAAGAACCAGGCGTTGAACCCAGAGCCCAACGCCGTCTCATCAGTGGCACCGGCATCTAACAGCAACTTTAGCACCTCCGTGTGTCCTTCGACGGCTGCCCACATGAGAGGGGATTGGCGTCTACGGTCGACCGTGTCTGCTTTGGCACCAGCGTCTAACAAGGCTTTGACCGTGGCTGGGCGACCGGTGCGCGAAGCGACCATGAGTGGAGTGTGGCCTCCTTTGCCTTCAGCATTGGCATCGGCACCAGCTTTCAACAATGCGCTGACCAGGGCTTCGTTGCCATTTTTGCAAGCGAGTGTGAGAGGCAAGACACCATACCGATTAGCGATCGTGGGATCGACGCCTTGGGCCAAAAGGGCTTGGGCGCTTTCTACCTGATCCTGGTGGACCGCTTCAAGGAGAGCGGAGTTACCCGATCCTGCAGCTAGCATAGTGTTGGTAAGCCCAACGAGTGCGAGTAGGCTAGATTGCCAGCTCTTCAATGAGGCCATTACTGTCTGCAAATTTCTCCATGTGGACACCGACGCGGTCGAGCAGCGTGAGATGTAGGTTTGCAAGAGGGGTCACTTTATCGAACTGGATGTGGCGATTGCCCTTGATGCCAGCCGATCCACCACCAGCGACCAGGATAGGGAGGTTGCTGTGGTCGTGTTTGTTCGGATTTCCCATGCCGCTGCCATACAGGTAAAGCGAGTGATCCAAGAGGGATCCGTCGCCATCAGGTGTCGCGGCGAGGTTTTCCAGGTGTTCCGCAAAGAGCGAGACGTGATAGGCGTTGATCTTCGCCATGCGTGCAATCTTGTCAGGATTATTGCCATGATGGCTGAGTGGGTGGTGCGGATCGGAGACGCCAATTTCAGGATACGTGCGATTGCTAGTCTCGCGGGCGAGCTGGAAGGTGATGACGCGGGTGACATCGCCTTGCAAGGCTAACAATTGCAGATCGAACATCAATCGAGCGTGGTCCGCGTAGGCTGCGGGCACGCCGACGGGGCGGTCGAGATCGGGTAATGGATTCTCCTTCACGTCAGCTTCGGCTTTCTGGATACGACGTTCGACTTCCCGTACCGTGTCGAGGTAGCCGTCGACTTTAGCGCGATCTGTAGGTCCCAATCCGCGTTTCAAGCTGGCCATGTCTTCGCGCACGAAGTCGAGCACGCTGGAGCGTTTCTTTAGGGCTGCTTGGCGTTCGACTTTGCTGCCTCCCGCTCCGAAGAGATTCTCGAAGATCAAGCGAGGGTGTGCCTCAGCCGGCAGTGGGGTGGTTGGCGTGGACCAGGAAAGGTTGTTCTGATAGACGCAGGCGTAGCCGTTGTCGCATTGGCCGACGACTTCCATCATGTCCATGGCCATCTCTAAGGATGGTAGCTGGGTGGCTTGCCCAATTTCCTTGGCGGCAATCTGATCGACGGTGGTTCCGAGATAGTAATCCGAGCTCTCCGTGAGTTTCGCGCGGGCAGCACTGAGAAAGGCAGCATTTGAGGTGGCGTGGGACCCTGGATAGGCGTTGCGCAGCTCAAGATTAGACAAAGCGTTCACCTTGTTCCTGATGGGCTCGAGCGATTTAAGAATAGGGGGCAACTCGTCTAACGTCTTCCCCTTTGGTACCCAGCGACTGAGATCTGCGCCCATGGGCATGAAGACAAATCCGAGACGCTGAATCGGTTTGGCTGTCGCAGCCATGGCAGGTGTCATGGCGTCGAGCATCGGTAAGGCCAAAGAGGCACCGAGTCCGCGCAGGACGGTGCGGCGTGGAAGAGCTTTCTTTGTGATAAACATGGTTGTCTGTCAGTTCAGGGTTTTGGAGGATTCCGGCATCCGCATGGTAAACGGATCACTGTCTAGCATGTGAAGGATAATCGAAGAGAATTGATAGTTGTCTTTGGCGGCGCCCCGAACGATCTGGCGCACGGCGGGCGAGTCGCCCGGCTCAATTCCGCGGCCGAGGGCGTAAGTGAAGAGTTTCTCCACGAACGTGCGGGCGAACAGTTCGGGGCGCTTCAGTAGGCCGGCTTCGAGCCCGGCAATGCCCTCGAAGGTTGTCCCGTCAGGAAGCGCGCCCTTGGAATCAACTGGCTGTCCACTCTCCTGAGTGCGCCAACGGCCGACGGCGTCAAAGTTCTCAAAGGCGAAACCGATGGGATCCATTGAATTGTGGCAACTTGCACAGGCAGGATTGGCGCGATGTTCTGCGAGACGTTCTCGCACCGGAAGGTCCTCGTCGATGGCGTTGTCTTCCAGCGCTGGCACGTCGGGCGGAGGAGGAGGCGGTGGGGTGCCTAACAGATTCTTCATTACCCAATGGCCTCGCAGGACGGGAGACGTACGGGTGGCGTAAGAGGTTACGGTAAGTATACTTCCGTGGCGCAAGAGGCCACCTCGGTTGCTGTTGGAATCCAAGGCGACCTTGCGAAACCGCTCGCCATAAATATGTGGAATGCCGTAGTGCTTTGCTAGTCGCTCGTTCAGATAAGTGTGGTCTGATTGTAATAGATCGAGGACACTGCGGTCCTCGCGTAGCATGTTTTGAAACAGGAGTTCTGTTTCCTTCCGCATGGCCTGACGCAAGTTGTCGTCGAAATCTGGATACAATCGGGAATCTGGGGTGATGGAATCTAGGTTCCGGAGGTAGAGCCATTGCCCGGCGAAATTGTCCACCAGAGCTTGAGATCGCGAATCTGCTAACATGCGGCGGGCTTGAGTGGTCATGCCTTCAGGGGTGGTCAATTGGCCGGACTCGGCTGCGTCTAGCAATTCGTCATCAGGGAGGCTGCTCCACAAGAAGAATGATAGGCGCGATGCGAGCTCGAGAGCTTCCAAAGCATACGGAGTGTCCGCCGTGTTGTCTTCAGGATCACGTTCGACCCGGAAGAAGAACTTGGGGCTCGCAAGAATGGCTGACAGGGCGGACTCCAAACCATTCTCGAAGTCACCTGCTTCGCGATACAAGGCCAAGACTCGTTCTTCGTCCGTTTTATTAGCGTGTCCGCGATACGCTTTGTGCATCACGCGATGAAGAATCGTTTGGGCATCAGCTTCATCCTCTCCACTGATGTTCTCAAATAGTTGTTGTCGACTCGCGATCATCCCTGTGTCTTTCGCATCGAAGGGACCGGTAATGGAAACCTGATAGATGGCGGGTGAGCGACGCGGGTGACGATGCTGGTTGAAGGCAGATTCGTAAGGCTGACGTAGAGTCTCGATCAGATCGGGTGCCGGTTCGACGAAAGTAACTCCGACCTGGCGAACTCCCGCCCCGACGCGGATGCGAGCTGAAAGATGCGCATCGACTTTGGTGTGATCGCCTTTTCTCTTTGGCGGCTTGACGCTGAACGACTTTGCGATGTCACCATCTACGAGCACTTGCAATTCGTGAGTCCCGCGAAGCCCTTCGACTTTTTCATCACGATCACGCGTCAAATTAATCTGAAGTTCGTAGTCACCATCCTTTGGGAAGGTATGTCCGAATAGGGTGCCGCCTCGCGTGCCTAACGGAAGTCCTTCGACGTGCCCTTCCTGGGTGATGTCTGGACGGATACGGACGGTTCGTCCGTCTGGTGAGTTGTTCGTGTGGCCAAGGGCGATGCGGCTGATCTTTTGCGCGGCGCTAATGTAGCGATTGAGCAACGCGGGAGGGAGATCGCCTACAGTGACATTATCAAATCCATGGCTCAATTGGTCGGGTGGCAGGAGTGACTTCGCATCGATTTCTACTGCCAAGAGGTCGCGAACGGCGTTTTGATACTCGTTGCGGTCGAGTCGTCTGAGAGACTCGGTGCGACCAGGGTTTGGATGAGCTGCAGCTTGCGCGTCAAGAGCGGTTTCCATTTCTGAGGCAAGACTAACGTAGTCTGTTTCTGAGGGGCGCTCTTTCTTGATCGGTGGCATGAGCCTCATTTGCAATTGGCGCGCGGACTTTTCCCAAAGTTCTGACTGATCTGCCAATGGGTGACCGAGAGCGACTTCAAGATCGATTCCGCCTTTCGCACTATCGGAATCGTGGCAATCGAAACAATAGCGTTCAAGTGTAGGCCCCCAGCGAATAGGGTTGGCAAATACCGCTGTTCCTACTGAGAGGAATGCAAAGATGGAGAGCCGTGTTGTGTATCTAAATCTGAACATGAGTATCCGTCTGCAAACTAGGTCCTAACTGCCTGATACGCGAGGCAATTAGAAGAGCTCTTGCTCGCCCCGTTCGAGCGCAAGTAGAGTGCTCTTGTTGCCTAGCCCGCCAGCCTAGCCGGTGAGTGTCCCATTCAATTCAATGACGCGGTGGCAAGGTGCGAAGATCGAAAGCGGCTTATTAACATTGGCGGCTCCCACGGCGCGGACAGCTTTGGTATTTCCAATCTGGTTTGCGATCGCCGTATAGCTCGTCGATTGCCGGTAGGGAATCTTGCGTAGGGCCCTCCAAACCTTTTGTTGAAAGGGAGTTCCTTCTGGAGCTGACAATACAGCAAAGGCCTTTCGCTTACCTTCAAAATACTCTTCGAGCTGGGATCGGGCATTGACGAGATGAGGGTGATTAGGATCTTCGGTCCAATCAGAATTCTCTAAGTTTGCCTGCTGGTTTTTGTGAAAGACGTGAGTGAGTCCGTTGTTGTTGGCGCGCTACCGTAGTGTGCCAATGGGTGATGGCATGGTGGTGGTGTAGATGGTCTGCATGGCGAAGATTTCTTGGAAGAAGTAGGCTTAAGGTAGGGCGGCGTTCCGGTCCGATTCACGACCTAGAAGGCCGCGCTACACACGTCAATGTGCGTTGGCGCGTTTTACCATGTTTTGGTTTTAGAAGCTCAAGCGTTGTTTAAGGTAGTCAATGAAACGAGCATGAGAAGATCAACTATGTCGGGTTTCTTGCTAACGATTTAGACTCCACCAAAGCCTTCTTTTTAAAAGGGTTCGGTTGGACTTTTGAAGACTTTGGTCCTGACTACACGGCCATTCCTGGTGAGGGCTTGGATGGAGGCTTCTTTAGAGCAGACCAAGCATCGACCAAAGAGACTTGTCGCGCCTTGATCGTTTCCTCTATCAAGTACCTTAAGAGCGCCCTGGCAAGGTGCAAGACGTTGGCGGCATGATCGACAAATCAATGTTCTCGTTTCCTGGTGGGAGACGATTTCAGTTTACAGAACCAAGCGGCAACGAATTAGCTGTTTGGTCAGACCTTGGCTAGTCGTGAGGTCCTAGAAGGGAAGCCAAGTGAGAAGGACTTCAGCTTCTTCGTCTTGGGTCACTAGATTGCGCACCTCATCCGTGGCAAGGGCTGGGATGAGAAAGAAGTCGCCTGGCTTGAATCGATGATGCCCGGACGTGACCGTACCTGCGACGACAGTCACAATGGCTGCTTGGTCCTGAGGTGTTGCCGCGATTGGTTGTGTTGGTGATAGAGTGCGACGAAGCACTTGGAAGTATTCGCAGTCGACGAGGGTGTCGCCTTGCGGGGTATCCATTTGCGGTTCGATGTCCTCGAAATCGATGCACTGTAAGGACTCGGAGACATGTAGGTCACGAGGTTTCCCGTCCGTGCCTGGGCGGTTCCAGTCGAAGACCCGGTAGGTCGTATCGCTATTCTGCTGGATCTCGTAGATGAGGAGGCCGGCACCAATGGCGTGAAGGCGACCACTCGGAATAAAGATGAAGTCGCCCTTCTCTGGCGTGATGGCGTGGACCTGGTCTCGGGTGTCGCCACGATCAATACCAGCTTGAAAGTCTTCTCGTGTGACGCCTGCTTTGAGACCGACGTAGAGTTTTGCGCCGGGTTCGGCGTGGGCAATGTACCACATCTCTGTCTTGGGCTCTCCCTGCAGGGAGGAGGCGACGGAAGCGGGAGGATGGACTTGGATCGAAAGATCGTCTCGGGCATCAAGGATCTTCACCAAGAGCGGGAAGCGTTCGGACGGATGATTTGTGAACGCTGGACCGAAGACCGTGGTGCGTTGATCAGACCAGAGATCATGCAAGGTCTTACCGGCGGCAGAGCCATTCTGAATGGTGACGTGTTCGTTCTCGCGGTCGACCAGCTCCCAAGCTTCGCCATAATTCGTGCCATTGGGAAGTTGGCGTCCATAAACGGACTCTAAACTGCGACCACCCCAAACCTTCTCCTTATAGACTGGGGCGAAGACGATGGGTTCCGTCCAAGGTGATCTTTCCATGATTAACTAGGTAAGCGATTCTTCACCAACTGCCAATCATCATATTCATCAACATCTGCTAGAGTTTCTATAGTAAAGAACGAGCTGTCTCGAGAGGTGATGTTCTTTTGGCAATCGGAAAGCGTGTGCTCGGAGCTCCAGCGGACCTTGGCAAAGACGGATTCGGCATTGGCGGCTCCTTGTTTCGTGGCACCGAGGTAGTAGCCGCCATCGTTTGCGGGACCGAAGACCCAGCCGGCTCCCTCATCTAGCGCTGTCCAGGTCCGGGCAAAGGTGTCGGCGTCGAGGTCAATGCAATCTGTGCCAATGAGGGCAACGGACTCGTAGTTCAGGGCGAATGCTTTCTCCACGGCGGCAGCCTGGCGACCACCGAGGTCCATTTCTGGTTGAGGCCACCAGTGCTGGATCTCGCATTCCCGGAAGACATCGTCCGCGATCCATCGTTGGATGGAGTCAGCCTCGGAGGCCGGCGCGTAGCAAATCGCCAAATGTTCTTTCTGACACTGAGCGAGTCGCAGGCCGACTGCGCGGACCAGAGCTTTATAGATGGTAACGGCTTCCGCATTGCCTACTTTTGACGCCAGCCGTGTCTTTACGTACCCGGGCTTGGGCCATTTGAGGAAGACGACAATGAGAGGGGGCTTCATGAACGGGTATTCGCCTTGCAACAGAGATGCTCGTAATTAAGATGGGCTAATAGTTTCGACATGCCAAGTAGCCCGCGAAAGAAAGCTTCCCGGCGCCGGTTATCCTCTGTGAAACCGCGCTCCACAGCGCCGATGGATTCTCCTGTCGGTGCTATTGTTACGTTTGGCCTTCTGTGGGCGGGGATCTTATTGCTCCTGGCTCTGGTCTCTTATACGCCGAATGACGTGCCAGCATGGGTGAAATTTCTCTCCATGGACAGTCAGTACAACAACCCACCCCATAATTTGGTGGGCGTTCTTGGAGCTATCGTTGCTGCGTTTCACTACTTTTTGTTGGGGGCTGCGAGCTATTTGGTGGCTGTTGGCCTGTGTTGGTTTGGTTTGTCTAGGTTTGTGGCCAAGATTCCTTTGAATCAGCGGACGATTGGTGGGCTGACGATCTTCATCTTGGCTGGAGCGAGCCTTGCCCACTCCCAGTCAGTCTTCTTCCAGGACTGGGCCGAGACGCTTAACATCAAGCCGGGGGGCGAGTTGGGAGCGTTGATCGGAGGCGCGTTGAACAAGCTTGTGGGTGGCTTTGCCTCTCAAGTCCTGCTCTTGCCAGCCTATTTAATCGGGTTGGTCATGCTGACTGGATTTCATCCCATGACCTTTGTCCGCCGTTGCCTGGAGGACTGGGAGATTCTTCAAACCAAGCGGAAAGAATGTCAGTGGGATAAAGCTGATGAGCTGGAACGTGTCGCAATCGAGGAGCGCAAGGCCAAGAAGGCCGTGCGACAGTCGAAGAAACGTCCCAAGAAGAAGGCTGCGGCTGCAGCCGATGAGGCGCTAGAAGAACAGGACGGAGACGGCGAAGACGATGAGGAATGGGAAATGGTCGCGGAGAATGATCCGCCGGAAGAGGCGGCCTTCACTGGAAAAGCTAAAAAGAAGCGCGCGAAGAAGAAAGCCGCCGATGAACCCGAGGCCGAAGAGGAGGAAGTTGAACCTGAGGTCGACGAAGATACCGAAGACGAGCAGGAAGAGGCGACGCCGGTTCCAAAGATCATTGATGGATCGGCCCGTCGTCCGAAGCGTGTCGCCACGTCCGAGGAAGCTACACTTCCCGTGCGGGCGAGTTTCCAAGGTGTGAGTTTTGAGGGCTACAAATTACCTCCGCTCGACCTTCTCCACTTCGACGAGGAATCCGTGGCGATGCCCGCTGATAGCAGCGCCCTGCTGCGGAATCAGAATATTATCGTGGAAACTTTGGGGACCTTCGGTTTGGAAGTCTTCCCGGGAGATATCACCCGGGGCCCAACGATTACTCGTTACGAGATCTATCCGTCGAAAGGGCTCAGAGTGAGCCGGATTGCCACCTTAGAGCCGGATATTGCTCGGGCGACCAAGGCGGAGAGAATCAATATCATCGCTCCAATTCCGGGTAAGGACACCGTAGGAATCGAGATTGCGAACAAGATCAAGGTGCCCGTCCCTCTTCGTGAACTGATGGACGATCCCGCT
Organism: Verrucomicrobiaceae bacterium; assembly: GCA_009936795.1. Classification (GTDB taxonomy): domain Bacteria; phylum Verrucomicrobiota; class Verrucomicrobiia; order Verrucomicrobiales; family DEV007; genus JAACDM01. The sequence continues at coordinate 14,228 of JAACDM010000023.1, read as the reverse complement.
TTCCGGGACACAGATTTTAAGATTCCTCTAGCGTTAGGAAAAGACGTGTACGGGAATGCGGTGCTGGCCGATCTCGCCTCCATGCCGCATCTCCTCGTCGCTGGAGCAACGGGTAGCGGTAAGAGTGTCTGTATAAACTCGATTGTTGCGAGCCTGCTGTTCCAGTTCTCTCCCGAGCAATTACGGTTCATTATGATCGACCCGAAGGTTGTGGAAATGCAGGTCTACAATGACCTTCCGCATCTTGTGGTCCCTGTTGTCACGGACCCTAAGAAAGTTATTCTGGCATTGCGTTGGGTCGTCAAGGAGATGGAGCGCCGCTACAAGCTCTTCGCCAAGGCCGGCAAACGAAACTTTGATGCCTTCAATTCGCGGGACAGAGACAAGGCTCCCAAGAAGCCAGAGAGAGCGGCATCTCGTAGGGCAGACAACGCCGGTTCCGTTTCTGTGAAAGAAACTGATCTTGCAATGAAAGATCCAGAGGACGAGGATAGTTTTGGTGAAGGCGCTGGTAAAGATGTTAGTGAGGGGTTGGTTAGCCCTGAATTAGTTAACCCAGATGAGACTCAAGGTGCCGTGGCTGATTCCGAGTCGTCGATGGCATCAGATCAGATCCCTGAAGATGAGGATGCACCGCCCTTCTTCGTCCACTCCGTGAGTATCAATGAGGGGGAGGATCTCTCGGAAGCCTTTGCTGATGCCGAGCGAGAGATGGAAGCCCGAGAGGAGGGAGACGGCGACGAAGAGCTTGATGACGGGTCGTTGCCTCCCCATGAATTTGCCTCTCCGGAGGAGCCGGAAATGCCGGACACGCTGCCCTATATTGTCGTCATTATTGACGAGCTGGCCGACCTCATGCAGACCGCCCCGGCTGATGTAGAGCTGGCTATCGGCCGAATCACCCAGATGGCGAGGGCTGCTGGGATCCATCTGATCGTGGCCACCCAGACCCCACGAGCGGAGGTCATTACGGGCACGATTAAGGCGAATATCCCTTGTAGAATCGCCTTCCAAGTGTCTTCTGGGATCGATAGCCGGGTCATTCTGGATGAGAAGGGAGCCGACCGCTTGGTGGGCAAAGGAGACATGCTTTACCTGCCTCCTGGTACCGCTCGGTTGGTAAGATCGCAAGGGGCTCTCATCTCGGATGATGAGATTCAGGATCTGGTTGACTACTGCCGTGAGCAAGGTGAACCGGTTTATGAGCAGGAAGTTCAAGAGACATTGGACGGGAAGTCGAACTCAGAGAGCAATGTGTCAGACGAAGATGAGGAAATCCTGGCAAAGTGCTTGGAGGTGATCCGGCAAGAAAAGCGCGCGTCGACCTCACTGATGCAGCGTCGTTTAGGCTTAGGTTATACGCGAGCAGCGCGCATGATGGATATCTTGGAAGAACGTGGTCATGTCGGACCTGGAGAAGGTGCTAAACCACGTGAGATTTTAATGGACAACTTCGGCGATGAATCACACTATTAAATTGCTTGGTTAACTTTTAACCTACCATTCCCAATGGCAAGTCTCGGTCACCGACTTCGCGAAGCACGTCTCCAGCATGGTCTAACTGAAGAACAGGTCTCCAATGAGACTCGTATCTCGTTGGCAAATATCCGTTCTTTGGAGACAGACGATTATGGGAATTTTAACAGTCCTGTTTATGCTAAAAGTTTTGTCAAGACGTATGGATCATTCTTAAACCTGAATGTTTCAGATATTCTGGCCAAATTCGATGAATATGCTTCTGATTCAGAGTCGATCTTTCGAAGTAATCGCATTCGCTTAGAGGACACTGAGCGACCTGAGCCAAGGCAGCGACAGCGCAGCCCATTGGTCCTCGCTCCCGTGCTCGTGGGCATCTTCGGATTCCTTTGCTTCTGCCTGTTTAGCTTGTTCACAGGCGGCTCGTTGCCATTTGCGCCCGGACAGGCGACGGCATCTGAACCGACGAAGAAGGCGGCTGCTCGAGTAACAACGAACCCGGTGGAAGATGTTGAGGAGGAGACTCTTATCCCGGTAAATGTGTCCAATGAGAATGACGCCCCACCCGAAGGTGGGGCTTATGTGGATGACTTCCACGCGTCGAAAAGTACTGTATTCCTGCCAATGGGTGGTGGCTCTCCAGCTGCGGTAGCACCGTAAACTGCTCGCGATCCTTCGGTTTAATTTGGGATCACTTGGAATTTAATGTATAGTATATTTCCGCTATTTGGAATTGCTGTGCATGGTTGATGAAAGACTTGCTTCCAGTGCTGAATACGATTGGTTGAATCATGGCAATGTCCGTTGCGATCTTGGGAGGAGGTCCCGCTGGAGCAACCTTTGCGGGATTGCTAGCCCAGCGTGGGCTCAAGCCTGTCCTCTTCGCTGACGAGAAAGCCCCTGATTTGCTCGTTGGTGAGTCGTTGATTCCGGCGATTGTGCCAATCTTGCAACGTTTGGGCGTGGAAGAGAGGGTCGCGGAGATGGCTACTCTGAAGCCGGGCGTCTCCTTCGTGCATCCAAAGGCGGAGAAGGATTTGGATTTCACCTTCGATCCCGTGTCGGGAGTGCTTCCGACCTACGCCTATAATGTGCCGCGCCCTGCTTTTGACGGGTTGCTTTCCGATCGCGCGGCCGAACTGGGAGTGACAAAAGTTAGGCACCGGGCAAAGGTCGTGAAGGCTGGCGATGAGCGACTCGAGCTTACGCCGGACAGTCTGGCGGCGGCTCCTAGTTTCGAGGGGCGACAGCCAGATTGGCTCATCTATGCCTCGGGGCGGAATCGGCTCTTCTCACGGACCCTGAATCTGCCATCCAAGGAGGGGCCTCGACGGGATATCGCTTACTTTGCCCACTTTGAGGGCTGTCATCATCCGAAAGCGCTAGGTCAGGTGATCATCACCAGACTTGAGCATGGTTGGAGTTGGCGCATTCCGCTTCCAGATGGACGGATGTCTATCGGAGTCGTCCTCGACAGGTCCGCCGCTGAGGCTCTGGGAGCGACTTCTGAAGATCGCCTTGTGGCAGCAATCCAGCGAGATCCCTATCTATCGGAAGCGGTGGCTTCTGCAAAGCGGGTCTCCTCGGTGAAGAGCTACGCGAACTATCAGCTCGTCTCTGAGCAGGCATTCGGTCCCGGTTGGGTGCAGTTGGGCGATGCCTATGGGTTTGTCGATCCCATGCTTTCGCCAGGGCTCTTCATGGCGATGAAATCTGCTAGTATCTTGGCCGACATCTTTATTCGCTATCCGGATGGGCCACCCTTACGTGCCCTGCGTGGCTATCAGCGGAAATTTGATGATTGGTTGGAGGCGTGGACAGAACTGATCGAGTTGTTCTATGACGGTCGCATCTTTTCGCTACAAGCTGCTGGGGAGAAGATCATGCAAATGCATTCCAATCCAGTAGCGTTGCTGTTACAGCGACATATGAATTCCCACATCGCTTGCATGGCGGCGGGCGCTTGGACAACGCGAGCATACAGTCGCCATTTGTTGCAATTCTCCTCGAAACATCTGATTTGGGGTGTGGATCCGCCGGAAGAAATGGCCATTGCCTAGCTGAATCACTTTGACCGATGCCTGAACTAGCGGAAGTGGCTTACTATGCCAAACAATGGGCTACCGGTTTGGGGCAGGCGGCGAAGAATGTCGAGATTCATCCGAAGGCTCGGGTCTTCCGTGACATGGAGCAACCGGGCCGATTGGCGCTTCTCATCAAGGGTTCGCGTTACAAGGAATGGCGTACCCACGGCAAGCAAATGTTCTTCCGGTTTGGTAATGTGTGGTTGTCAGGCCATCTTGGCATGACGGGCAAGCTCTGGGTCGCTCCCAAGAACTACATTCCTGAGAAGCATGATCATCTCGTCTTTCAGCAAGCAAAGCAGCAGCTCGTGTTCACAGACCCTAGAATGTTCGGCCACTGGCAGAATTACGATGGTGCTGCATTCGACATGTTCTGGGCGAGTCTGCCGCCCGAAGTCTTGGACTCGCGGTTCACAAAGTCCCGACTATCGGAGTTCTTAAAGCGACGGGCCCGCAGTCCGCTCAAGGCGGTTCTGCTCATGCAAGAGACGTTTCCTGGTGTCGGCAATTGGATGGCGGATGAGATCCTTTGGCGGTGCCAGTTCGATCCGCGTCGACGTGCGGGGACGTTGAGCGAATCTGAGACGGCGCAACTGTGGACGAAGCTTCGCTTGGTGTGTCGTCAAGCCATGAGGGTCATCGCGACCGACTGGAACACGCCGCCGAACACCTGGCTCTTCAATCACCGGTGGAAAGATGGGGGAACGTGTCCCTGTGGCGCACCGCTTGTCCGTGAAACTGTCGGTGGACGCACGACCTGTTGGTGTCCAACTTGCCAAGAAGGCGAGTGATAATCTCGAGGGGAGGACTATTCCAAGCACGGTTGTTGCGGATTATCGTAGAGAGCCGAGATTCCGGCACCTTCATGAAGATCAAGTCTGCCCAGTTTATCAAGAGCGCTCCCGACCTGGCTTCGTGTCCCGAGTCGCCCATGGGAGAAGTCGCCTTCATTGGGCGGTCTAATGTGGGTAAGTCGTCGCTGGTGAATTTCTTGGCTGCTCGCAAAGGGCTGGCCAAGGTGTCACAGACGCCGGGCCACACGACGCTGATCAACTTCTTCCGCATGAACGATGCTTGGACGATGGTCGATCTTCCTGGCTACGGCTACGCGAAGCGCTCCCGTGCAAATCGAGGGAAGTTCAACGAGTTCGTCTCTGATTACTTGGTTAATCGTCCCAACCTTCTTGGTGTCTTCATTCTTATTGATTCCAGGATCCCACCTCAGACGCTCGATTTGGATTTCATTGAATGGGTCGTGGACTGCCAGATTCCGTTTGCGCTGATCTTTACGAAGACGGACAAAGCCAAAGCGGGGCCATTGAAAAAGAATATCCGTGCATTCCTGGATGCCCTAGCAGAACGCTGCGACGGCGAACCCACGTATTTCACCTGCTCTGCCAAAGCGCAAACGGGGCGTCTAGACATCCTGGATTTCGTAAGGAAGATGGTCGAAGTGTGTGGCTAGGTTGGCTTTTAGAATGGCTGCCAGTTCTTGAGCGCCTTCTCCGTCTCAAGCATCTCCTGTTGAAGGCGTTTGACGATCTCAGGTTGTTCGGCGGCAAGATTCCGTTGCTCTGATGGATCGTTCTTTACATTGAAAAGAAGTGGCGGGTTCTGGGTGACTGATGGTTCTTGCTTCCCGGTTTCTGGATCGCGTGTTCTTTCGCGTGTCCGGACATGCAGCTTGTAGTTACCGCTTCGCATCGCCATTGGTCGGTGCATGTAATGAAGGTGTTTCTTTCTTGGGCTGGCCATCCCATCAAGAAGCATACTCGACAGATCGAGGGAATCGATCGCGTGGCCCTCGGGAACAGATGACTTTGTGAGCCCTGCGATGGTGGCGTAAATATCGTAGTTCATCATGAACTCGCGGGAGACTTTGGGTCTGATCTTTCCTGGCCAGGAAATGATGCAGGGCACGCGGTCTCCGCCTTCCCACGTGGTTGATTTCTCACCTCGCAGTGGCGTTGCCACGCCACCGAATTCGTTAAACATGGTCCATGGTCCGTTGTCGCTGGTGAAGACAATGAGTGTGCTTGAAATGAGATCGGCTTCTGCGAGGGCACGGACGATTTCGCCTACGGACCAATCAATCTCCGCGATGACGTCGCCATAGATGCCATTCTTGCTAGTACCTCGAAACGCGTCGGAAGCGAAGATGGGGACGTGGGGCATGTTGTGTGCAAGGTAGAGAAAGAATGGCTTGTTATCTTTGGACTCCTTGATCAGTCGAATGGATTCCTCGGTGTAGCGTTTAGTGAACTCAGATTGCGGAACGATGTGGCCATGGTTCTTTCGATTTATGATGAGTGGTGTCTTCCAGGCTTTCTCGGGAGCATTGCGAAACGATGCGTAGTTGGGCGGTGGGCCATCCCAATCGTTACTGCCTAGCGTGCCGTACCAGTAGTCGAATCCCTGATCGAGAGGATGAAGCCCTTCTTCAACGCCGAGATGCCATTTGCCGATAATGGCGGTCGAATATCCGTTCGCCTCTAGCGTTTCTGGTAGGGTAATGGCCAACGCCACCCGCCCCATCTTCTTTCCGTTTCTGTTCCACGGGCGGTTTGCATGGCAACCGGTCATGAGCGCTCTTCTGCTGGGCGCACACCACGCAGCTGCATGGAAGTCTGTCAGGCGAACGCCGCGGTAGGCAAGAGCATCGATATGGGGGGTCTTGTTCTGATTGCTTCCAAAGCACCCCAAATCGCCATAGCCAAGATCATCGGCCATGATGTAGATGATGTTAGGCTTATCTGCAGCCATGCCGAACGTTACGGAGACAAGAAGGGTGAACAGTATCGGCTTCATCTTGGCACTATGAAAGCGTGGGCAAACTTTAAACTCAATCCTAATGATTCGCGCTCGCCAAGCCAGGCGGAGTTTCCTAGGATCTCTGACGTGATTATGCGATTGTTGACGACATTAATGGCGAGTTGGTCGGCCCTGGCATTCCAAGCCTGGGCAGAAGAATCAGAGGAGTTCTTGTGGGAGCGGTTTGAGATCGCGGGTCGTCCAGCCTTTGTCATCTTGCCGGATGCGGAGCAGCGCAGAGCCAAGACGCCTTGGGTTTTCTATGCGCCTACGTTTGATCGCAGATTACCAAGTCCGAAAGACGAAGGGTGGATGATTCGTCAATTTCTCGATCAGGGCATCGCGATCGCAGGCGTAGACGTGGGCGAATCCTATGGAAGCCCCGCCGGACGCGACGTCTATTCGGCGCTTTATGAAAAACTAGTTAGCGACTATCACTTCGATACGAAGGCTTGTTTGTTGGCGCGCAGTCGTGGAGGCCTGATGCTTTATAATTGGGCTGCAGATCATCCAGACAAGGTGCGTTGCATCGCGGGCATTTATCCGGTCTGTAATCTTCAGAGTTATCCAGGCTTGGCCAAAGCGTGTGAGGCCTATGGCCTGACGGAGTCTCAACTCGAAGCAGGCCTGTCGATACACAATCCGATCAACCGGCTAGCTCCGCTTGCAGAGGCAAACGTGCCTATCCATCATATCCATGGCGATGTCGATAAGGTGGTGCCGTCGTCTGCGAATTCAGAAATCGTGGCGAAGCGCTATCGAGAGCTGGGTAAGTCCATGACGCTCGAGGTTGCCAACGGGCAGGGGCACAACATGTGGGAAGGATTCTTCAAAAGTCAGGCTTTGGTCGACTTCGTGATCTCGCATGCCGTGATTCCCAAGAATCCGAACATCCTCTTTATACTTATCGATGACCTCGGCTGGATGGATTTGCATGTGCAGGGAAATGCAGCAGTCCACACACCGAACATTGATCGGTTGGCTGCTGAAGGCATGCGTTTCACGGATAACTACGCTGCCGCACCCGTCTGTTCTCCGACACGGGCGGCCATTCTAACGGGCCTCTCACCAGCACGTCTTGCAATTACCAATCACCTGCCTGAGCAAGCGCGCTTCATTCCTGACAATCCCAAAGTGTTGCCTGCTAGGACTCTGGACCACTTGCCGCTTGAGCACGTGACCATTGCCGAACGGCTCAAGGAGGCTGGGTATGCCACTGGGTTCATAGGCAAATGGCATCTCAGTGGGCCGGGCAAGGGGAAGCCGGAGTTCGAGCCCACGGCTCAAGGGTTCGATATCAATATCGGTGGTTGTGGTTACGGCGGCCCTCCGACGTTCTTTGATCCCTATCGGATTCCAAATTTAGAGCCTCGGCGGAAAGGAGAGTATTTGCCTGAACGTCTTGCCGATGAGGCACTCAGCTTCATGAAAACCCAGAAGGAGGCTGGAGATCCGTTTATGCTCTTTCTTTGGAACTACACGGTCCATTGGCCGATGGAAGCGCCAAAGGATCTTCTGGAGAAATATGCTAGTCACAATGGGCCTGGACTCAATGATCCGCGATATGGTGCCATGATTGAAGCCATGGACCAATCGATAGGTCGAGTCTTGAAAGGCATCGATGAGATGGGGCTTCGTGAGGAAACGATCGTCATCTTTACATCAGACAACGGCGGCTTTGGCGGGGTTGCGGACAATCGGCCGTTGAGAGAAGAGAAAGGGTATCTTTATGAAGGCGGTCTCCGCGTGCCGATGATGGTGCGTTGGCCAGGAAAGATTGAGCCGGGAGTAGTATCTTCTGAACCCGTTGTCAGTATGGATCTTTATCCGACATGGTTGGAGGCGGCAGGCCTCGAGATTCCAGATAAACTCGACGGCGAGAGTCTCATGCCTGTCTTTGATGGGACAGGAAAATTGCAGCGAGATAGCCTGTTCTTCCACTACCCGAACTACGCCTTTCACCGCGGAAATCGCTTAGGCAGTGCGATGCGCCAGGGCCCTTACAAACTGATTGAGAATTTCGATGACGGCTCGTTAGAACTCTATCAATTAGAGGATGATCTAAGCGAAACCAAGAATCTTGCCGAATCCGACCCTGAAAAGGCATCTCTAATGGCTGCGAGATTACGAGCCTGGCGTGATTCCTCTGGCGCTCGCTTGCCAGTCCAAGTCGAAGGTGACAACTAGACAACCAGACAACCAGACAACCAGACTATAGTGCATTCATGACATCGCTCGAGAAACTGATCAAAGATTACCAGCAAGCCATGTTCGGCTGGGAGAACGATGCCGCTTCAGGGCTAACATTATTGAGTGTTGGGTGAGTTGACGAGATCGATCTGGTTGCGTTGCAATCAAAGATTCAGAACCAGGAAGAGAACGAGGACATCCTTCGCGGCTATCGAGAAATCATGAGCAAAATCTGTAGCCGCAGATACCACAACCGATCGCATTCAAGTTATGGGAGTCCGCCCGATTTCGATCTGGAAAAAGAGGTCTTTGTTGGAGAGCCCATCGACATTGGCGATGAGACGTTTGTAAACTTGGAAGTGCTGGAGTTCGATGGTTACAAACACGACCGATCCTATCATCTCATTCTTAGTGAACTCGGCTGGCGTATTGATAAGAGCACGGAGAAGTCTTATGGTGAGCTTACGACCGATCTCGTATAGGAACGAAAGGTGAGTCATTCGCCGATTCATGTCATGAACCCTCTACGAATCGCGGCAACCGCTATCTTTTGGTGTGGTGCGCTTTTCGTTGATTCGGCAGAGCCGGATCTGAACACCGTCTACATCAGCGAGTTCATGGCGGTGAATGGAGGAGCCTTTCCGGATCGTGAGGGCGAGTATGTTGACTGGTTGGAACTTCACAATCCTACCGAGGAGACCGTCACTCTTGCTGGTTGGTATCTGACGGATGATCCTGACGTCTTAACCAAATTTCAAGTGCCTACCATAAACATCCATTCCGGTGCTTATCGGTTGGTGTTCGCGTCGGGGAAAGAGGGGAACAGCCCATTTATACCAGAGATCCACACGAACTTCTCGCTTCGCGGAGGTGGTGAATATCTAGCTCTGGTAGAGCCGGACGGGCAGACCATCGTTCATGCCTTTGATCCTTATCCGCCCCAGAGTTCCGGAGTATCGTATGGTGTCCGTGTGGATGATGTCGGCGAGACGACCGTTGGGGCGTTTCGTGCGGCCACACCCAATAAAGCAAACGGAGTCCATTGGTTAGGGAAAGTTGCAGACACGAAGTTCTCCGTTGGTCGTGGCTTCTTTGTTGAGCCGTTTGAAGTGACCATCACCACCGCGACCGAAGGTGCCCAAATTCTTTATACTCTGGATGGTCGAGAGCCGAGTCTAGGGAGCCTCTTCATCGGAGCGGTAGGAGAAGTGCTCAAGCCTGGTCGGTCGATCGCGATCACGACAACAACCACACTTCGTGCTATCGCGATAAAAGACGGCCATCTGTCTTCGAATATTGGTACCCAGACCTATCTCTTTCCTCAACATGTAACCGATCAACCCGACGCGCCTGAAGGCTTCCCTGAAACCTGGAGGGGTGCGGATTACGGAATGGACCAGGACCCTGAAGACCTGCCGTTGATTGCTGGAGATGAAGAGCTCTCGGCGGCCGGAGCGAAAGCTGTCATCGCTGATGCTCTCCAGAGCTTGCCGTCCCTTTCCCTCGTTCTGCCGGTCGAATCGATGTTTGGACGTGCAAGGGGAATCTATCATAATACCGAAGATCGTGGCCTGGAATCGGAGCGTGCAGCATCCGCTGAGTTGATTCATCCTGATGGGAAAAAGGGTTTTCAAGTGAATGCGGGGCTGCGAATTCAAGGATTTACCTCTCGTGATCCTGGCAGAAATCCGAAACACTCGCTTCGACTTCTATTCAAAGAGCGCTATGGGGCGAGCAAGTTGCGTTACCCTCTCTTTGGAGATGACGCAGTGCGCGAGTTTGATACGTTGGTTCTGCGATCCAATTCACAAGACGCTTGGGTGTATGATAGTCCTGGTAACCGTGTGGGGCAGTTTGTCCGCGATGAGTGGAACAGACGGACTCAACAAGCCATGGGATGGCCTGCTTGCCATGGCACCTGGGTCCATCTCTACATCAATGGGCTCTACTGGGGCGTCTACAATCCTACCGAACGTCCAGATGCGTCGTTCATGGCAAGCTACTATGGAGGCTCGGCGGACGATTGGGACGTCGTAAAGAATCACGAGGAGATTATTCGTGGTGATGGCCAAGCATTCACGGATTTTCTTGAAGCGGTGCAGGTCGACGGGAATCGCTTTTCCGCTGGGTATCGCGATTTCTCAAGTAACGAAGCTTACTTGGCGATCTCTGACCACCTGGATGTGCCCTCAATGATCGACTACATGATCCACAACATGTACTCAGCGGCGCAAGATTGGCCGGGCAATTACTATATGGGGCGGGATCGGACAGGCGCATCGGGTGGCTTCAAGTGTCTGAGTTGGGACAATGAGCATGGAATGAAATCGGCCGTGACTGAGGACCGGACGAGGCCTCATTCACGGGACAACGATTCGCCCACCAAGTTTCATCATCCGTTGAAAGACAATGAGGAATATCGACTTCTCTTCGGGGATCATCTGCATCGAGCCTTTTTTAATGGCGGAGTGTTAGCAGTAGACAAAGCTGAGCCTGAGTGGGACCCAGAGCATCCATCTCTTAACCTTCCAGCGGCTCTTTGGATGGAGATCACAAATGAAATTGAGACGGCTCTAATTGCTGAGTCGGCACGATGGGGGGACTACCGCCGAGCCACGCCCTATACGGTAGCCAAGGATTTTCAGGATCTTCGAGAGAGCTTGTTAGAGAATTGGTTCCCGCAGCGATCTGAGATCGTTTTAGATCAGTTTCGCGATCAAGGTGTTTACCCAGAGCTTGAGGCCCCGGTCTTTAGCGAAGCAGGCGGCCGTGTGGATACTGGCACATTCCTGAACATGCGTTCTAAACATATGGCAGGATTGTTCACTCCACTTGGTGGCAAAGTCTACTATACGATGGACGGTTCAGATCCGCGCTTGTTTGGTGGTGAACTGTCCAAAGACGCCATGAAGTATGAGGCCCCAATTTCTCTTGTTGAGAGCGTGACCGTACGAGCTCGTCTCTTGCGAGATGACGAATGGTCTGCATTAAACGAAGTGTCCTATTGGATCGACAGCGAACCCGCCTCTTCTGTGAATGTTATACTAACAACGATTCACTATCGCCCATCGGCTCCTAGTCAGAAAGAGCTGGCCGAAGGAATCCAGTCAGCGAGTGCGTTTGAATTCGTGGAGCTGATGAATATCGGCCCACTCACCGTTGATTTCAGAGGGACTCATTTTACTGCGGGCATTCAGTTTAATTTCGACCAGGCGCGGATCACGGAGCTGGCACCGGGTCAACGCAGGTTTGTCGTCAATAACCGCACCGCGTTCGAGCAACGCTACGGCCGGTCGAGTGAGGTCGCGGGAGCCTATACAGATTCGCGACTGGACAACGACGGCGAGCGCCTTCGGCTGGTGGATCGAGACTCGGAAACGATTGTCGAGGTCTCCTACCAGCCCATCGCGCCATGGCCTTCGTTGGGCTTGGAACAGGCTCTTAATCTCAAAGATCCAAGTGCTAGAATCGATGTCAATGACCCTGGGTTGTGGCATGCGGCACCAGCGAATTCTGACGCCTCTACTCCAGCCTCGTTCGAGCAGTGGATGCGAGAACGAGGTCTAACGGATGCGAATGAAGATCCGGATGGTAATGGTCTATCACATTTGGCGGAATACGCTCTCGGGTTGGATCTGAAGGAAGGTCTGTGGGCGGAAATCAGCTTTGGAGAAGATGACGCGATTTTGATCACGCACCACGCTCGTGTGGCCTCAGGCTATTCTTTCGTATTGGAACGGTCTTCTGATTTGGTGTTGTGGGAGATGCAACCGTCTGCTCTGGCCGGACAGCAGTTCGTGGATCCTTCTCTAGAAGTGCGGACGCTTGAATTGTTGGAACGTGACGTTGGCAAGCCATTCTACCGATTGAAGATGGAGCCAAGCCAGTGACATGACGCTAGCTGAGCTAAGTGACGTCGTTGAATCCTTCGCCAATCTCAGACCACTGAATAGAACGATCCAATGACGTCACCCCATGCATGTACTGCGTTTCGTTCGTTTCGTCATCATGCCACCCGTGTAGACTGCTATCATCCTAGAAACGGGAATGGGATCCCTGAAATACTCGTAAAACGTTAGTTTTTAACGATTCTCTATTGGTCCGCAATGAACCCATAGGATGACAAGCGCCTGGTGCTCAAAGGCCTAAAAATCAAGAGTTTGCGCGCTCTTCTGCCGATCCCATTGCAGTTTTTAGGATCATGCGTTGTGCTCGTTGACTTCGTGGCTACGAGTTTCGTAGCTTTGTTCTGTGAAACGACTCTTACTATTAATCTATTTCGCGGTCGGGGGAACGTTGGCCATCGCGGATTCCAAGATTCAGGCTGACATTGTCTACGGACACAAGCATGGCTTGGCGATGACCATGGATCTGTATCAGGCGGATGCCGAGCCTAACGGAGCGGCTATTCTATTCATGATGAGCGGTGGTTGGGTTTCCAAATGGGCGCCCCCAGAACAGATTCAGCCGCTCTTTGCTCCTTATCTTGCGATGGGCTTCAAGGTGTTCTGTGTGCGTCATGGCAGTAGTCCGCGCTACTCTATTCCAGAAGCGATCGCAGATGTCAGACGTGCAGTTCGTTATGTTCGTTCCAAATCAGAAACGTTTGATGTCGATCCCGAGTGCTTGGGCGTCTTGGGAATGAGTGCCGGGGGGCATCTGGCATTGATGTTGGGAACCTCGGGTGATGATGGAGATCCAGGCTCGAAGGATCCGATCAAACGTGCCTCAAGCCGAGTCGCTGCAGTCGCCGCGCTCGTCCCTCCGACGGATCTGCGGGTGGCTGTTTGGGAAGCCCCTGAGACCCTTCCTGCCTACAAGAATTTCCCGGCGTTGGATTTGGAACTGAGGGAAGCGGGCCCAAATTCGCCACTGACACACGTCACCTCGGACGATGCTCCGGCCCTCGTGATCATGGGCGGTAAGGATGAGCTGGTGCCTCCGCGACACGGGGAGTGGATCGCGAAAGCGCTGGAACGAGAGAAGGTCCCTCACAAACTGATTGTCTTTCCCGATTCTGGGCATGGGCTCGAAGGTAACCAGGGTAAGATGGTGTCTGAGGTGACCAGATGGTTTGTCAAATACCTGGCTGACTCAGACAAGTAGATCGCTTAGGTTTTTATCGTTTATAAGGGTACGTTCTTCAGAAAGCTATCTGATAGGGAATTCAATTGGAAATGACCGCTCCTAACGCTCCTGTGCTAGTTGCAGTGCGTGGATTTCGTTATCGGTAATCGTTGGGTTGCTCATGTTGCCGAAGACAACGGATCTAAAGATCTCGCCTAGCCGTTTTCTTATTCGGTGAACATGGATTTGCGACGTTTCCGCAAGTATCTCTAGATGTGGGATCTTAGAAGGAATGGAGATTGGAGCGAACAGAGTTAGTGAGATAGCCGACCGGGCGTGTTGTTTATGGTAGGGGTGGGAGAGAGATGCATTCATTGATGTGACGTGTGGGGAGGCGTCTCGAGAAAAGAGGCAAACGCTCCTGGCACTGAATGAGAAAAATGGGACACTAGCTGATATGAATACGCATTCCGGCGTGGCAGCCGTTGATCTTGGTCACTTACAGCTGATTGATTTTTCGGCTCTCCGTCAGATTGGCTGGATGGAAATCATGTGAATCGCTGATCTTCGAACGCAATCGAAATCTCGCTATCCCCTGGT
>JAACDM010000193.1 GCA_009936795.1 Verrucomicrobiaceae bacterium | reverse complement strand
CCTATTCAAGCACGCCCTGGCAGAGCACTATGCTATCTTAGCGGTCAATGCGGATAGTCCGGCCGCGGTGGTGGATGCTCTGGAGGCTGCCCGTCAGTGTCAGTCGCCAGTCTTTGTTGAAACGAGTTTGTGGCAATTGATGGGACACAGCTTTGGCTATGGCGATCCTGTTCTTGGGATGACGCAGTACCTGACCGATCTTGCTGTGCTAGGGCAATCCAAGCGTTATCGGGACGTGCCGATTGTGTATCACACCGATCACATCAAGGGCCCCATGACGGTTTCCCTCCTGCAACGTGCGATCCGTGGATTGGACGTCTCGTTTGGTGGGCAAGAGCTCCGTCTGTCAGCCTCTAGTGTATCGTTAGATTCCTCGGAGTTGAGCGTGGAGGAGAATCTGGCGACCATTGCAACTTTGTGTGAAACGGCGCGCGAGGCCGACGTGGAGGCAACTCTGGAAATGGAGGCTGGCGTGGATGATGGGGTAACTTCGTTAGACGAAGCACGTGCGCTTTTTGGTGCAGCGGAAAGGGCGAATCCTGGTTACTTAGCGTTGTGGGCACCGGGTGTGGGGACAAAGCATGGGTTGGGATCTGCAGGAGGGTTTGAGCCGGAAGCGGTGGCTCGTCATCAGACGCTCGCCTCCGAGCTTGCGGGTCGCCCCATTGGTATTGCCTTGCACGGTTCGTCCGGATTGGACACCGCGCAGTTGCAAGCGGCGGTTGCTGCTGGCGTCTCTAAAGTGAATTGGTCTTCCGAATCCTTGTTGATTCGGTCAGGAGCCGCTCGGGAATTCTATTTAGACCATCAAGAGCAGCTGACCAAAGGGCACGCGAATTTCAAAGAGACCGCGATGGACAATGGCGTACAAAGTTCGGTCTCGGCGGTCTATGTGCCGCGGGTGGTTGAGCGACTGAAGGCTTTGGGTTCGGATGGAAAAGTGGCTTCGTTCATGGAAGCTTTAGCAGAATAACCCAATCTTTGGTATTGCCGTGAGGAGGCCTTCCGAGTCGCCGGACTCCGCCTCCTGGCATGGATTTGTCACTGCCGATTTGGAGGTTGCTCCCGTCGACGGGAGCGAACCAGCGCCGCTCGAAGACTTTGGATACGGCGGGTAGATCGATTTCGATGGGATGAGGGGGTGGATGGTATAGATCTCGCCTTCGATGCCGAAGCCTTGGGCGTCTTCGTCTGAAATGACGTCGTTCATGGGGACCATCTTCCAGTAGGGAAGGTGATCCTCGAAGAGAGTTAGGGCGTTGCGAGTCTGTTTCCAGAGATGGGTAGGTGTGCGCGAATCTTCGAGTGTGAGGTCATTGTGAGGATGCCTGGCTCCAAAGTACCATTCCACGCCGGTGCCGCCTTCGCAGACTGCCCCAGAGTGCGTGTCGTCTTAGGTATCGTGATGTGGACTGGTGGCATCTGGCAGGGCTCCTGTGTGCCACAGGCCAATCTCGTCCATGGTGATGGGCCAGGGAGGTTTAGCGTCTTGAGCCAGTCGCGACCGGTTGCAGGGAATCGGAAATAGCCGCCGTCGATACCGAGCCTGCCGAGGGCGCGGAAGCTGGGGCCGGCTTGAGTGTTTGCTGTCACCTCGAACTCGCCGGTGGCTTTGGCGAGCAGGAAAGGCTTGCCGGGCTTGTTGCTGATGGCGAGGTCTTTGCCGAAATTTAAGGTGTCCTCGTGGCGCTAGGGACCTAACAAGTCGGGGGTAAATCGGGCTTGCCACTGATTGCCAGCGCGAGCGCTTGTCTCGGCCGCATTGCCATCGGCGGCAAAGAAACCGCGCGCCTTTGCCGACTTTTCGGCGGGATTGACAGTTACCGCTAGGCGGTAGCCCGTGAAAGGATTCACGCGGGCTTGCTCGCTTGTCTGAGGACCTCGAAAGCTGAGAATGAGCGTTTCCCACTGTTCTAGGGCATGGCTAGGTAAGAGGGTGAAAGCAAGAAAGAGGAGCGGAAGGCGCATGTTAGGAGAAGAGGCTCATCTGGGGAGATGGGCTCTCTGGCTTAGGATCGTCCTTAGTCTGGGCTCTGGTTGGGCGGGCGCGTTTCTTCTTGGCGACAGCGGCTTTGTCAGGCTGAGCGCCATTCTGGGATTCAAGATGATCGAGGATGGCTTGCGCCCGACTGACGACTTCCTTGGGAAGGCCTGCGAGTCGGGCGACTTGGATGCCGTAGCTACGGTCGGCGGCACCGGGGATGATCTTGCGGAGAAAGATGATCTCTTCGTTCCACTCACGGACGGCCACATTGTAGTTCTGCACGCTAGGGCGGCTTTGAGCGAGGGCGGTGATTTCGTGGTAGTGGGTGGCAAACAGGGTGCGCGCCTGGATGGTGTCGTTGACGTGTTCGGCGACACTCCAAGCAATGGAAAGGCCGTCAAAGGTGGACGTGCCGCGTCCGATTTCATCAAGCACGATGAGGCTTCGGCCGGTGGCGTTGTTGATGATGCTAGCCGTCTCGTTCATCTCGACCATGAAGGTGGATTGACCACGGGCGAGATCGTCATTGGCACCCACCCGGGTGAAGATGCGGTCCACGAGACCGATCTCCGCTTGGGCCGCAGGAATGAAGCTACCTACTTGTGCCATTAGTGTAAGCAGGGCGACCTGACGGATGTAGGTCGACTTTCCCGCCATGTTTGGTCCGGTGATGAGGAGCAATCGGTTGATGTCGTGATCGAGCGTGGTGTCGTTGGGGACAAACTTCTCCTCGGCCAGGTTCTGATCGAGCATGGGATGCCGACCATCCTTGATGTAGAGGTTCTTGGACTCGTTGAGAAGAGGGCGGGTGTAATTGTAGAGTCGCGCTTTCTCGGCGAGTCCCGCCATGACATCGATCTCGGCTAGCGTGTCTGCTAGAATCTGCAGGGGGCGTAGATCTGTGAGGACGCGTCCGCGTAACTTTTGGAATTCCTCATACTCGTACGCGCGCATGCGTTCATCTGCGCCGAGGATCTTGTTCTCCATTTCCTTGAGTTCAGGCGTGATGAATCGCTCGGCATTGGCGGTGGTCTGCTTGCGATGATAGTCGTCGGGGACTTGAGAGAGATTTGATTTCGTGATCTCGATGAAGTAACCAAAGACAGCGTTGTATTTTACTTTGAGTGACTTGATGCCCGTGCGTTCGCTTTCGCGAACCTGTAAGTCAGCGATCCACTGTTTGCCTTCGCTAGAGGCTTTTCGAATTTCATCGAGTTCGGTGTTGTAGCCATCGCGGAAGATGCCGCCTTCCTTTACGGAAACGGG
>JAACDM010000192.1 GCA_009936795.1 Verrucomicrobiaceae bacterium | reverse complement strand
GATGCTGATGCCGATGCCGACGGATTTACGAATGGCCATGAATTCCGTTTTGATCTCAATCCCAGGTCTGGTGCCGGCTACGGAAATCTGCCGCAGATTTCGATCCTCGCGGATGGCACCTACCGGGTTACCTATCGACGTATCTCTGATGTTGAGGCTTGGACCGTTCAGTTGAGTGATGACTTGAAGAACTGGGTGGACGCAGAAGAGGGGCAAGACATCGAGACTATGATTCAAAAGGACGGTGGCCTGGGTGAGGTGCTTGAGACGGTTCGGGTAGATCTGAAGGGAACTCGTCGCTATGTCCGCGTAGTGTTGCCGTAAGTTCGGGTTTGGGACTTGTGTCCGTGGTGATGCTTCGCCTACCGTCGGCGACATGAGACTCCTATTCTTTGCCTTACTTATGCCCGCAGTTCTCGTTGCGGCGGATCGTCCTAACATCGTCTTCATCTTCTCGGACGATCATGCGGTTGAGGCGATCTCAGCGTACAGTGCTGGGCGACTGAACCATACCCCGAACATTGATCGCCTCGCGAACGAGGGAATGATCTTTGAGAACTCCTTCTGTGCGAACTCGATTTGTGGGCCTTCGCGTGCCTGCATTCTCAGTGGGAAACACAGCCATGTGAATGGGGTTCTGAGTAATGAGAGGGCGCGCTTTGATGGCTCCCAAGTCACGTTTCCGAAGCTTCTTCTACAGGCTGGCTATGACACAGCGCTCTTTGGAAAGTGGCACCTGGGTTCTGAGCCGACAGGATTTGATGCCTGGGAAGTACTGCCGGGGCAAGGAAGCTATTACAATCCAGACTTCCTTCAAATGGACGGAACGAAGAAGCGTCGGCCAGGCTATTGCAGTGATATCATCACAGATCTCTCGCTTGATTGGCTGAGGGCGCGGGATGATGACAGGCCGTTCTTGTTAATGTGCCAGCACAAGGCTCCGCATCGCAATTGGTCACCACCTGCACGTCATCTCAAGAAGTTTGACGAGGGGGATTTGCCGCTGCCGGACACGCTGTTTGACGATTATGCTAATCGTGTAGGCCTGCTGAAGGAACACGAGATGGGAATCGATAAACACATGTACTGGGGGCACGACATGAAGTTTCATGGCAAGAACCAGTTCCCGGAGTCTTTCAGTACGGGGATCGCTAATGCAGAGTATCGACGAATGACCGTTGCTCAGAAACGCGTTTGGGATGCCGCCTACGAGCCAAAGAACCAGGCCTTCATTGAGAAGATGAACGCGGGAAAGCTGAGCGAAGAGGAGATCGTGAAGTGGAAGTACCAACGCTATATCAAAGATTATCTGCGGACGGTGCAGGCCATGGACGATGGGATAGGGCGAGTGCTAGATCATCTAGATGCGACGGGGCTTTCTGAGAATACCGTAGTCATCTACTCGTCTGATCAAGGTTTCTATTTGGGAGAGCACGGTGGGTATGACAAGCGTTGGATGTTTGAGGAATCCTTCAAGATGCCCTTCCTTATTCGCTGGCCTGGTGAGATTGAAGCAGGAAAGAAGTCTCGTGCGCTTATCCAGAATATCGACTATGCCCCGACCTTTCTGCAAATGGCAGGAGTCGATGTGCCCGAAGCAATTCAGGGAGAGAGCTTTTTGCCCGTGCTTAGGAATAAGGGATATGCGCCAAAGGACTGGCGTGAATCGATCTACTACGCCTACTACGGCGAACGCACTCATAATGTGGCGGCGCATGATGGTGTGCGGACCTTGCGTCACAAGTTGATGCGCTTCCCGCGTACTAAGGAATGGCAGCTATTTGACCTTATGAATGATCCCCAAGAGATGCGAAGTATCCACGACAAACCAGAAGCTGCGAAGTTGTTAGACGATATGAAGCAGCGTTATACTTCGATGCGCAAACAGTACGACGTGAACAGTGCTGCCATCCCGGTCTCTCGACTGACCGAGAAGTGGTGGCGACAGCGCTACCAAGAGATAGACAGGAAGACTTCCAAGGAGTCAGCGGACTTGCTCTTTTTAGGAGACTCGATCACTCAAGGTTGGGAGGGACCAGGTAAGGAAACGTGGCAGCGGTATTATGGTTCTCGCAATGCGATTAATCTGGGGTTTTCGGGTGATCGCACCGAGCATCTTCTTTGGCGGCTTGAGAAGGGAAAGTTTAAGGGGGGGACGGCTCCCAAGGTGGCGGTGATCATGATTGGCACAAACAATACGGGGCACCTTCAACAGTCTGCCACTGAGACAGCCGCAGGTGTGGGTAAAGTCGTGGCCAAGGTTCAGGAGCGTTTTCCTCAGACAAAGGTGCTCCTACTAGGTGTCTTTCCGCGGGCGGCTGAGTCGAATGATCCGTTGCGTTTGCTCAACAAAGCAATCAACGATAGGATTGCCGTGCTCGCCCAAGATGATCAGGTGGATTACTTAAACCTCGACGAGAGCTTTCTTGACGATAACGGCGTGGTTTCCAAGGAGATGATGCCGGATTTGCTCCATCTGTCCCCAAAGGGTTATGAGATTTGGGCTAAGGCCCTCGAGCCCAAGCTGATCGATTTGGGAGTGCAAGAGCTGTGAAATTTGTTCATTGAACTTAAATATTTGGTAACGTCCGGGAAACGGGGGGCTAACTGAGTTTTAGGTCCGGAATGAGTTGAAAGCTTGAGACTGCGTGGGGCAAAGATACCCCTGACAATAACCACAGCCCCAAGCCCTTGCGATATACTCTCGTTCTCAAAGTTGCCAACAGCATTTCCGATCAAGGTTGCTCCCTCGATGAGCTCGTTTCCAAGATCAAAGATCTCTTCG
>JAACDM010000191.1 GCA_009936795.1 Verrucomicrobiaceae bacterium | reverse complement strand
GCTTGAGCACGCTCTGGCCGAGATGAACGGCATGCCGACGGAGACACGGGTTCACGGCTCAGGCCGGACCGATGCCGGTGTGCATGCAGATGGGCAAGTATGCCACGTGGATACCCCAATGAGGCTCCATCTCGATGCCCAATCCTGGCCCCGGGCTATGAACGCCAGACTACCGGCAAGTATTCGAATCCTTGAGGCTGAACCCGTCTCAGACGCCTTCCACGCCCGGTTTTCAGTGATCAGTAAGACCTATCGCTACCAAATCTTCCTCGGAAATATACTACCCCCTATGCTAGCTGAAAGAGCTTGGCAAATCCATAATCCTTTGGATCGAAACGTTCTCCTACGAGCGGCAAACATCCTCGAGGGAACCCACGATTTCAGGGCATTTGCGGCAAATCGAGGTCCCAATTGCCCGCTTCCCCGTTCCACTGTCCGGACCATCAAACGAATTGAGGTCACAGAAACCACTAATAATCAATGGTTTATGGAGTTTACCGCAGACGGGTTTCTCTATCGCATGGTGCGAATGCTCGTGGGCACCATGATCCAATTTGCCCACGGAAAGTTGTCAGAATCCAGGCTAAAAGAGCTCGTATCTGCACCGAGACTTTTGAAAACATCCGCTTGCGCCCCCGCGAAGGGACTCTACCTCTCTAAGGTGTTTTACCTTGATAAAGGAATTCCTCGATAGGATCGTAATTATACACTATCGCACAGTTCTACTAAGCGGACTTGAATATGATAAGTATGATCCGTATTAAGTTTCCATTGCGTATTTATACTTTCCCATCATTATAACCCCGTTATGTCAGCCGTCTTTACCAGCTCAGAAGTGAAAGAGAACCACACGGAAAGCCTTGAGGGATGGCCGCTCCTTTACAAAGAGTTCGAACTTAGTCGAGACATGGACTTCACGTCGCGAGAGCAGCCTGAGGTCTTCATCGTCCTAAGTGGAACCTTCCTCCACGAGCACGGGCAGAGCCTCCAGTCTATGCGAGCTGGCTCCGTGATTGTCAGCCAACCTGGCCAGACTCACTTCGCACGTCAGCCAACTGAGGTACGGATGATTCGCCTGCGTTTCTTGCCTGAGTGGATGGTGAACGACATCCACATGATTCTGGATAGCCCCGATCTCCTCAGCCTGTTCTTCGCTCAGATTCTCTTCGACTTCCCAACCGAGGACCCTATCAGTGTGCTATCACTCAAACGAGAGCCGTTTGAGTACGTTTCTGCCGACTTGGGAGTCCTCAAGGATCAGCTCCGACAGGAGCAGATCGACGAAACACTCACCCGCCTCACCCTTCTCAAGATCTTCCTCCACATTGGTGAGGAGTATGGATTCTACTGGCGCCGCCGAAATCGCATCGCCCTTCGTCCAGAGATCATGCACGCCATGCGCGCCATCGAGGGCGGCATCAATTTCAGTGGTGCCGTTCGGCTGTCCACTCTTGAACCGCTCATGGGCATGTCACTCGATCACCTAGGTCGCCTGTTCAAGAAGGCGACTGGCACAACGCTGGTAGACTACACTCAGCGTCGCCGGGTGCAGCACGCAGCTCGCCAACTACTCTTCACTGACAAGACAGCCACGGCCATTGCGCAGGACTTGCACTTCACCGACTCGGCGCACTTTACCAAGAGCTTTCAGCGCTACTTCGGACGTAGTCCAAACGAGTACCGCTCCCACTTTGCTTTTAATCCGGCTTGGCTGCGCCTCTAACCGAGCTACGTAGAAGACTTCCCCAGACCCTATTTGTCGAAAACAGGTAGTCCCAAAAGGGGGTGTCTTTTCGTTTTTATGGACGCCCCTCACATAAGACGCGAACAAAGATTGCGCCAGCTCAGCTTAGGAAATAACCTATAATCGCAGTAAGAATGGAGACTAACTCAACGGTCCCACTGCCACTACGTGTCCAGCGTCGTTCAGCGTCATCAGATTCAAACGGCAAGCTGACAGAACGTGGGATCCGGGGCTCGCGCGTCCTCTGCATGGCGAGAGAACGCTTGGTCTCATTGGCCGTGTCAACGTGCGCGCCACCTGCGCGCCACCACTCACACACTTTCCTCAGCTCGCCGCCGTCTAACCAAATACCGTGCGCGCGACAGAGATCAACGAGCACGCCACTCCGGCGACCGAAGTTCTGCGAGTTCATGATCTCTTTGCATGTAGGACAGGGCAAGTAGTGTCGCTCACGAACACCAAGCTTTCCCAACACATCCGTCTCCGTCGGACGCATGGTCTCCAGCTTCTCAAGATCCAACCAAGTCGTGGCGACGACTTGATGCTGGAGAAACGCCTCCAGCTCGCCAGGATTGAAGAAGATGCCATGGCATCCCGGGCATCGCTCGACAGCTAGATCCACATCAACCGAAGTGGGAGCCAACTTCCAAACCTCAAGAGAGGCTTCACATCGCGGGCATTCCATGCCTTCCGCCAGCCCGAGGTTTCGCCTATTCACTGTAAGCAGGTCGATCTGCTCACGAGATCCACAGAACCCACACGTAGGATTCAGGCCGGTCAGATTAGCACCACAGCAAGAGCATTTCACCGCCCAACACATGTCATAATAATGGGCTTTGGCAATCTCGTCACCGACTGCTTTCTTCAATGATTGAACATTTCCAAGGCCCTGCCTTGTAGGACTGCCAAAGTCTTTGTATTGAGAATCCCCTATGATAATATCGCCATCGTGGCTCTCCTTCATCACTACCCTTGTTCTGCTTAAAACCTCCATAGCACAGCTCTCACCCATCGAAGAAGCTCTCGTCAAAAATCGAAGAAGCTCTCGTCAAAATCCGGGATCAGACAGCTTCTAACAATACCTTTCTAGGTAGCCACGCGATCCAGCTCTGGAAGGGCCGTTTGGCGCAGGCCACCGCTCAAACTCCACCAGAATCCACAGCCCTAGCCATGCAGAGTTTGGGTATCGCTCAACTAAAGCTTGGGCTGGAAAAAGAAGCCGTGAAAACGCTAGGTCAGGGGTTTCAGAAAGCTAGACAAGCCAAGGTCTCGCCCAAGCAACTAGGAGAGTCTCTCTTCTTCCTCGGCCTCGCTTACCTTCGCTATGGCGAAACCCAGAACTGTTGCCAGCAACACTCTCCAGAAAGCTGCATTCTCCCACTGAAAGGCGGTGGCCTTCACAGCAAACCCGAAGGATCACGCAATGCCATGACCGCCTTTGCTCGCGTCTTGCAGATCCTCACGCCGGATAGCCCGCGATACCATTCCGCTCGGTGGTTACTCAATCTATCGGCCATGACTGTAGGCGCCTACCCTGACATGGTTCCACCAGAACACCGTGCCTTACCCGAGCGGGTCACCAAGTCATCGACCTTCCCAGCTTTTACTAACATCGCATTAAAATCAGGCCTCACGACATTCAGCCTCGCTGGGGGCGCCATTGTTGACGATCTTAACGGCGATGATTATTTGGACGTCCTCGTCTCTACTTGGAATACGAGCAAGGCTCCAACTCTGTTCCTCAATCGCCGGGATGGCACTTTTCGTAGAGTTCAAGAAGAAGCGGGACTAACACACCAGTTAGGAGGATTGAACCTCGTCCACGCGGATTACAACAACGATGGTCACTTGGATATTCTGGTCCTCCGTGGCGCTTGGTTAGCGGACAAAGGTCGCCATCCAAACTCTCTCCTTCGAAACAACGGCCCTAACGCAGACGGAATCCCACAATTCACTGATGTCACCGCAGAGGTTGGCCTCAACCAGAATCACTATCCCACCCAGACCGCAGATTGGGCGGACTACGACCTCGACGGAGATCTCGACCTATTTATCGGTAACGAAACCACAGCAACCATCCAGGCCCCATGCCAGCTTTATCGCAATGACGGAGAACTTTTTTTTACAGATGTTTCCAAGGCAGCAGGTATCGCCAACGGCCGCTTCACCAAAGGCGCAGTTTGGGGAGATCTGGATGGGGATCGCTATCCGGACCTCTGCCTTTCCAACATGGACGAGCCTAACCGTGTCTATCGCAATCAACAAGATGGTACATTTAGGGATGTCACTAAAACGTTAGGCCTTGACCAGCCCAGCCGGAGCTTCCCGTTGTGGGTCTGGGACGCCGATAATAATGGCGCGTTGGATGTCTTTATCCCGTTCTTCTCACCCGATGCCGGCTTGACTGGCTCTTACTACTTTGGCTTCAAGACAAGAGACGAACATCTTTCAGGCCATCATTTAAGCAGCGGCAATGGCCAATTCAAGAATGCTGCCCGCAGCGCAGGCCTCGTGCTCCCCACCATGCCAATGGGATGCAACTTTGGGGATCTCAACAACGACGGTTGGTTAGACTTCTACCTTGGCACGGGCAACACGGGCTTATCTAACATCACCCCAATTTTGATGTTTCTTAATCGGGACGGTAAGTCTTTCGAGAATATCACCCTGGGAGGAGGCTTCGGCCATTTGCAGAAAGGCCACAGCATCGCCTTTGCCGATCTCGACAATGATGGTGATTTGG
Source organism: Verrucomicrobiaceae bacterium (assembly GCA_009936795.1). Taxonomy (GTDB): domain Bacteria; phylum Verrucomicrobiota; class Verrucomicrobiia; order Verrucomicrobiales; family DEV007; genus JAACDM01. The sequence goes on along the minus strand of JAACDM010000191.1, from coordinate 9,023 downwards.
ACATCTTCGCGCAAATGGGAGGAGCCTTTCCCGTAGATAAATATTACGACGCTCTCTTCGAGAACCCTGGCTCCGGCAATCACTGGCTCAGCGTAAAACTAGTCGGCAAGACCTCACCACGCTGTGCAATCGGCGCACGCCTGAAAGCCACGTTCGTCGATAATGGGAAGACACGTTCCGTCTACCGATGGGTCGATTCTGGAAGTAGCTTCGGCTCTAATCCGCTGCGCCCTTGGTTTGGCCTGGGCAAAGCGACAAAGGTACAATCACTCGAAGTCTTCTGGCTCACCACGGGTAAGACACAACGCTTCCAAAATCTGAAGGCTGATCAGACCATCCGGCTGCATGAAGATAAGGATGTGGTCGAGCCAATCGCGCTGAACCACACGCCGCTGGGCCTCTAGTCTGCGCCTAGTTCCCTGCCGCCCCACGACCAAGCCCCTTTTTCCAGCCTCGACGACGCTCATATCGACACTTGAGCAAATTTGTGTTGTTACCATATAGTCGTGAAGGCTTTGATGTTATTAATTTCCTTCGGGGTGGCTACGGCTACAGCTCAAAAAGAGTCCGCAAAGCTGGTCCTTCACTACGACTTCGAAGATATAGTCTCTGACAGAGTTCCTAATCTCGTAGATCCCCAGGCCTCAGGAGCCCTGATGGGCGGTGACCCAGAGGTATTCCAAGTCCCTGACGACACCCCATTACTTAATCAGTGAACAGCCCTGTTCTGTGACCCGAATCGCACAGTAGTGCTAACACCAGACTGTCAGCGTTAGAGCATCGTTCCGAAATCACCATCGGAACGATCAGCTCCAAGACGCGGATGTCTTTCTCGAAGAGAGTATTCAACGTTACGCCCTCGACTGGAAGGTATTTGCCAAAGCCGCCACGCTCCATAGTCAAATCCCACACCATGGCGTTATCTTGGATACCGTCTTTGTAAGAGGAAATCACCGTGGTGGTGGCACCTACATAAACGCGCAAGAACGCGATCGCGTGCGTTCGATGCAACTCGTCGTGCAAACGATGACACGCATCCCTCAAAATGCCGATGTTGAATCGTTAGGCACCTTCTATTCTGAAGCCGCCAATCGACTACAGAATACACGGGCAGCTTGGCAACTACAGATCCTCACAGATCTCTCCAGCCTTCCCGATCTCGACGATGGCCGCTACGGCTACCACGGAGGCTCTGGTCAAGGCACTCCCGTGCAGCCAGATGGCTCCCCTGTTCTTTATGAGAAGCTTACCTCCTGGGAAACATCCAAAAACGATGGCGAGCGTTAGCGTTACCTGTTAGGGAAAGCGTCTTCCACAGCCCCGTCTCAGGCAGGCAGTGCCGCCATGCGATACGCACAGTTTCTCCAACAACAGTTCGGCGTGCACACCATGAGACAGCGCTTCGGCGACTGGTTTGATCGCGAAGATCAGACAGAGAACGTCTGGTCGCTGCACCCCCTCAAAGAAACGGAAACTCTTTGCCAACTAGTCACGGGCTCCAAGCGGATCACGCTCCCAGATGACGCCAATCATCTCAAATGGCTGCAACGCATTGCCACCGAAACACAGTTCAAGTCGCACGCAGAGCAGGCCTCCGATCAACTCCCCCGGATCTATGCAAACCGACGCCAATTCCCCCAAGCCGCGAGAGCATGGAAAGCGTCCATTTCCAAGTTTGGAGAGGGGCGCGACAACTGGCGCCGCAAGCAGGTCGAACAGATCGAGCAAGCCTGGGGCAAATTCGACGGCGCGCTTGGGTTCCCTGCCGGCAAGCCCGCATCCTTGGGATTCGTCTATCGGAATGGCACCAAGGTGACTCTGCGAGCATTCGAAGTGAAAACAGAGGCATTGTTAAAAAGTGTGAAGGACTTTCTGCGAAAGAATCCTTTGGACTCCAATCGCGAAGAAGTTCGCCTCAATCGGATTGGCTACCAGCTTATTAGCGAGAGCTGGATGAAATACGTAGGCAAGGAAGTTGCCAGATGGGAAGAAACTCTCACACCAAAGTCAAATCACTGGGACACGCGAGCCGACATCGAGACACCCCTCACCAAAGCGGGCGGCTACCTCGTCAGAGCAACCATGGCCGATGGCCACGAATCTAACATTGTCGTTTGGTTACACGACACGGCCATTGTGAAGAAACCACTCAACGGCGAGACCTACTACTACGTCGCCGATGCCATCAATGGCCAGCCTGTGGCCAAAGCGAATGTTGAGTTCTTCTTCTCCAAGCGCGAGCGCTTGGAGAAGAAGCGCTTTCTCAGCCGCCGCCGCTACGATATCATCACGAAGCAGTTCGCTGAATTCACGGATGCCAACGGGCAAATCATTCTGTCAGAAGCTCAGAGCAAAGGCTACCAATGGCTTGCGACCGTTCGCTCTGACAACGGTCGCTTCGCCTACCATGGGTTTTCCAGTACTTGGCGCAATCACCATGATGCCGACTACAGGCAAACCAAAACACTCTTCGTCACGGACCGCCCGGTGTATCGCCCCGAACAGGAGGTGCAGTTCCATGCCTGGGTACGCCACGCACAGTATGATCAGGACAATGTCAGTCAGTTTGCCAATCAAACATTCAAACTAATCATCACCGACCCGCAGGGTGAAGAGATCCTCAAGAAAGACATCACCACAGATGCCTACGGCGGATTCTCTGAAACGCACGCCTTGCCCAAAGGAGCTGCTCTCGGTGTCTACCGCCTCCATTTAGAGAACGTCCAGGGAAGCAAGGGCGGCAATTCGTTCCAAGTCGAAGAATACAAGAAGCCTGAGTTCGAGGTGTCTGTCGAAGCTCCAGACGACCCTGTTATGCTCGGCGATCCGATTACAGCCAAGATCAAGGCAAATTACTACTTTGGCGCACCCGTCACGAAGGCGACCGTGAAGTACAAAGTCATGCGCACGCCAGCGGATGATCGATGGTACGCTCCCATGCCCTGGGACTGGTTCTACGGAACAGGCTACTGGTGGTTCACGCCCGATTACGAATGGTATCCCGGCTGGAGACGCTGGGGTTGCCGGTGCCCCGTGCCAAGCTGGAGCCGATCGTACGCCCCTCCCGAACTTATCGCGGAACGCGTAGTGCCCATCGGAGCCGACGGCACCGTGGATTTCGAAATCGACACGAAGCTAACAAAAGCCATCCACGGCGACCAAGATCATCGTTATGAAATTACCGCAGAGGTGCGCGACGGGTCTCGGCGAACCATCGTTGGAACCGGCAAGGTATCTGTGGCTCGCGAACCGTTTCAGGTGAATGTGTGGGTAGATCGAGGTCACTACCGAGCAGGAGACACCATCCGGGCGAGTTCCTGCGCACGCACGATTGATGGCAAACCTGTCTCCGGCAAGGGGACGCTCACCCTCTACAATGTCATCTACGATGAAGAGGGAAACCCACAGGAAACAGCCGTCGATACTTGGGACTTGGAGACTGATGAAGAGGGCTGCGTGCAACAAAAACTCACCGCCGCCAAGTGGGGACAGTATCGCCTAAGCTTCGCCCTGACCGATGCGAAAGGACGTCAGTGCGAAGGCGCTTACCTCTTTGTCGTTCGTGGCGATGGATTCGACGGCAAGTCATACCATTTCAATGATATCGAGATCGTTGCCAACCAACGCGAGTATGCACCAGGCGACGACGTTGAGCTCATGGTCAACACGGACAAAGAGGGCGCCGTAGTCCTCCTCTTCGTCCGCCCTAGCAACGGCACCTACCTCAGGCCTGAAATCCTTCGCAAGACCAGCAAAAGCACGGTGTTCAAGATTCCTGTGGCAACGAAAGACATGCCAAACTTCTTTGTAGAAGCCGTGACCGTGAGTCGAGACAAAGTACACACGGAAACCCGTGAGATCGTTGTGCCACCAGCAACACGCGTGGCCGAGATCTAGGTTCTACCAAACAAAGAAACCTACAAACCCGGAGAGTCTGCCAAGATCACCCTTCAAATCAGGGATCACTTAGGCAAGCCATTCACCGGCGCCACCATCGTTTCTGTCTATAACAAAGCGATAGAGTATATTTCTGGAGGAAGCAATACGCCAGACATCCGCGAGTTCTTCTGGAAATGGCGGCGGCAGCATCAACCACAAATAGAGGACAGTGTGAACCTACGCTTTGAGGCTGGCCTACGAAAAGGCAAGGCGGCCATGCAAACATTAGGAGCCTTTGGGGGAGAATTGTCCAGACCAACGAGCCGAAGCTACGGCTTCGGAGAAAGACTCATGAAACGCGGTGCCATGAAAGCAGAAATGATGGTCGCAGAATCGGATGCCATGCCCGCACCGATGGCCGCAGCATCTCCGGTGGCGGCCGGCCTACGTGCCGGATCTGCCCTGTCAGACGATGAAGGAAGCCCGCTCGTTGAACCCACAGCACGTTCGAACTTCGCGGACACCGCCTATTGGTCCGCTACCCTCGTGACTGATGCTGATGGCCGAGTGGATCTCGACATCCCCATGCCAGAGAACCTCACCACTTGGAAGATCAAATCATGGAGCATGGGACATGGCACCATCGTCGGCCAGGGAGAGACTGAGGTCATCACGAGCAAAGATCTCCTTTTTCGCATGCAGGCGCCGCGCTTCTTCACCGAGCGCGACGAGTTTGTTCTCAGTGCCAATGTGCACAACTACCTCGATGCCGCAAAGCCAGTCACGGTTTCGATCGAACTCGGCGGTGAGACACTCACACTCCTGCCTGACGTTTCATCGAGCCAGGTCGTCGAGATTTCCGCAGGTGGGGAACAGCGCATTGACTGGCGTGTTCGAGCCCAACACGAAGGCGAGGCCTTCATTACGATGAAGGCCCTAACCGACGTCGAGTCCGATGCCATGGAAATGCGCTACCCAGTTCAAGTGCACGGCGTCCCCAAGACCGATAGTTGGAGCGGGATTATCCGTCCGAACGAGACCCGTGATGAGATTGTCCTCGACGTTCCTGAACAGCGGCGTCCAGAAGCCAGCCAACTTACAGTGCGCTACTCGCCTAGCATCGCCACCGCCATGGTCGATGCCCTCCCCTATTTGGTGAACTAACCCTTACGGATGCACTGAACAAACACTGAACCGTTTCGTCCCGACCGTCATCACTCAGCGCATCCTCAAGGACATGAAAGTTGATCTTGCTACCGTGAAAGCGAAACGCATGAATCTCAGTCTACAAGAACTTGGAAATGCGCAAGAGCGGGCCAAACAATGGCAACACTACGAAGAGAATCCCGTCTACGATGAGGCCGAGGTCACGAACATGGTGAAGGAAGGCCTCCTCGCCCTCACGTCGATGCAGAATCGCGATGGCGGCTGGGGATGGTTCTCGGGTGATCAAGAACGCTCCTACCCACACACCACAGCAGTCGTCGTTCACGGTTTACAGCGTGCCAAACAGAGCGGCGTAGCGCTGGTTCCAGGGATGCTTGATCGCGGAATCAGCTGGTTAGCCAACTATCAGAAAGGCGAAGTCGCCAAGATCAAACGCTGGGGCTCAAAACTTCCCAACGTGAAGATGAAACAGTTCGCTGACAACCTCGACGCCCTTGTCTTCATGACCCTGGTTGATGCCGCGAAACAGAATACAAGCATGCGGGACTTCCTCTACCGAGATCGGGACAAACTCTCGGTCTACGCCAAGGGCATACTCGGCATCGCCATGCATCGTTTAGACCGGTTCAATGAACGCGACATGCTACTGCGCAATATCAAGCAGTTCCTCAAACGCGATGAGGAGAACCAAACGGCCTACCTCGATCTCGGAAATGGCGGCTACTGGTGGCGCTGGTATGGCAGTGAATACGAGGCCAACGCCTACTACCTAAAGCTCCTAGCACTCGTGAAACCGAAGAGCGATGAAGCACGAGGCCTCGTCAATTACCTGCTCAACAATCGCAAACACGGTTCCCGCTGGAACAGCACACGCGACACCGCTATCTGCGTCGAAGCCATGGCCGATTATTTAAAAGCCTGCGATGAAGACCAACCAAACATGACCGTCACGCTCAGCCTCGACGGTGGGAAGCAGCAAGAAGTCACGATCACGCCCGAAACACTCTTCACCTTTGATGGCACGTTCACTCTCAGCGGAAGCGAGGTCACCACGGGGAATCACACCGTCAGCCTGACCAAATCAGGCAAAGGTCCTCTCTACCACAACACGTATTTAAATACCTTCTCCCTTGAAGATCACACCCCCAGCGCCGGTCTCGAGCTGCGTGCAGAACGCATGTTCCATCGCCTGACGAGAGTGGACACCAGCAAGAAAGTTTCCGGAAGCAGCGGGCAAGTCATCGACCAGAACATCGAGAAATACGAACGCTCCCTCATCACACCAGAGACCGAACTCAAAAGCGGAGATTTAGTCGAAGTCGAGCTGATCCTTGAGAGCAAGAACGACTACGAGTACCTCATAATCAAAGATCGCAAACCTGCTGGATTCGAACCCGTCGATGTCCGCAGTGGCTATGCTAGAAATGGTCTCCGAGTTTACCGCGAATTCCGCGACGACCACATCGCCTTCTTCGCCCAGCAACTCGCACGGGGAAAACACACACTCACCTACCGCGTTCGCGCAGAAGTCCCCGGCAAGTTCAGCGCGTTGCCCGCGAGTATCTCAGGAATGTATGCCCCCGAACTCCAAGGTAATTCGGAAGAGATCAAGCTCCAAATTGTAGACTAGCAGCCCTGTCACAAATCTCACACGAAGACACGAAGGGTTGAGCATTGGGCTGGTAGGTGAAGGACTTTGTGCCTTCGTGTGAGAAGAACTCTATACCTAACCTGCGGCAACACGGCATGGAATAAGGTATGGCGTCTCTGCCACTCGGCAGATTCACTAGCAGTGGCTTAAGAGTAATCCATCCATAATGATTTTAGTCTTTCACACCTACTAAATACCAACTTTACTAATTGGTAAATATGATCTAATAGTCATATTCCATGAAACCGTCGCACTTCTTGGAAATACTTGTCTTATTGGTGCTCTTCGTATCGAGCTGGGCGACGCCCTTTCCTGCTAGACCGGGGCTCGGTGGTAGGCCGTCTCCGTAACCCACGCCTCAGCCCGCTCCGCAACCACGTCCGCCGCTCGTCCCGGTCGGGAGCGTGCCTTCGCTGCCGCAGCCACAACCGGTTCCTGGAAACGTCCGCGTCGAGTTTGTCTCACTGGCTCCCAAACTAACGACGAGCGCAGGCAAAACGATGCGTGGGTCAACCCGTGCTTATCCACCACCAGCAGTGAATCGCTTGGTGAAAGCTCCTTATCCTAGCAAAGTGGCCTATCGCGACGTTGAGGTTCAGTTCAATCCACGCCAGATCTTTGCCAACACTGCGGTGAATTGGAATTTCCAAGCCTTCGGCGGACGACTCCGTGGTCGTCCGCCTAACGGCGTCCCTGTTTTCAGCACGCCTCCAGGTGCCATCACGCCATTCAATCGTCTCGATTCTCGGGGTCGTACCAAAGTCAGGATCAGCATGCCTGCCAAAGTCCTCAATCGCGGGCGTGTCTTTGTCAGTTCCGCCATGAATCCGCGCGCTGGGAATGGGTTGGAATTCTCTGTCCCAGCAGTCATCGTGATCGATCCTGGACATGGCGGGCACACGAACCTCGCGGGCTCAAGCTTCAACAACAGCCGAACTCCCAACGGCGTCTTGGAGAAAACCCTCACACTCGACTATGGCAAAGAACTAGCGAAAGCCGTGACTCAGCGTTATGAAGGCCAAGGCCTTCCCAGTCGCGTCGCTCTGACTCGAGATCGCGACATCAATGTCACCGGACGCAATCGCGCTGAGCTCGCCCGTAACCTGGGTGCAGATGCTTTCGTTACCATTCACTTCAATGGATTCGACGGCACGAAACGCGGCACCCTTGAAGTGCAACGCACCCCGGCCAAAGGCAACATCAACTTTGCAGAGGACACGGCGCTGGCCAACCGTCTCGTGACTGCAGTCGTCAATGCCTTCAAAGTGTATGAACGCGGGGCCAACAAACGCGCTCCGGCGCCCTACGCCACCTCTGTTTCCAGCGACCCTTATCAGGGGAATACCGCAGCTCACCATCCCGTGCGGCATGCTTACCTCGAGTTCGATTTCATCGATAATCCCATCGTGGGCAACCTTCTGACAGGGAGTCAACGACACCAAGTCCGTGCTACGGTCGCTGGTGCCATGGCTCAAGCCATCTTCAATGACATCGCCAGCCATCGCGGCTAGCTAGCTAACACCATCGCCTCACACCGATCATGAAAGCGTTCGCCCTTGCCGCCTCAGCCATTCTGCTAGCTTCTTCTGCTGCGCACGGCCAGCACCGTGCAGAAATCCTCAAACGCTTCCCCACTGTTGGACGTGGAGCCGAAGCCGTGAAAGTGAGTTTCTGCCCGCATGACCCTAGCAAAGCATTAGCTCACCAAGGTGATCACCAATGCGTGATCAACATCGACAAAGGCGAGATATCTCACTTGCACTTGGCCGGCGAGGTCATGGACTGGTTTGGCGATCAGCTACTCATGCGTGCTGGCGATAGTTATCAGCTCATTCAGAAAGAGGCTCTCAAGGCTAGCAAAGCTTCTGCGGCCTCGGCTCAAGCAGCGCTGGCCCAAGCAGAACGCCCAATTCTTGTCGGTCGTGGAAAGAAGGCACGCATTGTCAGAGCCTCCGACAAGAAGACGCTGTTCAAAGCTCCCTTTCGCAAAGGCATCTACGGCTTCGAAACGACCGCTGACGCGACCCAGTGGATCATTTATCTAGGCGGATAGACGAAGCTTACCCAGACCGTGCCAGGCTCAAGCTATGACTTCAGTGCATGGAAGGCCTCACCGGACGGTTCAGCCATCGGTGAAATCGGTCTCCCACCGGCTGGCGTCTCTCCAGATTCCGAAGCAGCCGAAGCCGTGGGTCGCACCCTTCTCTACCGCTACGATCTCAAAACCAAAGCCCTCAGCTCCATTCAGCTCCCTGTTGAACTCGCTAACAAAGCGCTGAACGTCTTGGACAGCGGTGTCCGTGGCCACCTCTTCCTCACCGCCAGC
>JAACDM010000190.1 GCA_009936795.1 Verrucomicrobiaceae bacterium | reverse complement strand
TGTCCTGTCGCAAACGGATCTAGGACCTTGCCAGCGTTGTCCATGAGGAAAGGCACTTCCACTTCAAGGTCGAGCGTCCTTCCATAGAACTGAATGTCGTCCAAGACCCCATCCAATCCAAGAGCACCGTCTGAGCCGAAGGCTCCAGCATAGAAGGTACCATCTCGAGCAGGTGTCAGGACATCCTCACTGGCAACAACAGCGCCATCGAGAACAATGGTTCCCACGGTGCCATCATAAATCATGGCAACATGATAAGTCTCGCCAACCTGGATAGGCGCATCAGAAGTGCTGAAGAGAATGGTCTCTTCACCAAACCAATGGAGGTCGCCTCCGGCGAGAAGAAGAGCCATTTCAGGTGTACCCTCTCCTTGGCCAACCAAGGTGCGCAGATCTGCAGGCAAACCTCCAAGATCGTTCGCCTGGAAGAAGAACGAAATAGTGAACTCATCTAGCGGGAATCCTGAATCATAGCGCACCAATCCGCCACCACTCACTGCCATTGAGCTACCGTCACCAGCGAGAGCTGCACCGCCAAGGGTGACACTGCCACCATTCGCATCATAGACGCCGACATTTTGATTAGTCGTCGTTTCCGTGGCGTCTGTGCTTCCTGTCTCGTCGTCCAACGGATAGTGTGCAAGTGGTCCGTCAGGATTCGGAATCAGCGCCGTGATCGCCACCGTGATCTCTTTGTCATCAGGATCAGGATCATCTGTCGTGTAAGAAACCGTCGCGTTGAACGTTCCAAGCTCTTGGAACCCATTGAAGGTCATACTGATCGCTGACTTACTGTCAGGTCCGATAGACGTCGGAGACTCGACAATTGTGAAATGATCCAGGTCAGGACCAGCAAGAGTCACATTGGAAATATTCAGCGGCTGGGTATCACCCGTATTGCCGATATTGATCGCAAAGGGGAGCTCCGTCTCGGGAAGCACGTCTCTTAGAGTGAGTGACTTGGATCCGGAAACATTCGGATCGGAAGGGTCTAGCGCTGTCTCCACGCTTGTGCCTTCGCCATCACCCCAGAGCAATACGATCTCATCGTCGGTAAGCGGACGATTCCACATAGCGACATCATCAATATTACCTTTCCAGGTCCGATCGCCGGTATCCGGATTCTGACCGATCATCATGGGCATGACATTTCCCTCAGGGTTAATGCCATCTTCGGTCGCGTCCTGGGTGCCATTCACCCAGAAATCGTGCCTGTCATTCTCCCGATCACTGCGCAGCACGAGATGATACCAGGTGCCATTGCCATCTTCATCTTCCGGCGCTTCGATGACTCCGGTAGGGGTATCCCCATTGCCGCCGTTGCCGGTAAACGTTCTCTCACCACCACGACGATGGATACGCCACTGATTCTGCTCGCCTTTTGCCACAGGGCATTGCCAGTTTGTGGAGAATTCATCAACGGTGACCCAGAGTGAAACGGTGAAACCCTTAAGATCGGGATCCTCCTCTTCGGGATCATCTTCATCGAGATCGTCAATCGCGCCGAAGTCGAAGCGATCCTCCAACTCCAGAGGGGTCTCAACATAAAATGAGTCCGCGAATTTGCCGCTCTGGCCGAACTTTCCTTCAACGTAAGTAGCATCTGCCAATTCCAAATCAGCGAGATTCTCGGGCATATTCTGATGGTTTCCTGACCAGGTCTTACCGACACCATGGGCGGGTGGATCCGATTCCGATTTGTCTTCTAGATCGCCATCAAACGGCCAGTAGCCGACTAGACCGTCCGAAAGATCTTGCGCATGCGCTTGCGGACCTGACACGGCCAGCGCAAAGCAGCCTAGTAGGAGCGCAAGCCCGGTTCCAGCCCGCTTGGCGAGCCAGTTGAAATCTAAGGTGGGTTTCATGAACATTGTAGTGGTTTGGGGTTTCGTTTGAGTCACAACAGCGCTTTGGCAACGCCGAGGCTCAAACACAAGGGTTTTATATACCAGGATAGCCTTGCTGGGTGTAAAGACTAAATAACGCCTTTCAAACGAGCCTTACCGTTGTTTTCCCCACTTTTTGACCATAGGGCGAGGATGCGTAACGTTTGGTATTGCCTAGGCCCTGTGAGACTTTTATCACCGAGATGATGACGCACCAATTGGCCATATGGACATCCAGAACCCTCGCCTTTGGAGCCTTTATGCTGTTTATTGCTGGTTGTGGGGACAGATCAACGCCAACCACAGGCACCGAAGATGCTCCTCGCGCGACGCCCACGGCCAACGTTGCGGAACCCACGCCCGTCCCCGGTCTAAGCAAACGGGACTACGTCGGTCCACTAGCCGATGCCTATGAGAGAATCGACCCCACCAAAGACGGTTGGACGACTGAAGCTCTCACTGAAGCGGCGAACGAAGAGTTGGCCGTCCTACAAAACTGGATTGCTGATCCTGACGTGCCCAAGCCCTCGCTGGACAACAACTTCATGTCGACTCCGTGGATTCCAGCCGCATTAGATACTGTCTTCTCGGAAGATGGTCTAACCGTTCGCGCGACCAGGCCTGGATTAAAAGTGTCCGGAAACCTTTCATTGGACGATGCCGCCGGAGCCTTGCGCCGAGACTTTGAGGCAGACTCGTTGAAAGTGAAATTCAAGCTCTACCGAGTCGAGGACCAACCGAACTCCCGGCAGTTCACGACCAATGTCCGACTTGAAGCGAGCGGTCTGGCCCCAGACAAGACGACCAAGAAACAGCACGTTGCTGAATGGACCATGGTTTGGGAGATGGACGACTCCAACGCGCGACTATCGTCTATTGGAATCACTTCTTTCGAGGAAGCCACGCACGCAAGCACCGCTCTCTTCGAGGACCGCACCGCGGCTGCGCTAGGTAAAAACACTTCGTTTAAAGAGCAACTCTTACAAAGCACTGATTACTGGCGCGGACGGGTTTCACGGGATTTTGGCGTGGATGTCGTGGCCAATCATGGCCTAGCCATGGGCGATGTGAATGGCGATCGCCTGGACGATTTATATCTTTGCATGCAGGGTGGGCTTCCCAATCGTCTCTACTTACGCAATCCAGATGGCACGCTGACAGACGCCTCGGCCGAGAGCGGTGCAGATTGGTTAGACTATTGCGCCAGTGCGCTCATCGTCGATTTCAACAACGACGGGCATCGTGACCTCGTGGTGGGCCAAGAATGGAGGCTCCTCTTCATGGAGAATGACGGGAAGGGGCACTTCGAACTCGCCTTCGGGATCGGTACCCAAGCGCAAACCTATTCTATCGCAGCCGCTGACTATGATGGCGATGGCGACCTCGATCTCTATGCCTGCGGCTACAATCCTTCCTCGGGCGCCATCCGCCAGGGTGCCATGGGCGAGCCCATGCCCTATCACGATGCTCAGAACGGTGGCCCCAGCATGCTCTTAAGGAATGACGGGAACTGGGAATTCAATGAAGTCACGGCAGAGGTGGGCATGGATCACAACAACAACCGCTTCAGCTTCGCAGCGACCTGGGAAGACTACGACAATGATGGCGACCTCGACCTCTACGTGGCCAACGACTATGGTCGCAACAACCTCTATCAGCAAACGAACGGCAAGTTTCGAGACATCGCCAATCAGTTAGGTCTAGAAGACATGTCCTCCGGCATGTCCGTCGCGTGGGGAGACTACAACCGCGATGGTAACATGGACCTCTACGTGAGCAACATGTTCTCTGCCGCAGGCAACCGCATTACATACCAGCGCCAGTTCCAAACGCAGACGAACGATTCGGTGAGGCAAATCTTCCAGCGCCACGCTCGAGGGAACTCGCTCTTTCAAGGGATGGGCCAAGGCAAGTTTCAAGACGTGAGCGTGGCCAGCAACGTCACGATGGGTCGTTGGGCTTGGGGCTCTTCTTTCATTGACGTGAACAATGATAGTTGGCGCGACCTCATCGTGGCAAATGGCTTCATTACGGCCGAAGACACAGGAGACTTGTGAAGTGTCTACTGGCGGCAGGTCGTGTCGCAATCCCCTATCGATGACTTCTCCGAAGCCTCCGTCTTGCTCTATCGCCAAGGCTGGCAGGCGCTCAACCGCCTCTTGCATGAGAACCGCTCCTTCAGTGGGAACGAACGCCACTGCGCCTATCTCAACACGGGCTCTGGCAGATTCGCGAACATCTCGTCCGTGAGCGGGCTCGACTTTGCCGAGGATGGCCGCGCGATCAGTCCTGTCGATTGGGATTTCGATGGCGATCTCGATCTCTGGATCACTAATCGCACCGCACCTCGCACGCGGCTCATGCTCAACCAGAGCGCCACGAAGAATAGCTACATCGCCTTAAATCTGGAAGGCAACGGCACCACGACTAACCGCGACGCCATCGGTGCGCGCGTGGAAGTGCTAGGTTTGACCAAACCGCATATCCAAACCAAGTATGCCGGGGAGAGCTTTCTCTCGCAGTCGAGTAGTTGGCTTCACTTTGGACTTGGGACGCATACGGGCACCGTCGATGTACTCGTCCGATGGCCGAACGCCTCCGCCGAACGATTCTCTGCTATCAAACCGGGAGGCTATTATCTCCTCCGCCAGGGAAGCGGACAAGCTCAGCCGTGGAGCCCGCCCAAAGACGGCGCAGCGTTTGCGGCAAATGATGGCCCTATTGCCAGGGCGACTTCTCCAAGCCAAGTCAGGCTCGTTCTCGCCGGCGGCCTGCCGTTGCCTGACCTGACCGAAATCTTGCCGAACAACCAAGAGCAAGCCATCGCTTTCACAAAGAAGCCCACCCTAATTAACGTCTGGGCTACGTGGTGCCAACCGTGCCATGAAGAACTCGCTGCCTGGAGCAAACAAGCGAAGGCCTTTCAACAGGCAGGGCTAGAAGTGATCACGCTGAATGCGGACGAAGACGAAGCGGGCCGCAAGAAGAGCGTGGCTATTCTCAAGAAACTAGGATCTCCGTTTCGCGCGGCTGCGGTCACGCCATCCACTGTCCGTCGGCTCGATATTCTGCAACGCGCGACGCTTGATCTTTGGGAACCCCTTCCCGTGCCCTCGAGTTTCTTGGTCGATTCTCAGGGATATGTTCGAATCATCTACAAGGGAGGTATCACCGCCGCTCAAGTGGTCGATGACCTGACACTTCTCAACGCCAATCCGGCCAAGTTGCGAAGCGCCGCCGTCCCCTTCCCTGGGAAATGGACCCATGATCCCAGTGCGCCTGACCCAATCCGCGTGACGATCCAGTTCGTCGACCATGCCCTCATCGAGGAAGGACTTGCTTACATCCAGAAAGCCGTACGCCTGGATCAACAGTACCGCTCATCACAGTATAGCAATACGGATTTGGCAGATCGTCTCTTCGTCGCTGGCACCCTACTCGCAAGCCAAGGCAAACAAGAGGCTGCTATCAAGACCTACCAGCAAGCAAGTAAGTTCAATCCTACCGACCAACGCATTCTTAGCGCACTCGCCAGTCACACTAGCAAGGTCAGTAGCACGGGCTCCAAGCCACCCCCCCTAACCGAACTCACAGAACAACTCAGAGGTAATCCGACCGATGCCAAACTGGCTGAGCAGGTAGCGGTGACCATGGTGCGCGAAGGTCAAGCCAAGCAAGCCTTGCCGATTCTCAGCAAGCTGGTGCAATCGCAGCCGAAGCACGTGAACCTGCGATTCTATCACGGCGTAGCGCTTCAGCGTACGGGCAATTTGTCAGGTGCCATTGCAAGCTTTGAACAGGCACACAAAATCGATCCCGCCCATGCTCTCTCCGCGAACAGCCTCGCCTGGATTGGCGCAACGCATCCCGATGCGAAATTACGAAATGGTAAACGTGCGGTGGCACTTGCCCAACAACTCTGTGCGCGCACTCAATACAGAAACCCCTCCTTTCTCATGACGCTGGCTGCTGCCCAAGCGGAAGTTGGTTCGTTTCCGGCAGCTGCCGACAACATCAAGAGGGCGATTCAAGTCATGCGCGCAGCCAAACAGAAGCGACCGGCCGACATCAAGGTTCTCGAGACCCGCCTCAAACTCTACCAGTCCGGGCAGCACTTCCGAGACGCCAGCCTCTAGGCCTGAGCGGCCCTCCATTTGACCTTCAAACGGTTGGGGGCCATGGTCCTAGCTTATGAAGTCTTGGGTTGTTCTCGTCGTCGCTGCCGTCGCTGGAGGTTGCGGCGGTTTCCTCATTGGTAAAGCCAAGTCAGACAATAAAGCGGTATCTTCATCCCGAGAGTTGCAACAAGGTGCCGGACTCATGAGTGGGGGCGATCAAGGATCAGGTAATGTTTCCGCTGGGCCGAACAGGACAACGTCTACGGTGGATGGGATGCATCGGAACAATCTGCGACGTGAGCTAGACACGATTAAGCGAGACCCGAACCCAATCAATCGCTTTGCTAGTCTCACACAACTGTTGGGCGATCTCTCTGAGGACAACCTGAGTCAAGTGCTCTCAGCCTTTCATGAGATTCCCATGCGCTACGAACATCGGGAAGAGTATCAGATGCTCATCTATGCGTGGGCTAGTTTTGATCCCGAAGCTGCTCTTAAGTTTGTCGATGAGAATGCGAACAGTCGTAGCATCCGGAAGAACGATCTCCTCAATCCACTCGTTGCTTCCTGGGCCTCTCAAGATCCTGACGCGACGTTGGAGTGGATCAACGAACTCCCGGAAAGTGAGCGCTCCATTCAGCTCCTGGCCGGACTGATGGAAGGCTGGGCCACAAAAGACCCTTACGCCGCCGCAGAATACCTGCAGGCCAACGTCGAGCCCGGCAAAGATCGCGAGAAACTAGCTGGTGAAATCGCCAGTCATCTCTTCAAACAGAATCCTAACGACGCCGCCAAATGGGCAGAATCCCAGTCCGATCTCGGATTCCGGGCAGAAGCGTTTGAAGAGCTCGCGGAGGACTGGGCAAGCGTGGACCCGAACGCTTTAGCAGGTTGGTTAGGAGATCATGCTGAGGAGGACTATAGCGCTGAAGCCTTCCAAGACCTGGCCCGCGCCTGGGTGAGCGAAGATCCAAGCGCTGCCACCGCGTATTTCGAGAACTTGCCTGACGGTACCGTCAAAGAGACCGGCATCTATGAAATGGCCGTGACTTGGGGCAAAGATGACCTGGGCGCCTTGGGCGAATGGCTCAATGGCCTACCAGATTCTAATGTGACCGACCAAGGCGTGAAGGCGTATGTCAATCGCTTGGCCAAAGACTCTCCTCAAGCGGCCATCGATTCCGCCCTCTCCATCACGGGAGATGAAGTCCGCAACGAGACCGTGCAGAACCTCGGCCAGAATTGGTTCCGTCAGGATCCCGAAGCCGCTACCGCCTGGGCGAGGGCCAATGGCGTGCCGGTAGAGAACTTCCAGTCAAAGAATGATACCATCCGAATGACGATCAACGGCGAAGAGATTGAGGTGCCCACTGGGGCAGCGAACGTCGACCTCATTACTCCCGGCCACGTTCACCAAATCCAGGGCTCCATTGAGCAACTGCAAGATGTGGGCATCGTCATTGAGTCGAGTCCGACTGTTGAGCGCGTCATTGACGGTGTGTCTGTTGAGAACGAACTCACTATCGACGCAGAGTCGCTTGATGGCGCAGCGATACAAAGATCATTGATTGATTGAAGGATCCATCATCAAGGTTAACTCCCCTCAGTAAGGCAAGGTAGCGTCGGCCTCCAGGAGACGTCTCAGCCAAGATGGCCAAGCCACATTGAGCTAGATGCTAGATGACTTGCGTGTAACGGATGAACTCGTCATAGCGGGCCTGAATCTTAGCGTCGTCCAACTCATGGAGCATCTTGGTCGAGAAGGCTTCGCAAACAAAGCTGGCCATGACGGTGCCTTGGACAACACCCTGACAGAGATCCTTGAAGCTGACTACTCCCTCGCTCTTCGCGAGATAACCTGCGAGAGCTCCCGCAAATGTATCCCCCGCGCCCGTAGGATCGAGGACTTCGTGAAGCGGAAAGGCGCCACAGGTGAAGAAGTGGTTCTTGGCAAAAAGCATGGAACCGTGTTCGCCTTTCTTAATCACCACATACTTGGAACCCATTTCGAGAAGACGATTCCCTGCCGTGATGAGATTGTTCGTTCCCGCGAGCTGTTTCGCCTCACTATCGTTTAAAATCAGGAGATCAATCTTCTCAATCAGCGCCTTAAGCGGCTCAAGCGTGACGTTGATCCAGAGATCCATTGTATCCGCGATGATGAAATCAGCATGACACTGCTGCAGAACTTCCATCTGCGTGACCGGACTCATGTTGGCAAGAAGAACGATCTTACTCTTGGCCACGCTCTCATCGAGCTTCGGATGGTAATCTTCGATGACGTTCAATTGCACATCGAGCGTCTCCCGCGTGTTAAGGTCGTCAAAGTACTCTCCCGACCAGTAGAAAGTCTTTCCGTCAGAGTGCTCCACCCCGCTTAAGTCGACACCATGCTTCTTCAGAGTTTCCACATGCTCGGCAGGAAAGTCGTGCCCCACGATGCCTTGAAGCACGGTCGGCGCAAAGTAGCTCGCACTGATCGCTGCATAACAAGCCGAACCTCCGAGAAGATTCTTATGAGCGGTGGTGGGAGTCTTGATGTCATCAATGGCAATGGTGCCGGCTACAAGTACTGACATGAATGTTGGTCTTTCGGGGTTGGTTATTGAGTTAGAATAGATTGGCAAGCACCGATGTAGGCAGCTTTGTCAGGGCTCTGCAAGATACCGGAAACGATCACGGCTCGGTGAGCACCCTGCCCTATAATCGTAGGCAAATTCTCTTGTTTCACACCACCGATACAGAAGATGGGCATGTCCAAATCCGAGTGGACCTGAGCAATATCTTCCATTCCAATTGGCTTGTATTCTGGTTTGGTCGGCGTTGCAAAGAGTGGTCCGAAGCCGATGTAATCTACGGGCTCAGTGGCTGCTGCCCGTGCTTGCTCCAAGCTATGGGTCGATTTTCCGACAATGGCTTGATCGCCAACAACGGCGCGAGCAGCCGCGACCGATTCGTCATCCTGCCCAACGTGAACACCATCGGCCTTCACTGCAAGGGCGATGTCAGCGTGGTCATTGATGATAAAGGGAACCTGGGCGATCTTCGCGATGGGCTGGACCTGACAAGCCATGGCAGCAATGTTATCTTTGGAAATTCCCTTGGCACGAAGCTGAAGGATGTCGACTCCACCGTCAACGAGCTCCCTGGCCACAGAGGCGACTTGGTCTCGCGAGACATAACCGAGATCCAGGATCCCGTAGAGATGGCAGTGATAGAGATTGGCCATGTGCCTGATCGTCATAAGGTAGCGTCGGCATCCTGCCGGGGGCGCGGGCTGGATGCCCATGCTACACTAACCAGCCTTCGTCTGCCGTGCCATAAACTGCTCGACCCAATCGATGTTGTAATTGCCACTCTTGAAATCAAAGTCCTGCAGAATGGAATCTTGGAACGGAATCGTCGTCTTGATACCCTGGATCAAAAACTCGTTCAAAGCCCGTCGCATGCGAGAGATCGCGATGTCCCGCGTCGCTCCCGTGACGATGAGCTTGGCGATCATCGAATCGTAGTATGGCGGCACCTCGTAGCCCGAATACACATGCGTGTCCACCCGGACACCGCGTCCACCAGGAGCGTAAAACAGTTCAATCTTGCCCGGACTCGGCATGAAGTTATTGTAAGGATCTTCGGCGTTGATCCGGCATTCGATGGCGTGGTGACGCACAATCGCATTCTTCACGTGATCAGACAGCTCTTCCCCAGCGGCAATCCGGATCTGCTCCTTGATGAGGTCACAACCGTAGATCTCTTCCGTAATGGGATGCTCGACCTGAATGCGAGTGTTCATCTCCATGAAGTAGAACTCACCAGATTCATCTAGCAGGTATTCAATAGTACCGCAGTTCTCATACCCAATCTCTTTCGTCAGCTTGACCGACGCCTCGCCCATCCGCTGGCGAAGTTCCTCGTTCAACTTAGGAGAAGGACACTCTTCAATGATCTTCTGGTGACGGCGCTGGAGCGAACAATCACGCTCTCCCAAATGCACCACATTCCCATGACTATCAGCCACGACTTGAAACTCGATGTGATGGGGGTTGGTGATGAGTTTCTCCATGTAGACCTCACCATTGCCAAAGGCCTTGAGGGCTTCATTGGAAGCTGCTTGAAAAGCACTGCTCAGCGCGGCTTCATTGAGAACAGGACGCATTCCTTTCCCGCCACCGCCAGCAGAGGCCTTGATCATGACAGGATATCCGATCTTGGCTGCAATCTTGAGCGCTTCCTTTTCATCCGGAATGACTCCGGCACTCCCTGGCGTGCAGGGAACGCCGAGGCGCGTCGCCGTGGCGCGGGCTTGATTCTTATCGCCCATCGTTTCGATGACACGAGCGGAAGGCCCAATGAACTTGATCTCACAGCTCTCGCAAATGTCTGCGAACTGCGCATTCTCTGACAGAAAGCCATAGCCAGGGTGAATGGCATCTACATTGGCAATCTCCGCCGCACTAATGATGCGGTCCGGCAAGAGATAGCTCTGCGCACTTGCTGCTGGCCCGATGCAAATGGCTTCGTCTGCCAACTGGACATGCATGGAATCCACGTCTGCCTCGGAATATACGGCAACGGTGCGGATATCCAACTCCTTACACGCGCGAATGACACGCAGCGCGATTTCGCCACGATTGGCGACGAGAACCTTTTGAAACATGCTAGTTCAGAATGACGGTTATCAATCGCTGCTCACCAGGAAGAGCGGCTGGCCATATTGGACCGGAGTGCCGTCCTCGACCAAGACTTTGGTCACCTTGCCTTTGATCTCAGCCTTGATCTCATTCATCACCTTCATGGCTTCGATGATACAGACCACGCTTTCATCGGAAACATCGTCCCCCACATTGACAAAGACACCAGCCTCGGGCGAAGACGCCCGGTAGAAGGTGCCGACCATGGGACTGGCAATCTCTTTCTCATTCGCAGCCAAGGCGGGAGGCACGTTACCATCCTGCGATGGCGCCGCTGCTGCTGCCGGAGCAGGCGCGCCAACCGTCGGTGCGGGAGCCGCGATCATCTGAGGCGCCGAGGCTTGTTGCGCGCGGATCAGAGACTGGATCTCATCCGCATCCATCCCCTTCTTGAGCTTGAGATTGATACCCTCCCTTTCAAGATGGAAGAGCGACAGGTCGTGCTCGTCCATCAATTCCACAATTTGGCGAATCTCTTCGAATTCCACGCGTTTTTAGTAACTGAAGTTTGGGCTGGGATACTTGGGTGAGGCGATCTCAGATGGGCTCAAACGCGGCGGGCGTTCTCGCCTTCTTTGATCAATTCCCAGAAGACTTTGGACTGGCTAACAGCCTCATCCTATGCTAGCGGGAGTTTGCTGCGATAGAGAAAGTCTTGCAAGGTGTTTTTATGGAGTACCCGGTGGACGACCACGCAGCCCTCCGCGACCTCGAAATAAAGTCGCAGGTCCTTTGCACGGTAACGGTAGAGTTTCTCCCCACTCCGCTCGATCACGCCGTAGGCCTCCGAACTCTCTATGGATTCTAGATCTTTCGGGTCTACCTGAAACTCGTCCAAGAGCTCCAACTGCGCCATGGTAGACAGTTGGGACATCTCAGCAGCGCTGATCTCATTGAAAACGACCTGAAGCATAACCCCACTATGTCGAAGGCCCGCCGTCAGCGCTACCACAAATCCAGGCCCTGTGCCTGGATCGCCAATGGCATCCTACTCCACCGAGACGTTGATCCTGAGCAACTGCACCCGATTGATCGGCAACGTAACCGTCGCTGAATCCAGAGCTTCTCCCGGAGAAACGATCCAATCATCTTCGGAAACGTCTAGCGTCTCCCAGGCAGTGCCATTGCTAGAACCCTCTAGCGCCACAGCCACGCTCTCACGATTTTGCCCCAAAGTATAGGAAACCGACACATGAGCCTCATCCACTCGGGCGATCCTCAATGGCTGAAGATCTGGAACAAGAGGCGACGTCCCCAGGTAGAACTCGACTTCTTCGGTCAAACCATCGCCATCGGAATCACCAGAAGTAGGCGTGTCTTCGGGGAGATCGTTCTCCGCAAGCCACGCAAGATAAGTCAGCCCACCGGAACTGCCGCCACCGCCAGGCATGACGGAATCGATCAGACCAATGATTTCGCCTGCGTCACGAGATCCGAAAGACTGTGTTGAATAAAGCAACTCCCACGGCGCGTGAGATTGAGAATCTTGAACGCCGTTGAGAACGATAAAATTGCGGCG
>JAACDM010000189.1 GCA_009936795.1 Verrucomicrobiaceae bacterium | reverse complement strand
CCTAATGTCGATGCTGATGGAGACGGTGATAGTAACCTTTACGAGTATCACGCTCGTCTCTTACCGAATGACCCAACGAGTTTTCTGAGCATTACACTGACGCCAGATGCCACTGAGGGGGGGCGCGCTCCTGACGCTCTCTCCTGGGAAAGCAGGGGTGAGCTATGCAGTGAGCACCAAGGACTCGCTTCTTGACGCTGACTGGATTCCACTGACCACCATGGTAGGATCAGACGGCATGCTAGGATTTACCGATATGGATGCTTCGGGCCTGAGAAAGTTTTACATCGTGACACCCACGCGCACGCCTTGAGTTCATGCCCCGCACTCTGAATCGTCGGAAGTCGGATAGGGTGGAAAAGTAGAAGCCGTGGCGATTTTTTGTATCTACTTTGTATCCGTTTTTTAGCTAGGATTAAGACGCAATGCCATGAAATGGCTAGAAACGCAGGGTTAGCGTTAGGGTGGCTTAAACTCTACATATATAGAGATATACTTGGGATTAGGTGTGGAATCGAGGGCGACCCAAAATGCACCCCTACGGCTTTGCAACCCGTGGTTGCTTGGGGTCAAACACGCCCGAGATCATTTGACGAGGAGCTCGTCTCGGTAGAGATCGCGGTTTGAGCTATTGAATTCGACTTTCAGTCCAATCTCGAAGTGGTAGAGGTCGACGAGTTGCCATTGACCAAACTGCCAGGCTCCGGTATTTCCATCATGCCGAAAGCCGACGATGAAATGGTGGGCGTCATGAAGGATCTTGTTCGTTTTTCGTTTGGGTTGGAAATAGAAGGTGCGTAGTGAGCTTGTCTCGCTATCCGCTCCATACACTTTCGGGTCGACGTAGGCGATACGGCTGGTGCGAGTGTCGGTCACCATGAGATCAGGGTAGCCACTGCGACTGCGCTTGCCTGTGGCATTGAGCGGAATCTCACAGGTGATGTGCGGTATGGCGTTCAAGGTCTCTTGGAGGTGGTCTTCGGCAAAGCGGCTGATCTCGTTGGGGCGGCGCTGCTTGGGGACAGGGCCATTAGGATCATTGAGGAAGAGGCGTGTGGCTTCGGTGGCGGTCTTGATGGCCTCGGTGAGCCCTCTACTATCATTGTCTAACGGAAGCACTTGTTTGCCGTCGGTGACTTGGGGCACAAGGTCTCGGAAGGGGAGATTGGATAGCTCTCTCTGCGCGGTGAGCATGTTCTCGATGAGAGAAGGAGAAATGGGCTCGGGAAGAGGAAGTGTCGGCTTCGTTTGCCATGCGAGTAGCCCGCCGAGGAGGATTCCTACAAACAGCGCGATGATGACTTTCATCACGTGAGGAGATCAAGGAACGAGTGGCCGTTGTCCCATCGGGGAATTCGGAAGTATTCAGCAAGTGTAGCGGCAACGTCCGTGAAGCTTCGGCGAAGTCCGAGACAGTGCTGCTGGTTGCGATGAAGCATGATCAGTGGCACCCGCTCACGCGTGTGATCGGTGCCTTTCCAGGTGGGATCATTTCCGTGATCTGCCGTGATGATCACCAGATCCTCTGGCATGATCTGATACCTAAAGTTCTCCAGCCAGTTATCAAATTCTGTTAAAGCCTTTGCATAACCTTTGGGATCGCGGCGATGACCATACAGCATGTCGAAATCAACGAGATTGCAGAAGACGAGTCCATGATTCACTTTAGCCCAAAGGCGTTCCATTTCAGCCATGCCATCGGCATTGGAGGCTGTTGGGAAACTTTGATCGATACCTTCACAGGCAAAGATGTCACTGATCTTGCCGACACCGTAGGTGGGAACAGCTGCTAGGCTGAGTTCAGACAGTACGGTGCGTGGTGGAGCGATGGAGAAGTCCTTTCGGCCAGGAGTTCGCTCAAACTGTCCAAGAGCTCCTGTGAACGGTCGAGCGATGACGCGGCCAATGCGGTAGTTGTCAGCCACGTCGCGAGCGAGATGACAAATCTGATAGAGAAGCTCGCGCGGGTAGAGATCTTCGTGAGCCGCGATCTGGAGAACGGAGTCCGCAGAGGTGTAGAGTATGAGGCCTTTGGTTTCTAGATGCTCGGCCCCGAACTCCTCAATAACAGCAGTGCCGCTTGCATTGACATTTCCGATGAAATGGCAGCCGGTGGTGCTCTCAAGTTCCTGAACGAGGGACTCTGGAAAGTAGGCATACGTAGGAAACGCTTCTTCTGTGATGACTCCCGCCAACTCCCAGTGGCCAGTCGTCGTGTCCTTTCCGACGGATTGCTCTTCCATCCACCCGTAGCTTGCCTCAGCAGAACCCTGCGTACTCAAGTTGAGGATGGACGTGAGGCCAAGTCTCTCCAGACAAGGGACGGACCAGTCAGGGTTCGCCGAATACAGGTGTTCGAGAGTATTGGCGCCGTCGTCGTGATAAACTTTGGCATCAGGAGCGTAGCCTACCCCGACACTATCTAAAACGATGAGGAGAGCTCGCATTCTCTTTCAGGTTCCGACTGGATGCCACGTTGTCTTCATCTCTGCCGTCTTGAGTATTTGGTATGGGTCCTCACCTTCCGGGCCATACCAGTCCTCCACGTTTATTAGAGAGACACGTTTCAGATTGGTTGCGACAGCTTCACCTAACGCTGAGCGTGTTTCTGGGTCCTGGGTAGCAGCGATGATCGCGTTGACATCGAGATGAGTTCCTAGAACATCAGCCAATTCTCGTTGCTTTCCTGTGAGTAGGTTGACCACGCCTGCGGGAATATCGCTTGTTGCTAGCACCTCCCCAAAGGTCGCTCCTGCCAAGGGCTGTGATTCCGAAACGACAGCCACGACAGCGTTGCCCAGGACCAGACTTGCTGCGAGCATGCTGACCAAAGCGAGCAAACTTGGCTCGTCTGGGCAAACCAGCCCGACTACGCCGGTTGGTTCAGGCACGGTGAAATTGAAATGTGGCGTGCTCACCGGATTGACGCTTCCGAAGACCGCCGTGATCTTGTCAGACCATCCTGCGAAATAGACGAGACGGTCAATCGAGGCCTTCACTTCACATTCAGCCTGGTCTTTGCCGCTCACGCCGCCGCGGACGATTTCGTTCACAAAGGTGTCGTGTCGATCTTCTAGCATTTCTGCCATGCGATAAAGAATCTGGCCTTTCAGATAAGGGCTTGCCGCAGCCCATCCTTTCTGCGCACAGCGCGCGGCACGAACGGCCTCACGCAAGTCCTTACGCGAGGCCCAACACGCATTGGCGACCTGGTCCCCGGCAGGCGTCTTCGCGGGCCAGACGCGGCCGCTCTCCGTGCGTACGAAACGACCGCCGATATAGAGTTTCGAGGTTTTCAAGACGGTGATTCGGTCTGGTTGGGGCATGTCAGGAAGTGTATGGCTAAGAAAGCCTTACGGAATTATGGAGGGAAGTTGCAATAATAGCGAAAGTTAAAATCGATGCCAGATCCGTTTGTGTCCCGGGTGGACCCCCTCCATACTCAGGGGAACCATTGAATTCTCGGATGCTACCTCGTCTTTTTGTTGTCACAGCATGCTTCCTCACGAGCTTCGCCGGTCCGTTGTCTGCTACGCCGACGCTACCACCAGAAGAGGCTGAGCACTTTCGTCGACAACTGCCTAAACTATATAAGAAGTTAAGTGAACAGAAGCAGGTCCACATTGCCTTTGTTGGCGATCCTCTTTGGCTGAACGATGACGATGCCGTGCCTCAGAATTTGGTCAGTACTTACCTGCGCCATTTGGAAGAGGCCTTCTACTACGTCGGGGGTGTGCACCGGCTCTATGAATTCTCTCATTTGGAGGAGAAGCGGCCTAAGATCACCTATGAGTGTCGGCCCACCGATGTGGCTGATCCTGGCATTTTCCAATTGATCCAGTATGTGTCGACGCTAGGACTCCTCAATGAGCCGGACCTGCTCGTGGTTTGTGCGGGACCTGGTGATCTTTCTGCCGGTCTAGATATCACGACGATCTTGCGTGGTTATGATCAGCTTCGTGCGATGGCTGTGGACGGCGGCTCGGAATTTCTGGTTCTTGGTCCCCGAGCGTTTGCCTTCAACGGCGAGGGTGCGCTGGATCTGCGCATGGAAACCAGTGGAGAATCGGTGGCTATTGCTTCCTGGGCAGCTCGAAATGGGATCCCGTATCTCGACCCAAATCCCAATGTCTTTCCGCGCAGTGTCCTCTTCGCGGACGACGCCGAGCCCCAGGCTATTTGGAATTCCTTCCTTCGTGAAGCCGTGGACTGGATCCAAGGGCAGGCCCGGAAATCGGAGATTGCACCGCGACGACAACAAGCGGTGGGCACAGCGCTCTATGAACGACTCGTGACGGCGCCTCCGGTCAATCGCTACAACATTGTGACAGAGCATGAGGATCAGGATGTCATCGTTAAGATGGAACGCCTCAGCAAATTCAAATATGGCGGACTGCTGGTGCCGAGTCTTTCCAATCAACGCGATGGCGTGCGTTTCCAATCAACTGATACGACACTCTCATTTCGGTTGGATCGTCCCGAAGATATGGGCTTGTCCTATCGGGGCAGGTTACCATTTACGGTGTTAGTGATTGATGATCGGAGAGTTTCTTGGATTCCCGTGGATGCTATGCTCGCCAATGTTGGACTTGAGGGGGTCGACCATGCCCATGCTGACAATGACGCGACTGTGCCGGTAAAGGCGCGGGTGTATCGGTATGCAGGTGCTCCTGACAACGTCCCCTATGAGATGACTTTCCGAAACGAGAAGACGTCGGGAACGGTTCGTTTCTCAGGAGACTTTCCTGGAATAATCGACTGGGCGGTGACGCTGCCCGATGAGGCTCGCACGGTAAGAGAGATCTTGGTCATTCGGCTAGGGAACAACGGTAGTCTTGGGCATTACGAAAGGCAGCTTGACGCCATCCGGCAGTTCCCGTTGAACAAGCCCGTGCCACTACAGCTGGTTGGCGGTGCTGTGGCTAAGCCAGATGCCGAAAAAGAGGTAGATCCTCTCTCTGTTGGAGATCCTGAAGCGCTGCTGACGGTTGAGGCGTCGAAAGAAGATCTCTTTGTCCATGTCGACCTCAAGAACGTGGACATCGTCTCCACTGATGGCTCGCCTGGCTTGCAAGCGGATCTTACTTTGGATGCGCGTTCTTACGGAAAGCGACAAACGCTAGGCTATGCGGGGGTGCTCTTTCTCAGTGCGGGACCGGAAGATGGTCCGGCCACGGTGAGCCCGTTGGCCAAGCGTGCACATTTTGGGAATGGCTATGCGCGCCGTCCTAAAGTGCTCGGACGCCAGGCGCGCTTGTCCACACGCCCGAATGGTACGCGCCGTCTTACTATTCAAATGACGCGGGCTTATTTCTACAAGCACAAGTGGGCCCTTGCTAATCACAACAGTCAGTTGGGCATCGGTCTGTCTCTAGCGGTCACTCAGCCTGGAGATGCGCAGCCCCTGCGCTACGTTCTTCAAGAGACGCCGAGATTCCCTAACAATGCCGAGGATCTCGCTGTGATTGAACTGTCGGAGAAGGGGAGCAATCGCTGGTGTGTGAAATGGTCACCCTTAGTTAAGCGGAACGACGTCTTCTAGCGAGGATACTCTCTAAAGCGATGATTGCTAGACTGGCTACCGTCGGTTCTGGTTTTACGGTTTCTGTGCCAACGGTGAGGCCACGCCCTGAATTTTCCGTTGTGCTGCGGAGAGCAGTGAGTTCCACCCCGTCATACTGGAGCTCGGCCCACCTAATGCGTTGAGTTTTAGGCTCCAAGGCGTCGCCGAGGTGAACTCCCCTCCGAAGAAGAAAGATTCTCCGAGGATTGGTGTGAGGATGTCACTACCAGGTTCGTCCAAAAAAGTGCGAATGGCGTCTCCATGGCGGCGTAGGATGGGATCAGTGCGTTACTCTCGTCCGCGGAGAACCCGTGGTGAGA
This sequence comes from Verrucomicrobiaceae bacterium, assembly GCA_009936795.1. Classification (GTDB taxonomy): domain Bacteria; phylum Verrucomicrobiota; class Verrucomicrobiia; order Verrucomicrobiales; family DEV007; genus JAACDM01. The sequence goes on along the minus strand of JAACDM010000189.1, from coordinate 1,809 downwards.
AATTCCGATCGTAAAGGTGGTCGCAATCAATCGGCCGTTATAGGTGAATTCTCCGATCAAGCTAGCGTCTCCTATTACTGTGGAAATCTTCCACCTAATATCGAGAAATGGATCGATGAGTGTAGAGCTGCTTCCTCTGGCCGTAATGGTATTGGTGAGGACTGCTGCATGGGACGATGCGGTGACAGTGAGGACCGCGATTAGCAGAGGAGATGCAAGCTTCATCCGAAACGCTGAAAAAGGAGAGATTATACGGCGAAGAGAATTCATGCTAGCCAAGCGTGCGCGGTCTATCCAGGCTATCGATCATGACATCGTTGCGAGTTCTCGTATTTCTGTTTGGTTTGGGTGATATGGCGCTTTGGGCAGCTGATGAACGCCCTAACGTCATTGTTTTTGTAGCGGACGACATGGGCTGGAATGATTGCGGTGCCTATGGTCATCCTAGCATCCGCACCCCAAACATCGATGCCTTGGCAGAGGCTGGCCTGCGCTTTGATCGGGCTTATCTGACCTGATCATCCTGCAGCCCTAGCCGATGTTCGATGCTTACTGGGCGATACCCACATGCGACGGGGGCAGGGGAATTGCATCTACCTTTGCCTAAGGATCAGCTCATGGTGACTTCACTGCTAAAGGAATCAGGCTATTGGACGGCTGCCGTTGGCAAGTGGCATCTTGGTGAGCCTGCAAAGTCTCAAGTTGATCTTGTGCGTGGAGCGTCTGCCAAGGGGATGGGAGGAGCCTGGGTCCAAGCGATTGTGGAGCGACCCAAAGATAAGCCATTCTTTCTGTGGGCGGCCCACACGGATCCCCATCGAGGCTACACGCAAGGTGCCGTCGAGCCACCGCACAAGCCTGAGGAGGTTATTGTGCCACCATTCTTTCCGGATACGCCTGAGGTGCGGGCTGATCTAGCGCTCTACTATGATGAAGTGAGCCGGTTTGATGAACACATTGGTCTTACTTTAGCAGAACTGGACCGTCAAAAGATCGCGTACAACACCATCGTCATCGTCCTTAGTGATAATGGCCGTCCGTTTCCCTACTGCAAGACCATGGTGCATGTGCCTGGTGTGAGAACACCGTTTATTGTACGGTGGCCTGCCAAAGTGAAGGCGAGTGGGGAGAGTGGTAGTGTGATCAGTACGCTAGACTTAGCTCCCACGATCCTGGATCTAGCAGGAGTCAACGTTGGCACTACGTTTCAAGGCCAAAGTTTAAGACCGATTCTATTAGATCCGACTGCGGAAGTGCGCGCTTATGCCTTTGCCGAACACAATTGGCATGACTACCGAGCGTTTGAGCGCGGGGTGCACTCAGAACGATTCTGTTACGTGCGCAATTGGCTTCCAAACACACCAGGTACTCCCCCCGCCGATGCGGTGACGAGCGCCACGTTCAAGTCGATGAAGCGTCTTCGAGCCAATGGAGAACTGAACGAGTCGATTGAGAGTCAGAGTTTCGACACACCTAGAGCCGAAGAGTTTCTCTACGACGTGGTGAAAGATCCTCACTGTGTCACCAATCTGGTCGATGATCCGTCACGAGCGGATGTCCTGTCAGAAATGCGCGTGGCCTTGAGAACGTGGCAACAGGAAACAGGGGATTCGTTTCCCGGTGCGACCAAGCTCAGTTCGGATGGCTTCGATCGCGACACTGGAAAGCGCACGATGGACGCTTCGCATCCATCCCGAGCGCGCTAATTTAATCGGTTCGCCTCGAATAATTGAGGCCTTGTTGGGCTCAATCACGATTGCGGAAAGAGCTACTTTCCGATCCGCCCGTGGGTGTACTCTCTGATCAGGG
>JAACDM010000739.1 GCA_009936795.1 Verrucomicrobiaceae bacterium | reverse complement strand
CGCTCTGGCTAGCGCTGGGAATCGCTAGCCTGCCCTCCACATTCGGTGAAGAAGCCGATCCTTCGGATCCAATCGCTGGGAGAACTCACTGGGCGTTTCAGCCGCTGAACCAGTCGAAGCCAAGTCAACGGGCAGAGTGGGCTCCTGCTAGCATTGACCGCTTAGTTGTCCAACGTCGGAGAAACGCTGGGCTCGGTCCCGTCACAGGCAGCTCACCTCGCGCACTCTTACGACGCACATACTTTCAACTGATCGGCCTGCCCCCCACACCTCAGGAGATCGAGGCTTACTTGAATGACACTCAACCTGAGGCTTTCACCCGCTTGGTCGATCGGCTCCTGAATTCGCCGAGGTTTGGGGAACGGTGGGGACGGCATTGGCTTGATCTCGCTCGTTATGCAGACTCAAACGGATTAGATGAGAACTTCCTTTTCCGAGAGGCTTGGCGTTATCGGAATTGGGTGATCGATGCTGTAAATATGGATCTTCCCTTCGATCAGTTTATCTTAAATCAGATTGCGGGTGATCTGCTCCCTCACGAAACGATCTCGCAGCGAGATCGCCAACGTATTGCTGCTGGATTTCTCGCTATCGGACCCAAGGTCTTGTTAGGAAACAATCCCAATAACCAGCGTATGGAGGTGGCTGACGAACAAATCGACACCATCGGGCGAGCCTTTTTAGGTCTTACCGTTGCGTGCGCACGCTGTCATGATCACAAATTCGAACCGATTCCTACGGCCGATTACTATGCCCTGGCTGGGATTCTAACATCGACTCAGGTAATGGAACGGCGGCACATGCTCGGTCAACAGCGAGTGATGGAACGCTTGGTTGGTCTAGGGGTTGAAGGTGTAGATTTAGACTCGGCATATGAGAACTACTGGCGTGAGTTACCCAAGACGAAGAAAGCGCTGAAAGAGGCACAAGCTGCGTTGGCATCTCTCAAGAATGGAGACGCCTGCGAGGACTCGATGCCTACTCTCGAGGAACAGCAGGCCAAGGTCAATGAACTAAAGAAGTTCATTGCTAGCCCACCTGCGATTCCACCACGAGCCATGATCCCGTCGGATAAAGATTCTCCAAGTGATGAGGCGATCAGGATCGCCGGGCAATTTGATCGGAAGGGTGAGCAAGTAGCCCGGGGCTTTCTTCAAGTGCTGAGCGACCAGACGCCCGACTTCGCAGAAGGCCAGAGCGGCCGTGTGGAACTTGCCCATTGGTTAACGGATGTGGAATCTGGAGCAGGACACCTCACCGCACGAGTCATGGCAAATCGCATTTGGTATCAATTGATAGGACGTGGCCTCGTAAGAACGGTCGATAACTTTGGCAGGACTGGTGAAGGTCCGAGTCATCCGGAATTGTTAGACCACCTGGCTACAGAGTTGGTCGCCTCTGGTTGGTCAGTGAAAGCTCTGGCCCGAGAGATTGTTTTGAGCCGGACATTCGCTTTGAGCAGTGAGCACGATGACACTTCTCATGCGATCGATCCGGAGAATCGATTCCTCTGGCGGGCGCATCGCAGGCGACTCGATCCGGAATCGCTCCGTGACGCGATGTTAGCAACTGCCGATCGATTGGACCTTGGGTGGACCGAATCAACGGTTTCGTATCTTGGCGACCAAGCGACCGCCGTTGGTCAAAAGAAGAATCGCAGGCGCACAGACTTTCCTTGCCGGAGCGTGTACTTACCAGTGATTCGCAATGATCTTCCCGAAATCTTCGAAGTCTTCGACTTTGCTGACCCGCACGCGGCAACGGGAGCTCGCCCCAAGACGACGGCGGCGACTCAAGGGCTTTTTATCCTTAATGATGAAATGGTCATGGATGCTGCCAAAGCCATGGCGCAGCGCCTCGTCCCCTATTCAGATGATCGTGATAAAATCGAGCGCGTCTTTGAGTGGGCACTCGGCACCATGCCTTCGAACGATGAACAGAATGAAATCCTCAGCTATGTGCGCACCACTGCCAATCGACTGAAAACGAATGACGAACCCGAGCCCAAGAAGCGTGCCTGGACAATGGCTTGCCATGCAGTGCTATCCATGAGCAGATTTCAGTTTCTTGATTAGCGACTGTCCTATGAATTGCCATCACTTTCGCCAAACCATTTCTCGACGCGGCATGCTCCGGGCGAGTGCCTGTGGTTTCGGCCACGTTGCCCTATCGGCGCTCGCAGCTCAGAGGGCTGGCGCAGTTGGCGAGCTGAAGCCACACGTCACCCCTCGGGCTAAGCGCATCATCTTTCTCTTCATGTGGGGTGGCCCGAGCCATGTCGATCTCTTTGATCCTAAGCCCCGGCTCAACCAATACGAGGGTGCACCTCTGTCAGGGAAAGATATCGGACGCGGTGATAAATCATTCGGAACGATCTTGGGATCACCTTTCAAGTTTGCCCAGCACGGCGATAGTGGTGTGTGGATGAGCGACCTATTCCCACAGCTTGCCGAGCATGCAGACAAGCTGTGTATGGTTCGCTCCATGCATACCAATGGCAGCGCCCACGGGGAGGCACTCTTGCGCTTGCACACGGGTCAAGCCAATCTCGTGAGACCGAGCGTGGGTTCGTGGGTTAGTTACGGGCTTGGATCAGAAAGTGATAATCTTCCGGCGTTCATCACCATCTCTCCGCCCCGAGGGCATGGCGGTGTGCAGAACTATGGCAACGCGTTTCTGCCAGCGAAACATCAGGGCATGGCCATCGGGTCTGCCGAAACTCCAATCGCCAAAGCAGTCATTCCCAACTTATCCAATGCACGGATAGATGGGGGCCTGCAACGTGGGCAACTGGATCTCATCCAATCGCTCAACCGCAAACACCTGCGCAAGGCCAAGCAGGATCAAGGCATCGAAGGATTGATCTCCAGTTATGAGCTGGCGTTTCGCATGCAATCTTCTGTGCCAGAGATCATGAGCGTCGACAATGAATCCTCAACGACGCGGGAGCTCTACGGCATCGACGCAGAACCGACGAATAACTTTGGACGGCAATGCTTGCTCGCTCGGAAATTTGCCGAGCGCGGGGTGCGCTATATTCAGGTATCAACAGATTACACCTGGGATCATCATCAGAAGGTTAAGAAAGGGAGCATCGATGAAACGGCTAAGGTAGATCGCCCAATCGCCGGTTTGTTAAAAGACCTTGATCAGCGCGGATTACTCGAGGACACCTTAGTCCTTTGGGGCGGAGAGTTTGGAAGAACACCTATGGCTGAGAATGGCGACGGTCGTAATCATCATCCCCAGGCGTTTACCATCTGGATGGCAGGCGGGGGCGTGCAGCCCGGGCTTACCTACGGAGCTACGGATGACTTCGGCTAT
>JAACDM010000188.1 GCA_009936795.1 Verrucomicrobiaceae bacterium | reverse complement strand
TGAGTATCAACAAGCGCATGCACAGGCTCTCCCGAGACATTGAACCACTCATTCAGGCCAGACTCATTCATTGGTGCGCTCCGAATCGAGAAGGCATCGTCCGGATGTCCGACAGTGTAGGTGCCCGAACCAATTGGGCCATTGTCCTTCCGAATGGAGGGGTCAGTACCTAGATTGAAGTTGTCTGCGATTTCTCCATTGATCAACGAGCCAAAGCCCACAGGCCGAACGATACTGGCATTTGTTCCGATCATCGTGCGTTTGTATAAGGCGACGATCTTCAAGTCCATCGCATCCGCAGTAAACTTCAAGGTGGATACTGATTGCCCAAAGGCATCCCCAGATGAGGGCTCCCCCGCGGTGTAACCAATGTCCGTTGTAGCTACGGCGTTGTTACCTTTGCCGCTGGAATCTGCCCACACGCCGGTCGCTACATCAAAGTTGGCCTCAGGCGAGTGCAGCCAAGTTAGTAAGTTCGCCTCCAAGGATGGATCGTTAGGAGCGCATGGAGTTATAGGAACGCCACAACAAAATCGTCTCCAGCCGTCCGGCCAACGAATTCGTGGCCAAGCCTGCGCCTGCTCACCTCGCTGCGGATGGAAAGGCACTCTTCCTTGAAGGCCAGGAAATCTATTTCCGGGAAGGCCATTGCACCAACTTTCACCAAGCGGACGGCAAGGGCTTTGATCCCGCCTTTCCCTCGATCCTGAAAAGCCCCTGAGTCAACGGCGACCAGGATCGCCTGATCAAACTCTCCCTCTATGGCCTCATTGGCCCATTAGAGATCAACGGAAAGGGGCACGACGGCCAATTACCGATGACGCCTTTCGGGAGCCTGTTGAATGATGAGGAAATAGCCTCGGTTCTCACCTTCGTACGCAACACCTTTGACAACAACGCTGCGGCTATTCAGCCTAGCGCTGTCAAAGCCATCCGCGATGCGAACCCAGATCGCCTCCTGTTCATGTCAACCAAGGAACTTCTGAAAGAACATCCGCTGAACCAATCATGAAGCCACTACTAAACCTCGCCCTCTATCTAACACTGCTTTCAGTTTTGGGCGCTCAAGACGCCTCGAATCCCAACGTTGTCTTCATCCTCGCCGATGACTTCGGCTATGGCGATGCCCAATGCCTCAATCCTGAGAGAGGCAAGATCGCCACGCCAGCCATCGACAAGCTAGCTGAGCAAGGCATGACCTTTACGGATGCCCACTCGACGTCGTCTGTCTGCACGCCGACACGCTACGCAATTCTGACAGGACGCTATAACTGGCGAACGCATCTCCAGAAAAGCGTTCTCTACGGCTTCGGTGAACCTTTGATCGCCAAAGATCGTCTTACCGTTGCGGGATTCTTGAAACAGCAGGGCTACACAACGGGAGCAATCGGCAAATGGCATCTGGGGCTGGACATGCCGTTCACAGACGATACCCGCACCAAAGGCCACCACCCCAAGAACATCGACTGGAAAGGTAAGGTCAAGAACGGTCCGGTCGATCGCGGGTTCGACTACTTTCATGGGATCTCAGCCTCTCTTGACATGACGCCCTACATCTACATCGAGAATGATCGCTTCGTTGGGGAAGCCACGGCGACCAAGGCTTTCCACCGCAAAGGCCCTGCCGAACCTGATTTCGAAGCAATCGACGTCTTACCCATGATCGGGAAGAAAGCTGTGGAATTCATTTCCCGACAGAAAGCCTCCAAACCCTTCTTCGCCTACGTCGCCTTCACCTCACCACACACACCCATCTTGCCGTCCAAAGAATGGCAAGGTAAGAGCCCACTTGGCAAGTATGGTGACTTTGTCATGCAAACGGACGCCATTGTTGGTGATATCGTTCAGGCGATCGATGACGCGGGGTTTAGTGAAAACACGCTCGTGATCTTCACAACGGACAACGGCTGTTCCAATGCTGCTGGAATTGATGAACTTGAGAAGAAGGGTCATTATCCCAGCGCCCTTCTCCGGGGATCGAAAGCCGACCTCTGGGATGGCGGGCATCGCGTTCCCTTCATTGCCCGGTGGCCCAAAGTCATCCAACCCCAGTCGACGTCTGATCAGCTAATTTGCCAAGCAGACCTCATGGCCACGTGCGCTGATCTCATCGGAGCCAAAGTTCCAGACGGAGCCGGTGAGGACAGCGTCAGTTTCAAAGCCGCCCTTCGTGGTGAGCCGATTATATCATCGCGCGTCGGCGTCATCCATCATTCGATCGACGGATGCTTTGCCTATCGTCAGGACAAATGGAAGTTACTGCTAGCCCGTGGCTCTGGTGGTTGGACCGCCCCAAGAGAGAACAAAGTTCCTGCGGGCAGTCCGGAAGCTCAGCTCTATGACATGGAAGCTGATCCTAGCGAAACCACTAACCTCTACGCATCCAAGCCTGAGATTGCGGCAAAGTTACTGGCACAACTCACCTCAGATATCGAGCGCGGTCGCAGCACGGAAGGCTCACCGGCCAAGAATGACATCGACAAGATCGTACTTTGGAAGAGCAATAAATGAAACACCTACTCTACATTGGCCTCGCGATCATCCTAGCATCGCCGGTGGCGTTCGCCGCCAAACCTAACATCGTCGTGATCTACACGGATGACCAAGGCTACGGTGATGTCTCTGCGTTGAACCCCGACGCTAAGTTCCAAACACCCAACTTGGATCGTTTGGCCAAAGAAGGCATCTCGTTCACCAACGCCCACAGCTCAGACTCTGTCTGCACGCCTTCTCGCTATGGCTTGCTTACAGGTCGATACGCATGGCGAACCCATCTGAAGACGGGCGTGTTTGGTGCGGAGAAAGCGTGCTTGATTTCAGACGGCCGCACAACTCTAGCATCGCTCTTACATGACCAAGGCTACCACACAGCCATGGTCGGCAAGTGGCACCTCGGCATGGATTTCCCGGGAACTCCCGAGAACCGTGACTGGTCTCAACCCGTCCAGGACATGCCGTTGGACAAGGGGTTTGACTACTTCTACGGCATCCCAGCCTCGTTGAATTATGGCATTCTAGCATGGTTCGAAGGCAGGCACGCCGCAGTACCACCAACCCTCTACTCCAATAAGAAGCCGAACAAACGAGCGTCAGACTATCGTATCATGCCGCCCTATGACGCGGCACCAGCAGAGACCCAGAAAGCACTTAACCGTGAAGGCTTCGAGATCGCGCCCGACTTTATCGATAACCAATGCCTCACCCGCTTCACGGACAAAGCAATCGAGTGGATGAACAGCAAGGCCGCCGAGGCGAAGAATGGAAAGCCATTCTTTCTCTATCTCCCTTACACGTCGCCACACTATCCCGTCTGCCCGCTGCCCGAGTTTCATGGGCAAGGCAAATGCGG
>JAACDM010000187.1 GCA_009936795.1 Verrucomicrobiaceae bacterium | reverse complement strand
TCACAAATGATCGATGGGAGCAATTCTGGCAAAAAGTTTCCCAGTTTGGCTTCACCAAGATCTCTGGGCCAGCGAAAGCCTAGGCCTTTTAGCCTTGTTCCATAATGTTTTTGACAGACTAACATCCAATCTAGGTCTCACCCCTGGGATGATCCTCAGTTAGGTATCAAATGGCCCATTGAAAATCCGATCCTTTCCTCCAAGGATCGGCGCGGCGCACTGTTCAGCGAGCTCAAAGCCCAGCTCTTCTCCTCGGATACGTCTCTGTGAAGCTCAGGAATTGGAAAACGCAGCCGCCTGAGGAGCCATTACAACGCCCACTGACTCAATAGATAGGCGCTAGACTTGCCACATTTGACTGACATCATGCCAGTAGATCGCTACTTCCTAGGGAGTGCTTAAAAAATTCTTAACAATACTAAAACCCTAGCCCAGTCACTTTTGTCTGAATTCGACAGAGATACATATCGGCAGTAATGTAGAGGACAGTACCATCGTCGCCCCAGCCGCAGTTTGCAGTGGCTTCTCCAGTTTCAATGCGGCCTAACGGAGTGCCGTCCGCAGCAAAGATGTGAACACCACCGGGCCCCGTTGCCCAGAGGTTCCCTTTTTTGTCCACCTTGAGACCATCCGGTAATCCTGGCAATTTTCCAACAAGAGAAGTAGCATCATAAAAGACGCGGCTATCTCCTAACGTCCCATCATCCTGCACCGGAAACGCTTTCCAAAGAGCCGCCTTCGGATCGGATTGAGCCACGTAGAGAATCTTCTCGTCCGGAGAGAACGCAATACCGTTGGGTCGCGTCATTTCTTTCGTGAGTAAAGTCACCTTGCCGTCTTTGGACAAACGATAGACGCCGCACCAATCGAGTTCACGACGGCGGTCTTCGTAGCGTTTAGGGAGGCCATAGGGAGGGTCTGTGAAATAGAGATCACCATTGGATTTGTAGACCGCATCGTTGGGACTATTCAAACGTTTCCCTTCGTAGTTGTCGACGAGAGTGCGTTTGCCACCATCCTTCGTCATGACAGAGACGCGGCGGTCCCCGTGCTCGCATGATACCAGGCGCCCCTGACCATCTAGCAAGAGCCCATTGCTTCCTGGCTCGCCCCCATAGTCGGTCGCTCCCGTGTAACCAGAAGGCTGGAGAAACGTCGAAATTCCTTTCCCTTCTTCCCACTTCACCACTTTATTAGGTGGAATGTCAGAGAAAAGCAGATACTTACCATCTCTGACCCAAACCGGCCCTTCTGCCCAGTCGAATCCCGATCCCAGGACCTCCAGTTCGGCTGATTTGTCGAGGACTTCGGCCAACTTGGGGTCAGATTCTACGATCCTGCCCAGTGCGGGAAAGTTCAGTGTGTTCTGTCCCCAGCCGGTCGTGAGGGTGAGCAAAGAGGCGGTGGCAAGCGATATTAGGAAAAGTCGATTCATTGAGGCAGCCTATGGGGCCGGCCGTTCGTAGGTCAAGCGACCTCGTATGGCCCCATTCCCCAGGCTTGCGCTGGCCAAGCGGCGCCCTACACTCCCAATTCATGATGACCATTCGCATCTCCCTCCCAAAGCCAGCGTGGCTGATCACGGCCCTTGGCCTGAGTTTATGGACTGCCTCCGCGCAGGAACAGTCGAGCGAAACCGAGACGCCCGCCGCGAAATCCGCACCCGTGGGTCCCCCCAACACGTCCCGGGATCTCTACGAAAGTATCGTCGAGATTGAATGCGCCTCTCTCGTGCCCGATTATCAGCAGCCTTGGAACGGCGGACGCGAAACCGGCGGCACCGGCACAGGCTTCATGATCGCACCCAACAAGTTCGTCACCAATGCGCACGTCGTGGCAGACAACACGCGATTGCTCATTAAGAAGTATGGCGACCCGGAGAAATATGCCGCCAAGCTCCTTCACATCGCTCACGATTGTGACCTGGCGATCTTAGAGTGTTCTGATCCAATTCCCTTTGCTGATGCGAAGCCGTTAGATATCGGCGACATTCCCAAGCTTGAGAGCACGGTCACCGTGATCGGCTATCCTCTCGGTGGTCGCCGCCTCTCCACAACACGAGGCGTCGTCTCTCGCATCGATTTCCAGCCATACAGTCATAGCGGTGCGGATCTCCATCTTGCCATCCAGATCGATGCCGCCATCAACCCTGGCAATAGTGGCGGCCCTGTGCTTCAAGAAGGCAAGGTCGTTGGCGTGGCCTTCCAGGGCATCTCCGGTGCGGTGGCGCAGAATGTGGGCTACATGATCCCCACACCGGTGCTGCGTCGCTTCCTGCACGACATCGAAGATGGCCAGTATGACCGTTACGTTGATCTAGCCATCGGCGACTTCGACCTTATCAATCCAGCCCAGAGGTTGGCTCTCGGTCTGGAACCGGATAGCTCCGTAGGAACGTTAGTGGCGTCCGTATCCAATAGTGGATCTTGTGATGGCATGTTAGAAGAGGGCGATGTCTTGTTGAGCATCGACGGTCGCGAGATCGCTAGCAACGGTTACGTGGAAGTCGACGGCGAGTTCGTGAACATGAATGAAATCGTGGAGCGCCGATTCAAGGGAGACAAGGTGGACATGAAGATCCTCCGCGATGGCCAACCGAAGTCCGTCGAGATCGAACTGGAGCCATTCGATCCCTACTTGATTCAGGCCAATACCTACGACAAGCGGCCGCGTTACACGACATTTGCCGGGCTCACCTTCCAACCACTGGATCGCAATCTCATGGCTGCGCACAATATCGAGAGCATGGCAGCTCGCTATCTCTACACCTTCTATGTGCAGGACGAGCTCTTTGACGAACGCCCCGAGATCGTGGTCCTCACAAGTATCTTACCCGATGCCATCAACAGCAATTTCGGAGGCTTCCAACACTCCGTCGTCGATAAGATTAACGATCAAAAGATTAAGAACCTGCAAGATCTCTACGATGCGCTCCACCCTGCAGAAGTCCCTGAATTCTACGTCATCGAATTCTTTGGCAAAGGGCT
>JAACDM010000186.1 GCA_009936795.1 Verrucomicrobiaceae bacterium | reverse complement strand
TTGTCGTTCCCCTCATTTGTCTTGGGGCGGGAATCGGTTCCGGCTGGGGTCAGGATATCACCAATCTCATCGGCTACTGGCCTGCAAATGAAGGTAGTGGTGACATTGTCGCCAACGCCGTGAATCCGGATACGAATGGCACGATGATGAACGCTACTTGGAGTGCCGATGGCGAAGGTCACACCGGCTCTGGTGGCGACTATGCTTTTGAAGTCGCAGGTTCGGCCGATAGTCATGTAGAAGTGCCTCAGACCGAGGTTGAGTTTAACGAGATTACTATCAGCGCGTGGATCAAAGGGATACCCGCCGGTGACTGGACGGGCATTGTCTATGCTCGTAGCGGTCAGCCGATTGGCCTCGACTTTAGCGGAGGTAGTGGAAATCTCACTTACACGTGGAACGACAACTCTGGAGAGACCTGGGGATATGAAAGCGATCTCAATGTGCCTGAAGACGAGTGGACGTTTGTGGCCATGTCTTTGAAGGCCGATGGCAATACGTTGTATGTGGGTACGACTGGGGAAGGCGGTGAATTGAAATCCGCTACCAATGAGATCGAGCACATTCCGCAAACCAATGATCAAGGACCGTTTCTTTTCGGAGTCGATGCCTGCTGTGGAGATGGTCGGAACTTCGACGGACTCATGGACGACATCGCAATTTGGGATGTGGCGCTGAGTCCTGAGCAAATTGAAAGTTTGTGGACTGGTGTGGCAACGCCTTTGGATGTCTTTGACAATTCGGACCCGGGTGTCGTGGTCAATGCCAAACAGGACTTTGGCCCTCTGCCGTTCGTCGGCGGCACGCAAGAACTTCGCATTCCTATTCGCAATAGTGGCAATGCAGAGGACCTCACGGTAAGCGCGTCGATCACGGAGGGTGAAAATTTCAGCCTAACGAGTTCGCCAGATCTACTGGCACCGGGTTCGGTAGGCGAGATCGCCCTAGCATTCGATCCGAAAGGCAGCACTGGACAATTCATTGGTGCATTAGAATTGGTCACCAACGATCCTGATGCGGAGGATCAGACGATTGTGATCGAGTGGAGGGCGTCGCTCATCGATCCGGCTGGCCCCGTCGCGCATCTTCCGCTCGATGAGTCGACGGGCGCGGAAGAAACCCTTGATATCACCGGAAATGGTCGATCAGGTGTCTATGCTAGTAGTGGAGGTTCGCTTGAGTGGGAGCAGCCAAGTCTTGCTGCGGGTACCGCAATCAAGGTATCGGGCGGTGCGCATGTAAGCATTCCGCAGGGGTTGGTGGGATTGGAAAGTTTCACGACATCGGTTTGGCTGAATGCGGCTGCTGCAGATATCAGTGTCTTATTTGCCAACGGATCGGAACAGACCCCTGGTTTGGCGGCGCTGATTGCCGGCGGGGATCTGCAATGGTTCTTCGATTCCACCGCCATCTTTTCCACAGATGGCGCTCCTCTCACGCCGGACACCACACACCATGTGGCGATTGTTTACGAAGCGATGGCGGAGGGCGGTCCCGAGGCAAGTTTCTACATCAATGGGGCCGAGGCCATTCGGCAAACAGTCGATCCGGTCGATCTTTCCGATTCTGCTAACATTCTGTCCTTTGGCGGTTTGGCTAGTAATCCCGGCCTTTCGATGAATGGCGTGCTCGATGATATTCAGATTTATGATCGCGCGCTTTCAGCAAAAGACATTGGCCGATTGCGGGACAATCCTGGCACCACGCTCACGACCATGGGTGCGGTGGACAGCGATCAGGATGGGCTCACCGATGAAGATGAAGCAACGCGAGGGACGGATCCTTTGGCAGCGGACACCGATGGTGATGGACTGAGTGATGGTGACGAGGCAAACACTTACCAAACGGATCCTCTGGTTGCGGATACGGATGGTGATGGAGCTGACGATGCGTCCGAAGCCCTCTTTGGAGGTGACCCAGCAGATCCTGACAACGCTCTGGGAACGTTTCTTGTCCGAAACGTTGCGGCGAATGCCAGTGTCGATTTTACCAGCATGGATGTCTATCTGGAAGCTCTCGACGATATTTCACAGATTGATCAAGAAACGAACACCACGGCAAGTGTGATCAACTTTAGGGACAATGCTGATGGTCACTTTGGTGATAATGCACCGTTTCCTGTTTATGGTGAGGAAGGAGCCCATGATGACTTTGGGATTCATGCGACAGGGACATTCACGATTGTTGAAGGCGGGGTCCGAAGTATCGGGGTGAATTCGGACGACGGATTTCAGCTCTTCATTGATGGCGAACTTGCCCTTGAGTTTCCCGATCCACGCGGTTCCGATGATACGATTGGCAGCGTCGATCTGGCAGTCGGCGAACATACGTTAGAGCTGTTTTACTATGAGCGCGCCGGGGGAGCTCAGGTTGAGCTGTTCATCAGCACGGCGTTGGGGAACGTCGAATCGTTCGACGAGGGGCACTTCATCCTCTTGCCCGCATCTGGCGAAGGTGATGCTGACACCGATGGTGATGGGTTGCCCGACTTTTGGGAGAATCGTTTCTTCGGGAACCTCGAACAGACTGCCAGTGATGATCCCGATACTGACGGACTGGACAATGCGGGCGAGTTTGCGGCTGGCTCTCAGCCCAATAACGTCGATTCTGACGGCGACACCCTTCCAGACGGCGACGAGACTGCTGCAGAGCCAGCGACCAGTCCCATATTATCAGACACGGATCGTGATGGACTCGCCGACAATGATGAACTCACGCGTGGCACCAATCCTGTTCTAGCCGATACAGACGGCGATGGTGTTTCGGATAGTAGCGAGATCGTTCGAGGCGCGGACCCTTTGAATCCTGAGGATACTCCTATGATCCTAACCACCGCATATATTATTCCGTCAGGCACGGTTGGCAATCAGAGCTTCGGTGGCTCGCTCGGGCATGACTTTATCGTCGACAAACCGATTGAAGTGTTAGAATTGGGCGTGTTTGATGATGGGTCGGACGGCTTGACTCTCGATCTTGTCGCTGAGCTTTGGACCCGCGACGACGGTGGCACCCCAGATGATCCGGGTGACGACTCTGCTGGCGAACTCGTCACCACCCTATCATTCAACTCAGTAGATCCGGGGATTTTGGAAGATGGCAGTCGATTGAAATCGCTTGAGTCTCCCTTAGATCTCGCTCCAGGCTCCTACACTATGGTGGCCCACGGCTATGGCGATGGCGAAAGTAACGGAAATCAGGGAAGCGTGGATCTCAGTCTAACAACGGACAACGGCGATGGCTCGTTACGTTTTGTTGGTGGTGGGCGGTTTGGAGATGCGGGATCGTGGCCTACCAGTCCAGACGGTGGCCCAGCCAACCGTTATGCGGCGGGCACGTTCAAGTTTCGAGTCACCAGAGAAACTGAAACGAATAGTGATTTCCGAGTCACCGCGTTCTCATTGGAATCCGGTGTTGGCGGCACGGTCACCATCACCTTCAACAGTGAAGAGGGGAAGGCGTATGAGATTCAAAGGGGGACCAATTTACAGAACTTCGCTCGGCTACAGGATGCCAACGTAGCAGTTGGGAACACAACAACAGTAGAAGATGTCGCAACGGCGGGTCTGGAAGAAGTCTACTTCCGAGTGATCGAGAAATGAGACAGACCTTCGCTCTAGCCCTTCTCCTT
>JAACDM010000185.1 GCA_009936795.1 Verrucomicrobiaceae bacterium | reverse complement strand
GGCTTGCAGCCAGTGAGGGCGGCTTGCCGCCAGTGAGGGCGGCGAGGGGCGGATAAATATCCAGCAGGTTCACCGGCTTATTGGTGGTTGTTCCTGGCTTGGTAATGCCTGGCGCCACCCATAGGAGGTTAATCCACGTGGCTCGATCCCAGAGCGCGTATTTTCCCCAGCGTTCCCTTTCGCCTAACTAAAAATTATGGTTGCTCCACAACACACTAAAGGTGTTGTTAGCGTGAGGAGAATCCCCCAGCGGCCCGACGATCCAGGACTAACATGGCCCTATATCTCTGATCTTCTTCAGCCAGGGATTGTGCGCCATCTTGGCATGGGCGGTAGGCACATCTTCCAAATCGTATTCCCGGTAACCTCCCGGAAGCTCGATTTCCTCCAGGGGGGAATCGATCAAAGTATTTCTGAGGCGCGTCGTCGGGCAGATGAGGCTGGAAGATGTCGGCACCGAGAAAGAAGGGCTCCTGCAGTTTCCCTCCAATCAGTTTCTCTTTCGTCCAATTCGCAGTAATTCTATCGGGAAGATCGCTCACAAGCGTTCACCTACCGTCTCACCGGAAAAGACTATGGCAGGCCCGATCACGCTTTCCGTGTGAAGGAACCGCCGACGAACTACAATCCTGCCAAGTATCAATGAAACCGAAACACAAAGCCCATCATTCCTAATGGCAAGTTCGATTTGTTAGGGATCAACTGGGGCGGGGATCTCACGGGCTATGGGACGCGGTGGGTGCTAGCAGACTGGGAGGAACGTGCAGAGATCGAGCAGATCTTTCGCAACTACGACCTTGGCTGGCTCTACTACATCCAAACCGAAGGCGGCGAGACTAACATTAGCCGGAGAGAAGATGAGTTCACGGACAACGACAACCTTCCTTACCGGCTATACGTACGACAAGGGCGCCGGATCGAGGGACACTACACACTAACGGAGAGCGATCTTCACAAAGATCTTCGCGGCAACGGGCTACGAGGACCGCTCAATCCTGATTCTGTGGCCATCGGCATCTATGGAATGGATGCACACAATGTCCAAGGGCCAACGTCTCGAAAGGAACCGCGCTCAGGTGACGGTGCCGCCGAGGGAACCCTACACTTATTCGATGTGACAGGGCCCTATCAAATACCTTATATGGTCATGGTTCCGAAACAACACCGCGGCATCCTTTTCCCGGTGGGCATTTCCAGCACCCGCGTTGCTATGTGCAGCGTCCGTATGGAACCCGTCTGGTCGGCGCTTGGACAAGCCGCGGGTGTGGCCGCCGCCTTAGCCGTTGAGCGTGGGGAACCTCTAGCTGGGGTGCCCGTCAGGCACATCCAGGATGCTTTGGTGAAACAAGGCAGTGTTTTGTTCTTCTACACCGATCTCCCCAAGACTACACCTGCTTTCGAAGCCGTGCAGAAATTGAGCCTCCTCGGCGTCTTTGAGAACTCGGATTCAGGTTGTTTCTAAACAAATGGCCCAGCCGCCAGCCTCTCGGATCTCAATAAGAAAGTCTACCGCTCTCGCCCGAATGATTCCGTTTCGCTTGGTGAATTTGCCAGAATGGCTGTACGTGGGTTACAAATTCCACTCAGCATCACTGCGGCTCAATTCAACGATGTACCGCGCAACCACGCAGCGTTTAAGTACATGGAGACCCTCTACGACCATTCAACCCAGTTTCAAGAGCCTTTCCTCGACTACGACGTGCAGAGAGAACCTGAGAAAAGT
Source organism: Verrucomicrobiaceae bacterium (assembly GCA_009936795.1). Taxonomy (GTDB): domain Bacteria; phylum Verrucomicrobiota; class Verrucomicrobiia; order Verrucomicrobiales; family DEV007; genus JAACDM01. Next base: position 6,277 of record JAACDM010000185.1, on the reverse strand, counting down.
AATAGGGTGCTTGCTCGCCCCGACCAGGAACTCAGCAGCGAATACGCGACCAAGATTCTAACTGGTTTGCTTCGGAAGGAAGTGCCTTCATTGCCTAATTCAAATGCCAGCTTGACCCGTGGCGAAGCCGCACAGCTAATCTATCAGCAAATTAAGCGCGCAGCGGAATAGGCCTGACGCCATGCATGAAAAGTGCTCTTCATGGGGTGACGTTCCTCCACTTTGCCGGTCACCTTATCGGTGGCTTTGTAGCGATTGAGCGTGCGCGCAGTGAGGCGCTGGCCCGTTATTCCACCCTGGCCGGCAGGATGTTCAATTTCCCTGACTTCCCGCAGGTTCTTTTGTAGGGTCCGCGATCATTTGAGTTCATTGTTCCGTTCATATCTGTCATGTTTGTATTGGTCGATCACGCCTCAGCATCTAATCTGTTCAGGCGTTGTTAGTCGGAGGGAGTTGTGAATTCCAGTACCGCCCGGACTGGCCGATGATCTGACAGTGGTTTCCCGTATTGTTTCCAGCTCACTTTGTAATTGGGCATTTCTTTATCTGTATGGGGAGGATTGAACGCGTTGTAGATGACTCCACCACCCGTGGCCTTTGCCCTGGAGGCGATTGAGAAATAGATGTGATCAATAACCCCGGACTCTGTTCCTGATTCAATGTGCTGATGCGAACTCAACTTGGCGGTATCGATACCAAGATCAGTCCACATGGACCGCATGCCTGCATCTTCGATGCTTGCTAATGAACTGTCACCAGGCACGTTGTTGAGATCTCCAAGAATCACGAGGTTCTTCGCCATCTCAAGGGCTTTGGGGATCACCGATTGCGAGATGAATTCGGCGGCAGAGCCTTCCGTGTCTGGATGGCCGGGAATGTGCGTGGAGTAGACCAGGATGGGAAGGCCGCGAACGAGCGTCTTAGCGCCGACAAGCGACGCAGGTGACCAGCCTTCATGGCTCGTTAATTCGATTTCATGGAGGTTGGTTAGCGGTGTTCGACTCAGGATTGATTTAAATTTGTCTTGGTGGTTGGCAGACGAGATCTCTCCTACATAAGCATGTTCCATTTCGAGAACACGCCCTACACGTGCTGTCCAATCGCCATTGGGAACTTCACTGAATCCGATGACATCCAGATCGTAAGGTTTGAACATCTCGCCAACGGTTTCGGGTTCGGCCCATATTCCGAAAAGTACGTTGTAGGCAGCTAGTCGCACTTGGGTGGTGACTGACTCCACTTCAGGAACGCCCCCGCGCAATAATTCGACCTTTCCTCGTCTACTACCTTTGAAACATTCGCCACGTATCACCGTGTTCGCGTCTAACCTGCCGATTCCATAACTAAAGTTGGTCTCCGCTTGTCCGATGAGCTTAAAGTCCTCGTCGGCTTTGAGAAGTCCGGGATTTTTCGGACTACCATAGCAACCAAACCACCAATAACCATCTATGTAGGCAGCCGTTTGAATTCCAAGCTTGGTTTGCTTACTGTGGAGAACGTGGCGTTTTTGAAAGTTGAAGCCCTCGTCATATTCGAAGACATAGTTCTGTTCGTGGTTGCCTGGCAAACCTCCCACCACAACAAACTTACCATTGTTGTAGGCAATGCCTCCAGCCCCATGCACCAGTTCAGGAACGTGGTGCTTGTTCAACAGTTCGAGCGATGCCGCGTTGTAAACGTAAATCCAAGGATCTGAGGCGCCCGGCGGGTCATTGAATTCGCCAAATTCCACCGCCACATAAACCTTGCCATCATGAAGTGTTAGGTCCCCGTGATGATTTGGCACGCTCACTTGCCGGAGGATCTTTCCGCTGAGATCTGTCTTCACCAATTGAACGGTGTGAGACCAGTAAAGCGCTGTGCCGTCGGTGGCCACGCCTTGAAGGTGCCCGTCATAGCTGCCCTCACAGACAATCCAAGACCTTGCCCTGTCTAATTCGATCTCCCCAAGCTCGGTCGGGCCCGCTATCGGATTTGGTCGAGCAATGACCCCACTTTCGAATCGCACATCATAGCTGGATAAGCGGAGATCTGGCTCGGGGTAGTCGGTGCTCACAAACTGCGCTCCAGAAGCAAATGCCTTGTCTCGTTGAATCGGATCGTTCATTCGCGCTTGCGTCGTGTTTGCATCAGCGCGCGTGCGTACCATGAATCCCTCTCTAACAAGGCGTTGAATCCGATCATAATCACCAACCGGATTGTTGATCTTGAACCATGCGGCAGCTGGATCCTCTTCATCCACGGACGCGAAGAGGAGACGACCGCGTAGTGAAGGATGCCCACTGCCATAGCGATCACGCACGGAGCCGCCATTATCGAGGGCATACAGAACTTTGCCTCTTACGGAGTCTAACAGTGGCCAACCGTTGCTTTCGATCGCTTCTTTCAGTGATTCGGCGTCACCACGAACATCATCAGGAGCAAGAATCTCATCTTTCTGGAACACGGATAGTATTTCCTTATCGATGCCATCAAGTTGTTCTGCATCAAACTTGAGCGGCTTGACGCCGTCGGACCAGCCGGAAGATTCTTTCACTTCCAGGAGGACCATGATGGGAACATGACCAGGATGTGCTTTTGACCAGTCTCGGAGAGTGGTGAGGGCCTGCTTGAAAGTGAGAGATGTCGTGAGGAAATCGAAATCTGGCGAATGGATGATCTTTAGGCCAGGCTTTTTCAACACACCACTGGGATCGTGAGAAGGTCCCGGATTGCCGCCTTGATCTGTGATGAGCTTTCGCGCTGCTGGATCAGCAAAGAGACCGCCTTCAGGATCTGCATAGAGATCCCATTCAAAGTGTCGTACACCAAGGCGTCCAAGTTGCTCCTCAATCGGTTTATGAGAATAGGCAATCGAATCGGCAGCCTGGGCGTTCACTCCTTTGATCAGCTGCATCACCTGTTTGTCAGGTTCCAGGTGGTAAGAGTTGTGCGTTCCGATCACTTGAATCTCGTTTAGCTTGACCGCGTTAGTTGTCGTTTGTGCGAGTGTGGGGACCGCTGTTAGGCAGTTGAGGCTTAGGATGGCTAGAAAGGTCTTCGAGATCATGTGTCAGATTCTTGAACGGTGGGTGTGAACGGTGGCGATGATGACACGGAATCGAGACGCCAAGCTAGCGTTGTTTGTTCTTATCGCACTGCTGCCGTGCTTTCAGGCTTGAACGGGCGATTGTTGTCTCAAGCCAGCACCTGCGCCCAGCAGACAACGAGGCGCGGGCCTATCTCGCCACGAACGGGAATACCGAATTGCCGCTTGGATTCATGAGGCTGGCTTGATCCAGGTGCTTGTCTCTTGTTTCGGAATGTGTCCAAATGTAGCAATGAGACTCTGGTTCAGCCTCTTTGGGTGCCTTTTGTTATGGTGTGGTTTGGTGAATGCTCGAGACTCCAAAGATTTCAATGTAATACTAATCGTTGTCGATGATCTCGGATGGGCGGATCTTGGATGTTATGGCGCGGATCTGCACAAGACTCCTCACATCGACCGATTCTGCCAGAGCGCGATGAAATTCACCAAGGCTTATGTAGCGTCGCCCGTGTGCACGCCGACGCGAGCGTCGATCATGACGGGCATGCACCCGGCACGGTTGCACATGACCATTTGGCATGAAGCGTCTGCGAATCCTCCTCAGGACAAACCGCTCATTCCTCCAGTCACGCGTGGAAACTTGGCATTGAGCCATACGACCCTAGCAGAGGTGTTTCACAAGGAAGGCTACGTCACGGCTCATCTCGGGAAGTGGCACTTGGGCACAGCTGGTTTCTATCCCGAACTCCACGGATTCGATATCAACATCGGAGGATCATTCTGGGGATGCCCGCCCACGTTCTTCTATCCTTATCGGGGCCCCTTCGGGCAGCGCAAGGAGATGCGCTATGTGCCAGGTATGGAAGGTGGTCATGAGGGGGAATACTTAACGGATCGCCTCACGAACGAAGCGATCCAGGTCATGGCCGAGACCGGTGGGAAACCGTTCTTTCTAAACATGTGCTATTACACGGTGCACACGCCAATCGAGGGCAAGCCTGCTGTGGCAGCCAAGTACGAGGCTCGTCTTGACGAGAACATGCATCATCAGAACGCTCACTACGCGGCCATGGTCGAGTCGCTTGATGAGAACGTCGGGCGTCTTCTCGACGAGCTCGAACGCCTGAAGATTGAGAAAGAAACCGTAGTGATTCTCACCTCGGACAATGGTGGCTTTGTCAATCAATGGCATGGGCAGAAAGTGACGAACAATCATCCTTTGCGCTCTGGTAAAGGGTCCCTATATGAGGGCGGCGTCCGAGTACCTCTGATGATTCGTTGGCCGGGCACGACTCAACCCGGTAGTGTCAGTCATGAGATGGTCACGACGTGTGATTTCTTTCCAACTCTGCAAGAGGCCCTTGATCTGCCAACAGAGGAACTGCCCAAGTCGTCGGCGGATGGTCAGAGTCTCATGGCACTGCTAAAGGATCCTAGTTCTCATCTTCAACGAGACACACTTTTTTGGCATTATCCTCATTACTATCCCACGACAGAACCCGTTAGCAGCATTCGATCTGGGGATTGGAAATTACTGGAATACCACCGAGATCAAAGGATTGAACTCTACCATCTTGGTGATGATCTTAGCGAGTCACAGAATCTTGCGGTGAGGCAACCAACGAAGGCCGCCGCATTGCAGAAACGGCTGAGCGTATGGAGAGAAGAAGTCAATGCGCAGATGCCGCAGAAGAATGAACGTCATCCTAAGGAGCCTTACTCCAGTGGTGGGAGAGGCCAATAGATTGTGAATTGTAAAAACCCTCTCATTGATGCATCGGTCAAGTTGCGTCCGATGGATCATGTTTCGAGCCCGAAGGAACTCCATCGATGTCGACAAAGGTTATCAGAAAGTGCCGGAGCAAGGTAGCTGGCTGAGATTTTTCAATCCTGGTGATTGAGCTGGCACAGAGGTGCCTGGGCACTGAGAGTGTTCTTCAGATGCCATTATATTCACCTTCCATGACGAGACGTCGCTTTGCCCAAACGACTACAAGTATGGCACTCGCTGCCAGTGTAACCAAGAAGTTCGCTTTGGCCTTCGATGCCGAGGATGAACAGAACGAGGTCAAGGTCGGACTCATCGCGGATCTCCACTTCGGGAATCTTGCGCCCGATGGGATTGAGCGGTTCAAGGTGTTTCGAAAGGCGGTGGAGAACGAAAAGCCCGATCATATGGTCCAACTTGGCGATTTCTGCTTTGGAGAGCCGGCAGCCAAGAAGCTGATGGATGAGTGGAAGGCTATCAAGACTGACAAATACCACGTGCTTGGCAATCACGACATGGACAAAGACACCAAGGCCAGCATCCAAAAGTTCTGGGGCATGGAAAAGCGTTACTACGACTTCGATCAGAACGGTTGGAAGTTCATTGTCCTCGACATGAATCATCTGAAAAAAGGAGATGAGTATATTCCCTATGGGAACGCCAACTTCTACGTCGATGCTAGCATGCGCACGTGGGCCGATCCGGAACAACTGACTTGGTTAAACAAGACTCTGGCGGAGTCCGTGCTTCCTGTCATTATTTACACGCATCAACCCATTGGCCAGCGCCCGGACTCCCCACAACAACGCCCGATACTTGCCATTCTCAAGAAGCACACCTCCACGCCGAGCCGCCCGAAGGTTCGCGCCGTTATTTGTGGCCACCAACACGACGATTGGCACCGTGAGATTGATCGTATTCATCATGTCTGTATCAACAGCGCCTCCTACCTCTGGAAAGACCGGAGACCGTGGCCCTACCAAGAGGCTCTATTCACGTTCATGGAGATCAAAGACGGAAACCTGACCCTAACCGGAACGAAGACGACGTGGAGAGAGCGCCCGGACGGTGTTGATAGAGTTCCCACCATTAGCGCCCGCGACTTGCAGCTTGGATAAACAGGGGTGGGCTCACCTCATCTTCACGACTGGGTTCTGCGGTCGATAGCTCTGATTAGCTGCGTGTCGTTGACACCGCCTCCCGCGAGCGAATCATTCATTGTATGCGGACACTCCTATTGGTTGTGCTCCTTCTCTCCAAGAATCTACGTGCTAGGAGCTGGTGTTTCAAGTTGACTCCAAGGACGGTATCGCCAAGGGATGGAAGTGGATTCGCGAAGATTCCATGGAGTGGCGGTCGGCGTCTGTGGGTCTCGATGACCTGACCCCTGGTTTAGAAGGCACTGCGTCTGGACGAGGCCTGTGAACCATTCACGGTTGAGCAGTTCATCTCGGAGCTTGTCGTGGAAGCTTTCGATCCAG
>JAACDM010000184.1 GCA_009936795.1 Verrucomicrobiaceae bacterium | reverse complement strand
ACGCTTCACCTGCGCGATCGCTTACGGCAGGCCGTCCATCCTTCAGACGTTCTGTTAGATCTTCTACCGAGACGCGATCCCAATTCAGCTCCAAACCTCGGGGGTTCACGAAGGGTTTCGTATCCTTTCGACGAATCCGATAGATGGCTCCCTCGATCTGTGGCTTGGCCATCTGTGAGTGTGGGCACCCCCAGCTCAACCACCCGCCTGTATCGAGCAGAAGCAAGCTCCCATCGGCGTCTTCGAGCACATCCGTAGGATGAAAGTCTTGGCTGGTCGACGTGAGAAAATCCTCTTCTTTCGTGACAAAGGTCGCACCTTCTTTCTGAAGTTGGATCCGAACCAGCGTCTGCGTGTTAAAATGACAGGCAAAGAGATTATCACGGAAGGCCGCTCCAAGGTGCGCCCCGCGATAGCGCAGGAGACCTGCGGGCGCGACTTGCCCCCATCGACTCGTAGCCGGAAGCCTAAATCCTGTTTCAGGAAGGAGCGCTTCACCGTAAACACGCTGGCTTAGGCCACCAGGGATCCAATGAATGAGCGCGTCGTGACGGCCGCCATGGCTATCAAAGATCGGACAGGTCGTGAGAAGATCTCCGTTCTCTGTGAAGACGACGTCTACCGGATTGACGCCACCTTGACCTTCGATGCGAACGTCGCTGCCGTCTGCCCGACAAGAGAAAACGCCAGCCGCACGGCTCGATCCCGTTCGCCTCCCATCGCTGCCAACCAAATCATATCCAAAGTGACCTCCCGTGAAATAGAGACGCCCGTCGGGCCCGAGGTAAGGCCCATGTTGATTCGCCCGGCCGTCGAACTCCATGTAACCGAGAATCTTCTCCCGCTTCTCGGCCACCCCATCATCATCAGCGTCTTCCAAGCGCCAGAGATACGGAGCCGAGATGATGTAAAGCGCCCCATCATGCCAAAGACCCCCTTCCGGCATCGTCATCTTGTCCGCAAAGATGGTGCTTTGGTCAAACACACCATCGCCATCGGTGTCTACTAACCGCCGTACGAAACGAGGGAGCGCCTTCTCGATTTCTCCTTTGGTCGTAAGATTTCGCCCATCACTCTCGGCGATGTAAAGGCGCCCCTCGGGATCGAAGCAAGCCATCATAGGATAACGGACCAGCGGAGGCGCTGCAGCTACAGTAACTTCAAATCCTGGAGCAACCTGCATCGGCGGCACTTGAAACCCTTCAGCCAAGGCCACCCGTCCAGGCAACAGAACAAGAAGCGCAAGGCTAAGACGTCTCGCCAAACCGAACATGCAGCGAGCATAAAGATTGCACGCAGTCGGTCAAGACGGCACGGCTGCCATTCCAAGTAGCTAGCGGCGTCAGGGAACATTCTCAATCGAGCCCCTCGTCAAGGTCTGCCCTACTCAGCCAACCAACGACTCTCAGAAAAAAGAAGTAGGCCCTTTCTCCCCCCACCTAAGTAGGAGAAAGGGCCAAGCCGTTTAAAGGGCGATGAATCGCCCGCGTAGCGGACACGACTACCAACCCCGTGCGAATAGGAAGGTGTGTCTAAAATGAGAGTTTCTTACACATGATTCGCAATTTTGGACACGGCTCTCGCTTGATTCTAAGGTTGTGACTTTGAAGGGACTCGTTATGGATACCCGATGAGTTCACTATCTGATCGCCTCCTGGAGGATCTCAAGACAGCTATGAAAGCTAAGGATACCCTTAGCCTAAGCGTGTTGCGTGGGTTGAAGTCGGCGATCAAATACGCAGCGATCGAAGAAGGTGGTGCTGGGGCCGAATTAGATGACACGGGTTGCCAGACAGTCATCCGCAAAGAGCTCAAGAAGAGAGATGATGCCGCCCAGAGTTTCGCTGACGGGGGACGCCCGGAACTCGCTGAGAAAGAAAAGAGCGAGGCTGAGGTTTTGAAACGATACCTTCCCGCAGAATTACCGGAAAGCGAAGTCGTGACGATTATTGATGCCGTGATTCTAGAACTCGGCGCCAGTTCCCGGAAAGACATGGGACCAGTGATGAAGATAGTGCAGGAACGCACGGCTGGAGCGGTGGATAACAAGAAGTTGTCTGGGCTCGTGATGTCAAAGCTGAGCTAGTCAGCATCTGTCTATGTCAACCGCTGCCATCCTGGTCGCTGCTGGCCAAAGTCGGCGCATGGGGTTTGACAAGCTCTTTGCGGAGTTAGGATCTACTCCAGTTCTAGCACATTCCTTGCGCACTTTTCAAAAGGCGGGCTGCATTGATGAGATCATCGTCGTGACTTCCAACGACAAGCTCTCCATGATTGCCGACTGGACCAACGATCATGGCCTAACGAAACTAACCAAAGTCATTCCGGGTGGATCTTTGCGACATTTGTCAGTAATGGAGGGGCTCAAAGCGGTGCATCCTAAAACGAAATTCGTTGCTGTCCATGACGGAGCCCGTCCGCTCTTGGCTGTGAGTGATTTGGAACGCTGCTGTAAACTGGCCAAGACTCACGGAGCTGCGGCTTGCGCACGTCGTATCACTGACACAGTCAAACGCGTGGATGGAAATCACCGGGTCACAGGCAGTGTGGATAGAACGAATCTTTGGGCCATGGAAACACCTCAAATTTTTGACCTGCAATTACTCATGAACGCCTATGACTTTGTTTGTACGCAAAACGCCCTCGTTACCGATGAAGTTTCTGCGGCCGAACTCTTGGGAGAAGCCGTGCATTTGAGTGAGAATCTCAAACCAAATTTGAAGATCACCTTCCCTCAAGATCTTGAGCTGGCTACCCAACTCTTGGCCATGTCTGACAAGCCTTCTTGTTCATCCTAACCTATGGTCGACTATCATTTACAAACGCTTGACAATGGCTTGCGCGTTGTGGCCGCACACTGTCCCACTTGGCGTAGTTTAGCCATGGGTATCTTTGCGGGAACGGGTTCACGCCACGATCCTGCACGGAAACAAGGCCTAGCCCATTTCACAGAACACATGCTCTTCAAGGGCACCAAGCGCCGCACTCCTAAGCGGATTGTCGTTCAAGCTGAGTCTGTTGGAGGATCTCTGAATGCTTACACCTCCGAAGAACACACTTGCTACCACTTACGGTCCCCTGCGAACCATCTGAATCGTATGGTAGATTTGCTAGCAGACATCTACATTGATTCCACGTTTCCGGAAGGCGAGATCGGGCGAGAACGGCAAGTTATTGAAGATGAGATTCTTATGTATCGCGACGAGCCATCCTCTCATGTCGATGACGTCCTTTCACAGGGTACCTGGCCAAAAGAATCGCTCGGTCGACCGATTCTAGGCTCAGTTGAGACTCTCAGCCGCATCGGTCGAGACGATTTTTTGCGGTATCTCAAGCAAGCCTACGGCGCAAAAAACTCTGTTATTGCTCTAGCAGGTCCACAAGAACCAGAGGCCATGGTTGCGACCGTTGCCAAGGCCTTTGACCCTCTACCCAAAGGACGTCGTCAAAATACCAAGTTGCTTTCCAAGATAGCGAAACCCTTGCCCGACGCTCAACTCGCTATCGAAGAACGCCCTACGGAACAAGTTCATCTGCGACTCGCCTTTTTGATGGAAGGCCGTGACCACCCACAACTTTGTCCAAGTAGGCTCTTAAGTGTGATGTTAGGTGAAACCATGAGTTCTCGTCTCTCACAGGAGGTTCGTGAGAAGCGAGGATACTGCTACAGCATTGGGTCATCCCGAGATGTCTACACGGATACCGGACTATTCAGTATTTATGCTAGTTGTGAACCTCGATTTCTCAGACCGCTCTTAAAACAAACCTTCCGCCAGCTAAAACGCCTCCGGGACCAGGCACCGAGCGCACGCGAACTCAAAGCAGCCTTTCAATACGTAGCCGGTAATCACGACATGGGCTTGGAGGAGACAAGCACCCAAATGTTCTGGATCGGCGACGCCGCTCTGCATGAGGACGAAGATCTCAATCCCGAACGCTACTTAGATGATTTGAGGAGAGTCACGCCCGAAGATATACAGCAAACAGCGAAGGATATCTTCACCACGGCGTCGCTCCGACTCGCGTTGTTGGGCCCCGATTTGGAAAATCTACGTCCAGAGCTTCTTGCCCTTTGCCATGATCAATGAATCTATTGTCACGATGTCTGTCATCACTCAACGCGGCGATTCTGGAGAAACCGACCTTATGTATGGGCGACGAGTCTCCAAGACCCATGCTCGGATCATTGCCAACGGATCGTTAGATGAACTGAACGCAGTGCTGGGAGTTGCACGCACCCACGCGAGACTAGAAGACTTCGCCAACTTGGAATCGAGGCTCAGCACGTTGCAAAACCAGCTTATTCTTGCCATGGGAGAGATCGCGACAGCGATTGAAGATCGTCCCCGCTATGCCAAGGACGGATTTGCCACCCTCTCATCCAAAGAACATGAGTCTCTCACTAATGAGGCAAAACAACTAGAGCAAGATCTAGACGCTCGATTCAAGGATTGGGCTATTCCTGGGTCTCAAGGCCCTCTCACCTGCGCACACCTCGATCACGCTCGAACACTTTGCCGACGGGCTGAACGTGATGTCCTCTCGATCACCGATGCGGCCGACACGTTGCAACATCTCGTCGTTTACTTGAACCGGATGTCTGACTTTCTGTGGCTAAACGCCCGCTTCGTTGAACGGCTTTAGCGTCTCCGATGATGCTGCCCAAAGACTAGATGTGCACGGCGGCGGAGAGCGAGAATGACTGAAGCCACCAAGATTCCGAACACTGCAAGGTAGTCGTTCCTCAGCCCGGCAAACGCCAGCTTATCTCCAACGATGGTGGGCACGCTACCACTGCCCTCGAAGCTACTATCAATCACAAGATCGGCTTCGGCCGGATTCACGGCCGCAACAAACTCTGGAACATCAGCGTCACCTTGCCCTCGAAGAGAAACAAAGAACCAGAAGAGAAGAAGTAACGAAAGGGGGAAGTTAAACTTACGCACGACGGAGACAGATCTTAAGACAGTCGAGTACCGATTCCGTTCAAACTATAATTTTTATAATCCATATTTATTTATATTTATAGGATATTATTGATATCACAAGACCTGGAATACCAGGATTTAAACCAATTTTTAAAGACGTATCAATGAGATTTGCCGCAAAGCTTCTGGCGATGCAGAAACATTTCACTGGATTTCCCAGTGGCACTGTGGCTCGTTGAGGAGCGAGAGTTGGTGGTCGTAGCTCAATGGTAGAGTCCCAGATTGTGATTCTGGTTGTTGCGGGTTCGAGTCCCGTCGATCACCCATTTTCCTTTGCAGAATAGGACCCGATTCCACTGCTAGAACGCTCCACCGTTCTACCCCCACATGGATTCCATTGAACAGAAGATCGGCTACAAGTTCCGAAACTCACTCCTGCTCGCTGAAGCCGTCACGCATCCTAGCCTCGCGTACGAGACCCAACGCCCTCATTTCGACAACCAACGTCTTGAGTTCCTCGGCGATGCAGTGCTGCAACTAGTACTCACCGAGTATCTCTACCAACAGTTTCCACAATTCACGGAAGGTCACCTAACAAAGTTACGATCTCGTCTCGTGTCTCGAGACGCTCTAGATGCCTTTGCGACGAGAATTGGCCTCGGTGAATTTCTTCTCCTGGGGAAGGGCGAAGAGGCTTCCGGCGGCCGCAAAAGAGCGTCGACATTAGCAGATGCATTTGAATCTCTCATTGGTGCTGTCTATCTGGATGGCAGTCTCGAAGCTGCCAACGCCTTCATTCTTCGCCATTGCCGCGTGGAATTGAAAGAAATCCTCGAGGCTCCTGATGAAGTGAACCCGAAAGGGCAGTTGCAGGAAATTCTCCAAGCCATCACACCGACAAGCCCAGACTATCACATTGTTTCAGAGGAAGGACCGGACCATTGCAAGGTCTTTCAGTCTCGGGTCGAATGGGAAGGAGTCGATCTTGGAAGCGGAGTTGGAAATAGCAAGAAAGCAGCCGAGATAGAAGCGGCTCGAACTGCTCTTCATAATGAGAAATGGCTACCCTTAGCAAACGTGCAAGAACCTGGGAACAGTCAGGAACAACTGTGAACAAATCGACGGTTTCTCACAGCTGCGACGCATCCATCCTCATTTTTCTCAAACCTGTAAACGCTCGT
>JAACDM010000183.1 GCA_009936795.1 Verrucomicrobiaceae bacterium | reverse complement strand
CCGGCTCGGGTACCGCTACGACTGAACGGGCTGCCCTTTCTACAAATGAAACTTTTATCCATCACGATCACTGGGATTGTATTTGCGGCATGCATCGTATCCTCACATGCCGCGGAAGTAACCCTGCCCGAAATCTACGCGGATCACATGGTGATCCAGACGGATGAACCAATCATTGTTTCAGGCACGGTTTCTCCGACTTCCGCAGAACTCGAGATCAAACTAGCTGGGCAAACCGTGTCCGTGACGCCGCGGTTGTTTGGAGGCTGGACGGCGACCCTGGACCCTGTCAGTGAAGTTGGTGGCTCTCACACCCTCACCATTTCGGCGGAGGGTGAGGTGGCGCATACTATCGAGGACATCACCTTTGGGGATGTGTGGCTGTGCGGAGGGCAGTCGAACATGGCTTGGGATATGACTACGATCAATGACAGCGCCGCCGAGATCGCGAGTGCTGACTTTCCTGACATCCGCCTCATGGAGGTGAGTCTGCGAACGAGTAGTAAGCCTCTTGCTGAGGTGAAAGAGATCGATCAAGATTGGACGCGATGTTCTCCAACGGCAGTGCGCCGATTCTCTGCAGTGGGTTATCTGTTTGGTCGCGAGTTGCACCAGAAGACGGGACGTCCCATTGGCTTGATTCAAAGTGCTTGGGGCGGCTCCAGGATTGAAACGTGGATACCTGACACTGCGCTTCAGGGCAGCCCCTACACCGACAACATCGCTGGTCGCAATTTCGGCCAGCAACAACACAAGCCTTCTATCTGTTACAATGCTATGATTCACGGCCTGGCGCCGTTGGCCCTGAAGGGTGTCATTTGGTATCAAGGTGAGAACAATCAGACGCATCCGGAAGAGTATCGCAGTCTCATGGAGACGTGGATTGATTCGTGGCGGGATCTTTGGCAGGCGCCGGAACTGCCCTTTTATTACGTTCAGTTGGCGAACTATGCGCCAGGCCAGGATTGGGAACTCTTGCGCGAAGCGCAGACTCAGACACTCGCTATTTCGAACACGGGCATGGCGGTGACGATCGATATCGGTGCTTCGAATGACATCCATCCGCGCAACAAGCAAGGTACAGCGACGCGTTTGGCCGCCATCGCCCTAGCCAAGACCTACGGCCAAGATCGCGTTTACTCGGGGCCACTGCTCAAAGCCGCAGAGTCTGATGGGCACAACATCACCCTTCGTTTCGATCATGTCGGTTCCGGCCTTGCAAGCGCTGAAGGTCTTGCAGGCTTTCAGGTGCTGACCGCCGAAGGCCGGTGGTCGAAGGGAAATGCAAAGATAGTCGGCGACACGGTCGAGATTCCAGGTACCCTGTTTCGCACCAATCCTCAAGGTGTCCGCTACGGATGGGATAGTGATCCCGTCATTAGCTTGTCTAACAAGGAAGGCTTTCCTGCCGTGCCCTTTCGTTTCGAATCTCTCGATCAGGTTTATGCGAGTTGGCGAGATCAGTTGGTCGGTGCCGAGCGTCGACCTAACGAAGACGCCGATCGTGATAGCGTAAGCAATTTGATGCAGTACGCCACTGCTCATAGAGATCCTCGCATGGTCACTTCGAGCAATGGTAGTGCTGAACTTTCTTTCCATCGTCGTGCCAATGCCTTGGATGTTACTATCGCCGTGGAGCAGTCAGGTGATCTCGAGACATGGACCGAAATCTGGTCCTCAGGGCAGCCGGACAGCAGTGGATTCGCTTGGAGCCAAGAGCGTGCTTGGGGTGCATCGATGACGGATCGTTATGCCATCACCTTGCCCACGGATGCGAAAACGAGCATGCTTTATCGGATTCGCTATGGTCTGAGCGAGGATGATCTCTAGGCTATTTCACCAGGCCGCTATCGGGCGGTATGGCAGCTTTTAGTAGCCAAAGTCTAGGACTAGGCAGCCAGCCAGTGACCAAGAACATCCACTATTGTTACCCAGCAAATTCGTGAGATTTGCTAGCCTAGGGCTTGGATTCTACAAATTGCACTGATAAGGTGACGGTCAGCCCTTTGCCTATGAAAAGACGATTTCTCTTCCCTTTGCTCCTTTTAGCGGCCCTTGGCCTTGTTGGCTCGGCTTCGGCGGAGGTCACGATCACTGAGTTGGCAGCCGTTAATCTAGACGGTCCAGAGGACAAGGATGAGGACTTTTCACCGTGGATTGAGGTCTACAACGATTCAGAAGAAGAGACCAACCTCAAAGGGTGGTATCTCACAAACGATCCTGAAAATCCTACGAAATGGGAGATTCCAAATCTGAAAGTGCCAGCAAGCGGCTACTCGCTCATTTATATGTCAGGGAAAGACTACGGCTCTCTCTTTAGTCAGGAAGTGCACGCCAGTTTTAAGCTTTCTACCGGCACAGATTATCTGGCTCTGGTTCAAGCTGATGGCCAGACGATTGGCCAAGCTTACGAAGACATTCCAAAACAACGCGCTGGATTCTCTTATGGGCTTGATGAGAATGGAGAATACACCTTCTTTCAGATAGAAACGCCATTGGCGGCTAACAGGACTCCTGTTGCGGGCTTTGTAAGTGACACAAAGTTTTCTCTTGATCGTGGGTTCTATGATGAACCGATTCAGGTAGAGATCACGACAGACACGCCTGACGCGATCATCTACTATTCGACGAACGGTCGGGAACCTTCTAAAGGATCGCTCTTCAGTGGCCCGATTGAACACATTTATGAGGGGCCCATCACCATTGATCAGACTACCGTTCTGCGAGCGGCAGCTTTCAAAAAAGGGCTGGGGCAGAGCAATGTCGATACGCAGACTTACCTCTTTACGAGCGATGTGGCAGAGCAGCCGGACATGGACATGAGTTATGTCAGTGATTGGGCTTCTCAAATGGATGCCGCGCTGAAGGCAGTACCAACGATTTCGATTGCCATCGATGATGACGAGCATTTGATCAAGCGAGGTCAAGGGCAGACACGATTTGAGGGCACGACGCTCAACGATTATGAGTCCAAAGTCTCCGTGGAGTGGCTTAATAGCGACGGAGCGGAGGGCTTTCAGACGGATGCCGGCGTTTCTCGTTTCGGGGGGTACTACACCGATCATGGCAAGTATTCTTACCGCTTTCAGTTTCGGAAAGAGTATGGAACCGCGAAGCTGAAGTATCCTGTATTCCGCAACCACGAGAACGGTCGTGCACCGGCGGAGGAGTTTGATTCACTTAATCTGCGGTCTGGATCTCATGACATGCAGGCGCGGGGCGCCTATATGTCAAACCGCTTTGTGGATGATAGCATGCTAGAAATGGGTGGCATCGCGCCGCACGGGCGTTTCGTCCATGTCTATATCAATGGCAGTTATAACGGGCAGTATCATTTGCGTGAACGTTGGAATGCGGCCATGCACGCCAGCTACTTTGGTGGGGATGAATCGGATTACGATGCGATCAATCGAAACGACAATTTCCAGCAGGATGCCAAGGCGTTTGATGGGAATCAAGACTACTGGAAAGAGGTTGAGCAGCTAGCTCGGGAGCCGTCGCCATGGGAGGCCTTGCAAGGGAACGTCGATATCAAGGACTTCTACGAGTTCATGATGGTTTGGTCGTCCGGCAATTCAGAAAGCGAGATGCAAGCGGTGGGCTCGAAGGCTCTAGGCGTCCCCTTCACCTTCTACATGAAGGATGCGGACGGGTGGTTGATCAAAAGCTCGCACCGCGGCGGCCGTGGACGTTTCACCACGCGTGGTCCTGGGGCGTTCAACACGGAGCTGCTAGCAGAGAGGCATCCTGATCATCAGATGTTCCTCGCTGATCTTGTTCACAAACACTTTACCAATGGAGGAGCCATGACTCCGGAACAGACTATTCCACGATTGCAGCGCCGCGTGGATGAGATTGAAACTTCGTTTATTGCTGAGTCTGCCCGTTGGCGGAAGTACAAGCCGCACGCCTGGTATAAATATCAGCAAGATATCATGGACCGCCACTTCTCGACCTTGGCAGATAACATGCTAGACATGTTCAAGGGTATCAACGTCTACCCAGATGACATCCAAGCACCAAAGCCCAATCGGCGTGGCGGTAGGATCGAGCCTGGATTTGCTTTCAAAATGGCGGCGGGTTCTCTGTTCAGTCCTGAGAGAGGTGAGTTCTGGTATACGCTGGATGGTTCTGATCCCAGGCTTCCTGGTGGCGTTCGATCTGACACTGCCATTCAATATGATAGAGAAGGGCCTGGATTAGAACTCAATGAAACGGTGACAGTGAAGGCGCGGACCTTTAAGTCTAGCCTCTTTAGCAATGGGATCTGGAGCCCGTTGATGGAAACCACCTTCCATATCGGTAAGAAGCCTGAGGCGGGTGATTTGGTGATTTCGGAGATTCATTACCGTCCTGCATCCCCCAACGATGAGGAAATTGCTGCAGGGTTTACGAAGAGGAGTGTATTCGAGTTTATCGAGCTTTACAATAGGACGGACACTGTGGTGAGTCTTCTGGATATTGCCCTAACAAATGGCGTGCGCTTCGAATTTGCTGACGCCGAGGTCATGGATCTGGCGCCTGGCAAAGCGGCTGTGGTCGTCGCCAACCGCGAAGCCTTTGAGCATCGGTATGGAACTGGCTTGCCGGTGGCGGGCGAGTTTGCGGGGTTTAAACTCAGTGATAGTGGTGAGAGACTTCGTCTAAGCTTGCTCGATGGGCAGGTGTTGCAGGACATGCGATACAACGACAAAGAGCCGTGGCCAGAGGAGCCGGATGGAACAGGTCCAAGCCTCACCTTGAAGGACCCCCGGGTGATGGATGGCTATTCCCCAGCCGATTGGTATGCAAGTGAGACCGCTGGTGGGTCTCCAGGGACATTGGAGTCAAGCGATCCCGACGATGTCGATCAGGATGGGGATGGCCTTACGGCTTTGATAGAAGAAGCCCTTGGTTCGAGCGATACGGATGCCGCCTCTGGCCCTGCCAATATGGCGATTGAGCATCGGGCCTTCGAAATTGATGGAAACACCGATAGCTATTGGGCTTTTGAAACCACGAGCAACGCTGTCGCGGAAACATTTGTTTACGAAATGGAAGTTTCCCCGGATCTCAAGGTTTGGGAGTCGTCTAATGCTACTTTTGAGCAAGTCAGTTCTCCCCAAGCTCCTGCAGAGAGACTGACTTGGCGGAGTAAAGCACCGATTCAAGAATTGGACGGCACGGTTTTATTCGTTCGTCTGCGTGTGACGCGGCAGTAGGCTGTTTACGAAGTGTACATCTCGATTGAGGAGTTCGACCGTGTTTGCAAGCAAGTCGTCTCTCTCGACGACTATCCTTGTGCGGTAGCGATCGAGCACAACGTTGTCATTTACTCTGGCGATCAACTTCGCGAGAGGATGGGGGACGGCGCGAGCGAGATCAAAGCCGAGTTCGCTGCCTGTCTCAAAGATGGTCCTGGTGTCTTTGCGATTAGCGGCGCCTATGCGGACACTTCTGTCATTGCTAAAACTACGGACTTGTTTCTGAGTATCATTGGCGATGAGCGAGCCGCTGGTGTCGGCAAGGGTGATCATTTCGGCGCCAACGAACGCATTTGGAATTCAAAACAGAAAGCCTGTGAACGTGATCCTGAACTGTTCATCGATTACTACAGCAACCCGTTGCTAGCGCTTGCTTGTCAGGCCTGGCTTGGGCCGTTCTATCAAGTGACGGCGCAAGTCAACAATGTGAAACCGGGCAGCCAAGCGCAGTCGGTTCATCGAGATTACCATTTGGGTTTTCAAAGTGCGGACGATGTCGGGAGATTCCCTGCGCATGCACAGGTCATGTCGCAGTATCTCACCCTCCAAGGCGCCATTGCCCATGGCGACATGCCCCTTGAGTCAGGCCCAACGCATCTCCTGCCATTTTCACAACGATACGAGCCTGGTTACTTAGCTTATCGTCGTCCTGAATTTGCGGCTTACTTTGACCGGCACAAAGTTCAGGTGCCGCTTAAGAATGGAGATATGCTCTTCTTCAATCCGGCGTTGTTCCACGGTGCTGGCACCAATGCTGGAGATTGTGACCGCCTGGCAAACTTGCTCCAGATTTCTTCCGCGTTCGGTCGCTCCATGGAATCACTTGATACGCATGCGATGATCTCTGCGGTCTATTCTACGCTGAAGGACCGTCAGGCAGAGGGCACGGTGACACCAGACGACGTTGATAATATCATCGCCGCAGTTGCCGACGGATATGCCTTTCCGACCAACCTCGATTCCGATCCTCCTATCGGTGGCAATGCGCCAGAAACAGATCAGCAACTGATGCGGCAAGCGCTCGGTGCCGAGTGGTCGCTAGATCGGCTCATGGATGCCTTGGCCGCGCGTGCTGAGCGGCGGCGGCCATAGGTGGAAAGGCTATGAAATAGGGCTAGATTTGGAGTGCTGTGACCTGGCACAGCTTTGGATTATCTGCGGCAGTTGACGCAGCAAACGCCTCCAACTTCCATCGTAATACTCCCGCCCCAATCCAAAGGGCTGCCAGATGAGCGCACTCCGTGAGCTCATCGAACAACGAGCTAGCGTTCATCTCGAGTGCGCCTATTTCCGTGCCATTCGGTCATAAGCGCGATGTTCCAGCGGTCAGTCTAGACCATGGGCCATCTGGGGCTAAGGTGTAGTGATGAACCTTTGTCGTCTCGCCTCTCTGCTCTTGCTGATAAGCTTGAGTTGCCTTCAAGGACAAGACGCCGTCGGAACGATTGCCCCTGTAGAGTTTTCTTTGCGCGATCAGACGTTCGCGGAGTCGATGGTGTTAGAGTTGAGCTGTAGCACAGAGGGGGCAGTGATCCGATATTCTACGGATGGAAATCCGCTGACCTTGTTCAACTCAGCTGTGTATACGAAGCCACTCACCATCAATGGGACTACTTGGATTCGTGCGCAGGCATCCGTTTCCAAAGAGTCTAGCGTGATCACGAGTGGTCATTACATTCATTTGGCGGAGGATGTGAGGGACTTCGAATCGCCATTGCCAATTCTGGTGCTGGAGAACTTTGGTCAAGGTCGCGTTCCTTCCAAGGATTGGAATCAAACCGGTGCGGGTGTTCAGCAAGTGGCGAGACAGCGTGCCCAATGGTGTCTCTTTGATCGCGATGATGAAGATGGCATCAGTCGGTTGCAACGCGAGCCTAACCAATCCGCGAGACTCGGGGTGCGAGTGCGGGGGGCCTTCTCGTCTTCCTTTCCCCGAAAGCCATTCTCTGTCGAAGCGTGGGACGAAGAGGATCAGGAAACAGCGATCAAGCCTCTTGGAATGCCAAAGGAATCGGATTGGGTCCTCTATCCGCCGAATGCCGTGCAGGATCGGACGCTACTCTACAACACATGGTTGTATGACTTAAGTCGTTCGATTGGTGGCAATGCGATGCGTTTCCGGTTTACCGAAGCCTTTGTCCATACAGATGGCGGGTCCTTGTCGATGGATGACCATGCGGGAGTGTATGTCATCCTGGAGAAAGTGAAACGCGACGGCAACCGTCTCGATTTCCCCCAACTCTCTGAGGACGGTAAGGAGGGAGGGTGGCTTCTGAGCATCAATCGCATGGATCCGATCCCGGTTGGCGGCTATCCGACAGCCAATGGAGCCACGGAGCCGCAGTTCTTTCATACGGCTGGACCAAACCGGAATTTGCAAACCTCACCCAATCAAGCGGGACGCGGTGATGATATTCCTCGTCAGGGAAACGCTTTTATCAATTTCGAATCGCCTAACGGGTATGCGATCAATGAGGCGCAGCGTGATGCGATCGAGGGTTGGTTTGAGACGTTTGAAGACGTGCTCTACAGCAATCATTTCCGCGATCCCGTGAATGGCTATCGGCGCTATTTGAATGTCGATAGCTTTGTCGACTACTTCATTCTGCACGACATCACGCGGAACACCGATGGTCTTCTCATTAGCATGTGGGTTTACAAGGAAGGTCCTGAGGCCAAACTCAAAATGGGGCCGGTATGGGATTACGATCTGGCCTACAAAAGCACGGCAACTTCTAGCCTAGCAATAAATCGTGATCGCCTCTGGTATGCGCGTCTCTAGCAAGATCCAGATTTCGAGCAACGCTATAGCGATCGCTGGCAGGAGTTGCGGGCTGGGCCCCTGTCGGACGAAGCGATTCATGCTCGAATTGATAGTCAGGCAGCTGAGATCACCGAGGAGGTGGCCAGTAGGCATGGCGTTAGCAGTTGGGGATCGCGCCTCACGATTTGGAAGAATTGGATCACTGATAGAGCGGCGGCGATTGACAAGAAATTTGAACCTCGGCCCAAGATTGTTCAGCCGAGTGGTAAGATTCACATCGGTGCTCGGGTATCCCTCAAAGCGGGCACCATTTTCTCTGCGCGTGATATTTATGTTACTACGGATGGTACAGATCCGAGAGCGCCGGGCGGAGCTGTGGCGGATCAAGCGTCCTTGCTGGATTCTAGCGTTTCGCTTGAGAAGTCGACCCAGATACGCGGCCGCGTCTTGCATAAGGACACCTGGAGCGGGCTTGTCGAGGCGTGGTATTTCGTTGAAGAGGAACCTGTATCGATAGTGAATCTTGGAATCTCCAAGATTCACTATCATCCTTCGGACCCCACGGCTGAAGAGATTGCTGCAGGATTTGACAACGACGATGACTTTGAGTTTCTCGAATTTAGGAACCTCTCGGAGCAGACGTTGCATCTTGGAGGAGCACAGTTCTCGGACGGTATCGACTTCACCTTTGGTGCCGAGACGATTTCTCCGCAGGATAGGGTGCTGCTTGTTCGGAATAGGGAGGCTTTTGAGCGGCGCTATGGAAATGCGCTTCCCGTGGTGGGGGAGTACGAGGGGAGCCTTCGGAACTCTGGGGAATCTTTACGATTGTTAGATTTCGGCGGGAATTTGATTGAAGAGATTGAATTCAATGATCGTGGTTCCTGGCCAAGGTCTGCTGATGGGGACGGTCCCAGCCTCGTGCGGATGGAGTCCTCATCGAATGGCCCGTTCGCATGGCGTCCAAGTGTTTCTGATCGAGGGGCTCCTGGCATAGATGATCAGCTTAAATTCGACGGTGTTTCCAATCTGATTGAGTTCGCTTTGGGATCTCGAACTCCGGTGAACGTCTCCCGAGAGGAAGACACCGACCGTGCTGTCTTCTCTTATCAACGCAATCTAGCAGCCCACTCGGCTATCTTCGTAGAGACGTCTTCAGATCTCTTGGACTGGACAGTTTT
Source organism: Verrucomicrobiaceae bacterium (assembly GCA_009936795.1). Lineage (GTDB taxonomy): Bacteria > Verrucomicrobiota > Verrucomicrobiia > Verrucomicrobiales > DEV007 > JAACDM01. The sequence continues at coordinate 16,231 of JAACDM010000183.1, read as the reverse complement.
AGATGCAGTCCAAATTGACCGCCAGTATCTAACGCTGGGAACTGCTGAAGAGCGGTTGTCTGTGCCAAAGGAACATGCTGGCGCCTTCTATCGTCTTCGTATTGAGTCCCCCTAGCCCAACTCCCTGCACCATGCGTCTTGCTTCTCTTCCTCATTGCTTAGTGATTGTTATGTTTCTTTCCGAAGTGTCTGCGGAGGTGATCATCTCAGAGTTCTTAGCTCGAAATGAGACTGGCCTGAAGGATGAGGATGGCCAATTGGCTGACTGGATTGAAATTGAGAATACCGGATCCGAGGCGGTCAGTCTTGAAGGATGGACCCTCACAGATAACCTGAATCGCCCGCGCAAATGGGATTTCCCGGCCGTGAGTCTGCCTGCAGGCGAGCGCCGAACGATTTTTGCCACGCGGAAAGATCGGAGTGGGCCGGAGGGTGAATGGCACACGAACTTCCGGCTATCGGCTCCAGGAGAAACGCTGGCCATCTTTATGCCTGATGGAGAAACCGCCGCCGATCAGATCGAAGCCGCGCCGCAGTTTGATGATATCAGTTTTGGGCGAGACGGCGTGACTGGGCACGTTGGCTATTTGGATAGGGTGACACCAGATGAAACGAACGGAAGTCTGGTCTATTCGGGTCCTGTGATCTCAGAGGTCTCCTACGCGCCGGTTCCGTTGATGCCGGGTGACGATGTGGTGATCACGGCACGTGTGACGGCGCGGGAATCGGATATTCAAGAGGTGAAACTGCTATCAGTGGTTGCTTTTGGCTCGGTCGGCAATGGCATCACGATACGTGATGACGGCGAAGGCGATGATGCCGAAGCTGGAGATGGACTTTACACGGGCGTCATTTCTGGAAGAACGCTCTTTGGGCCGAAGGTCAAGGCGGGTGAAATGGTGCGCTGGGCAGTGACAGCGACAGATGTGAATAACGGTAGTTCGCGGCTGCCGACCTTTCTCGACCAGGAGGGTGTCGAGCAATCGCCAGAGTTCTTTGGTACGGTCGCTGCGGCGACGATCGATACGGAGCTGCCGGTATTTGAGTGGTACACGGGCGACGAACGCAACTCAGGCACTCGAACTGGGGCACGGGCCTCGGTGAGCTACAATGGGAATTTCTATGACAACATCTTTGTGAGAGCCCGGGGCGGAGCTACCAATGGGCAGTCGCAGAAATTTAACTTCAACAACGCTTTTCCGTGCTTCGTCGATGAAGATCTTCCCGCCGTGGGGGAGTTGAACCTCAATGCCCAGGGAGGAGATTCCACGCATTTAAGGCAACCGCTAGCTTTTGAGAGCTATACCTGGATTGGCAATGCAGCTTGCAAGTCATTCCTCACAGTGATGCGGTTGAATGGGAAAGAGGACCGCACGGGCGTTCTGATTGAGCAAGTCGATGAAGATTTCCTCGAACGTCATGGTTTCGATCCGCTAGGCGATCTCTACAAGATGGTGCAGAGATCGAACTTGGATCCTGTCTTTGCTGATACGACCACGGGTATTGAGAAGAAGACGGGCGATCTGTCCGACCTAAGTACGTTCGCATCACTTGTTGAGGGGCTCGATAAGGAAGACCAAGAGTTGAAGGCCTACATGTTTGATTCACTGAATTTGCCTCAAGTGTTCAATTACCTTGCTATGCGCTCCATTACGCAAGATGCGGACGATGTGAGGAAGAATTTCTACGTCTACAATGATGTCTTAGATACTGGAGAATGGTCCATCTTTCCTTGGGACAAAGACTGGACTTTCGGCATCACGGGAGATGGAGGCCAGCATTTGAAGCACCCTTTCTTTGCTGATCAAGCGCATCGCAAGGACAATGCCAACCAGTGGAACAAGCTCTATGAAGCCATCTTCAACGATGCGACGACTCGGCAAATGTATTTGAGGCGTCTGCGCTCGGCGATGGATGCGACTCTCCAGCCTAGCGACACCCCAGAAGCGGAACTGCGCTTTGAGAGTCGTGTCGATGAACTCTTTGCCCAAGCGGAGGGCGATGTGCCGAGTAGTGGGCCAAGAACGGTGAAGCGCTTCTTTCCAGAGCGTCGTGGCGATCTCTACGAAACGTATTCTGGACTGATTCCGAGTGCCCAAGAGGCGATGCCGGCGATCCAGATTGGTGACGTCGAGTTCCAGCCTGCTTCAGGGAGGCAAGACGAGGAATTTATTCAGTTGGTTAATAAGGCCCGAACCGCAGTGGATGTGTCAGGGTGGGAATTGGATGGAGCGGTGAAATTCACGTTTGCTGAGGGAACTGTCTTGGCAGCTCGCAGCTTGTTTGATCCGAGCATCTCGACGTCGCTCTACGTTTCCCCAAATGTGAATGCCTTTCGTGCGCGTTCGGAAAGTCCCACAGGAGGCGAGGCCCACTTTGTCCAGGGGCCGTATCGCGGTCATCTCTCCAATCGCGGCGAGACCATTGTCTTAAAGGATAGCGAGGGGAACATCATCGCAGAGAAGACTTATGAAGGAAATCCTACGGATGTGGAGCGTTACCTTCTTCTGTCAGAAATCATGTACCAGCCTGCAGATCCTAACGGTGAGGCGGAGTTCATCGAACTCTACAATGCAAGCGATTCGGTGGAACTCGATCTCACGGGGTTGCGGTTCACGGATGGAATCGACTTCGCCTTTATGGAGGGAACGACGCTTGCGCCCAATGGGTACTTACTGATTGTCAGGAACCGAGCAGCTTTTGAAAGCGTCTATGGGGGCACGGTGCCGATCGCCGGGGAGTTTGCCAATCAATCACGTCTCAACAACGCCGGCGAGCGGATCAAATTGGATAACGCCCTCAATAGTACGATCTTTGAAGTACGCTACAACGATAAGGAGCCATGGCCGACCGAGGCGGCTGGTATGGGATTGTCTCTCACTCTCGTGGAACCCGTCGCGGGCAGCGACTTCGAAGAAGTCGAGTCATGGCGGGCCAGCGCAGGCACTCCCGGGCAGCCTGCGGGCCCAGGTGGTGGCAATGATCTCCAAGATGTCGACAATGACGGAATAGTAGCTCTGCTAGAAGAGGCTTTCGGAACGAGCGACAATGATCCTGGCGCAGGGGCAGGTGCCGTCCGTGTCACTATTGAAAGCGACCGCCTGGTGGTGCGCGCCTCATTGGGGAACAGTGAGGGCATTGACCTGGCCTTGCAGACGTCTTCGGAGCTGACGGGTTGGGAAGACGGTGGCGATCGCTTTGCTCGGAGCGATGCGAACGGCTTGGCCATATGGACGAGCACGGTTGCGATTGGTGAAGCGGCGTTCCAAGCCATTCGTCTCGCGGCCACTCGACTTTTGGCTCCGTAAAACGATGTTCAAGAGGCTTCGTGGTTATTCTGGTGGACGATTCTTCTCTAGACCAGGATCAGGAAGTTATTGAGGTCTTATTCCAGCCTTAAGACCAACGATAGAACCGTTAGCACGGTTGAAACGCGATGGCGTGATCGTTGTTCCAACGTTGCCCCTGACGGAACGGCAAAACCTATGATGGAATTGTTTAGTTAACTTCGCGCAACGCGGTCCTGTAACTTCGACAAAGAGAAAGGGGCACTCTCTGCAGAGAATGCCCCTTGTAGTCGATTGATTTGTACTGAACCGATCTTACTGCTCAACGCCTCGGTAGTAGCCGGCACCTCTTCCTAGGCGTGCGGCATCACTATCCTCGAAGTTGATCTCGCCTTGCAATCCGGGCTCGACTACCTCCCAGGTCTGCAAGTCTTGCGAGTACTCGATGTTGTAGGTCGTGTTTGCCGCGCCTGTGAAGGAGACGCCGATGCTGCCAGGGCCTGAGACAATGGCAATAACCGGTGCTTCTCCAGCTGGTGGCGGTGTGACTGGGCCCAATGTCAGGATCTGATTTAACGATGCGCCAGAGGTGGCGAGCGTCACCACTTCGTCATTGGTCAGTGGGCGTGTCCAGAAGGCGATATCATCGATGAGGCCATTCCAGGTCCGGTCTGCGGTGTCTGGGTTCTGACCGATCATCATGGGCATTACATTATCCTCGAGAGTCGGCGCCAAGCCTTCCTCAACGAGCTCACCATCCACAAAGAGACGCACGGCGACATCGGGCTCACTTACGAGGGCGATATGATGCAGCTCACCATCATTCACATCGGGACCTTCTCTGGCAATGTCACCAGCGCCCCCATTGCCAACCAGGCGGTTTGTGTCGCCGCCCTGACGGTGGATGCGCCATTGATTCTGTTCCCCCTTCGCTGCCAAGGCTTGCCAGCCTTTATCAAATCCATCGACCCGAAACCAGGCCGATACGGTGAACCCTGTCGGATTGTCAGGGGCTCCAAAGTCGAACAGATCTTCATTCGCAAGCGGTGTTTCGATGTATTGACCGGCGCCATCGAGATCGACGCCTTGGCCAAAGGCCCCTTCGGTGAAGGTGAGGTCTGCGGCGGGATGATCGGCGAGTAACTCGGGCATGTCTTGTTTGTCGCCGCCTTCCCAGACTTTGCCGACGCCATGGCTGTTGCCGGCTGTGTCCTGCAAGTCGCCGTCGAGCGGGTAATAGGCCACCAAGCCTTCCGCCAGCGAGCTGTTACCACTGCTTGGGAGGGCGCTCACTATGACGTTGTCGAACTGGATGGTTTCCGTGGCACCACCCGTGCGCGCACCAAAGGCGATCCGCATGGCAGGTGTCGCTTGGAAATCGTCGAGCGCCAACTTGTCGTAGATGGTCTCGCCATCGACAACCACGGTCACGCCGACACCCGGCTGATAAGTGATGCTAATCGGGTGAAATTCACCATCGAAGTTGTAGAAACGACTGTCTTTGATGTCTTCCCCATCTTCAAGACGCTGGATCTCAACGTCGTTGCCGTCGAGACTGACATCGATGCCAATGCCCGTGGCAGCGCCTTCACCACCATTGTTCCAGGTATCAAACTCCACTGCCAAGCCACTACTATGGCCTTCTTCACCAGCTGTGGCACCGTCATCGATTTCACCATAGTTGAAGGAGAACCCATCCGCAGGCTGACCTTCAGCTGCGAGTAGCAGATCCGCCTCAAAGACAAAGCCATCGGCGAGATCGGCAATAACCGGTAGTTTATAGCTAGCGCTTTCACTTCCAACGCCATCTTCAGTGAGTTGCAAGGCTTGATCGACGATCTTCGTGGAGCCTTGATTACTGGAGAGAACAGAGCCATCTCTCAGATCGGTCTCATCATTCGCGTAGGCATCGAAGTTGTTCTCATAATGAATCGGCACGATCCCACCAGCATCGATCGATTGGATGAACTGCAAGGATACACCACTGAGAATAGCATTACCGTCAGCGAAGCCAGCATCCGTGCCGTTCAAGTCGATGACGACATCGCCGGCTTCGGTCTGATTGAATTCGTAAATGAGGTAGGCAGCAGAAGCACCACTATAGTCGCTTTCTTGGAACGCGTTCGGGCTGAAGGATTCAACGATATCTTCTCCATCCACTTTGACGAAGAAGCCGCGGTCGCAACACTTCTCACCAAAGATCATTTGTAAGCGATAGGCGCCGCGGTCCACATCCTTGAGCGTCACGACGACACCTGAGGGTTGGCCCGACCAGCGAATACCACTGGCGACCTTGGCCAGACCAATGCCTTCAGGCGAATCACCGAAGTTATTGGCTGCGGCCCAATCTTCGATGTGATTCGTTGCTTCGATTACAATATTGTCAGGAGCTGGGGTGTCGGCGAGGAAGAGGATATCACCCACCTGCACGTCTTCTTCGGTCTCGGCCACATTGACCGCGTGGGTGAATGAACCGGTGATGGTCAGATCACCGAGGGTGTCTTCGGCAAGTTTCCCCACGAGCACTTGCTCATGGATAGGCCCACCTTCCTGATTTCCAGGACTGTTAGGATCGAGAGGGTCGAAGCCGTTGGCCACTGCAAAAGAGCCGCTGAATTTGTCGCCATCGGTGTCACGATTGGTGGGACTCGTTCCAAACTCGGCTTCGCGGCCGTTGGTTAAGCCATCACGGTCATTGTCACCGTCTGAGAAATCGTTAGGGTCATTCCCGCTGGCAAGTTCAGCCGCATCTTCAAAGCCGTCATCATCGGAATCTACAGAGAGCGGGTTGGTCTCATGGATGTTCACTTCCGCTCCGTCTTCGAGACCATCGCCATCGGTATCGACCAACAAGGGATCCGTTCCAAGCTCAGCCTCCAGGTTATCGGCCAAGCCATCGCCATCGCTATCGATGGGCGCATTGTCGCCCACTGGCAGCGACAAGCCTGGGGAGTCTTTCAATTGACCGACTTCATCCGCCGTGATGATTCGATTGTAGATCTGCACATTATCAAAGGTGCCGTCCAGGGGCAGGCCCCCATTGTAAGAGCTGAACTGAAACGCGAAGGATCTGTTGTCCGTCAATACCAATGGATCTGGCAAGCTGTTAGCCACGCCATCGACATAGATAGTGGCGCTTCGAGCTTCCGGCGTGTTGTCATAAACGAGCACAATGTGATGCGCTTGCCCTGCGACTAAAACGTTCTCTGCTACGAACTCTGGATTCTCCCCGGCAGATTCTGGGAGCCACGCTAACGAGCTGTCTATGGCTAGAAGCGCGAAGGCTGGTGTGCCAATGTTACCTCGAGCGAAGACAGTCCCGACGTTGGCACTCAGGGCGTCTAGTTGCATCCATAACGAAACACTAAAGTTGTCCAGTGCTTCGATGCCTTCCACCACGAGTTCGCCGCCGCCGGAAGTCTTCAATGCGGTGCCTCCTGAGAGGCCCTCAGCACCAAGCTCAGCCGTGCCAGCTGGTATGAGCAAAGTTCCGTTGTTTCCATTACCAGAAATATCGGCCACCTCGAGATTACCAATGGCCTCATCGAGCTGCAAATGGGTGAGTGGGCCAAGACGATTGATCACACTGGCGGTCAAGGGAACCGTGATGGCGGTTTCGGTTTGGTCATTGCTAGTAATTTCCATCGTTGCATTGAACGCGCCCGTTCTGCCAGCCGGATCAAAGCTCACCTCAAGCTCCGCTTTGGGTTCTGGTGCACCATCCACGCCAGTGTCGGCAGGCACCGTGACCGGCAATGCCGTCAGTACTGTGAAATGGGAGGCATCCGGGCCGGTGATCGCAATGCTAGAAACCTCCAAATCTGTGGTGGGTCCGGTATTGCGTATTCGAAACGTATTGACTGTCGCAGGTGTGGAGGACACCTGCCCGAACTTGAGTGCCGAGCCGGACAGCAAATTGGGGTCATCATCGCTGGTATTTAGCGTGTGCACCACCAAACCTTGAAGAATGGGATTGTTGTCCCCACCCAACTGATCTTGGCCACCAATGTGTTGTTGCATGATGATATTAAGTTCGCCATCACCTGAGGCTTCGAATTCTCCCACATACACAAAGGTGTTCTCAGGAGACCAGGCATCAGGATCTTCGTTGGTGCCTTCAGAAGTGAAATCGTCCACTGTTAAGACATCATTGACCGAGATGTCCCAGTGCCGATCACGATCGGCACCTTCATTGACTAAGATTTGGACTTCGTAGAGGCCGCCACCATCGAGACCGGACACATCCATGGTTAAAGGGCTAGGTGCTGCTGACCAACGGATGTCCTCCATGATGGCAGACAGATTGTCCGCCGAATCGCCATCACCACCGCTGAAGCCTGGTGCTGCGGCCCAGCCATCGATAAAGTGTGTGGATGTCAAGTCGACCCGCACGCTTTCGCGTTCTACCAAGCCGATGGTATTGTCATCCGTCTTATCAGTTTGAAAGAGGACGCCGTTGACTTCGCGATCTTCATCCCCAAAGACATCCACAGCGACCACGACAGTGTCAGGGTCGAGATGCAATTCATCGGGGCTGGTGATTTGGAGGATCCTGCCGTTGCCATCGTCTTCATTGAGAACGATGGTCTCGGCAGCTAGCGGTGTTGTGTGAACGATAAGAAATGTCGTCAACATCACCTTGAGTGAGAGGTGTAGTTTCATGAGGTTTTAAGGGTGTAGCAATGGCCATTCCACTCAACAAATGGCCAACTTGTCAATCATCAACGACTTGCGGCTCTACAATATGTAACTTTTGCGTATTCGGTGTGCCCACTTGTTGCCGCACGCCGCTAGGCCACAGGACTTCCACTTGTGTTGCCTTTGTGTCACCAAGCCCGAAGTAGAGAGGTAACACCCCGTGCGAGAGGTAACCCGTGACGCCATCGTGCACTTTGGTGTAGGTCTTCGAATTCGTCGTATGCACCTTCACGATCGCCCCGAGGCCATCACGATTGGATTGCGAGCCTTGTAAGGTGATCCTGAGTGACTGCACCGTGTGCTTCGCCGTCAGATTGCTGACCAAAACCATGGGCCCGTCGCCAAATTCATTGGTGACAATGTCTAGATCGCCGTCGTTCTCCAAATCAAAGATGGCCGAACTACGCGACCCTAACGCTGCCCATACTTCGACCGGCTTCGTGAGGCTGTGATCTTTCACCAAGCCGTGGTCTTTGTCATCACCAGTGGGATCAAGCGTGAACCAAGGCTTCGCAGTGCGCTCGTCCCGACGAGGTTCCACGCCGAGGATGAATTCGGTGTCTAAGAAGGACTGGCCTTGATTGTTTAGCAACACACTGTTCACGCCATAGCGGAAAGGGAAATTCATGCTCGCGGTGATGAAGACATCGTTCCAGCCATCCGCATTGAGATCTCCGACTGAGAGCCCCCAAGGCCAGTAGTTTTCAGTGCCGAGTCTATCAGAGATCTCATCGAAAGCTCCGTCAGCTCGGCCTTGGAAGAAGGTGTTGCCAAAGACGCTAGCGGCTTTCTCGCCAACCATGGATTCCGGCCAGCGCATCATCGACTTCAGTTTCTCCTGGTTCGGGCCTTGGGCTTCGCTCATGTCTGAATGCATGTCCGTCACAAAGAGGTCCATGAGGCCATCATTGTTGTAGTCCAAGGATTTGATGCCCATGGCACCCCAGGAGGTCTTTGGGAAGCGTTCCGCCGTGCGGCGCTCGAAGCGTTTGCCGTTCACGTTCTCGTAGAACTCGTCTGGCCCTTGCATGTTCGTTACGTAGAGATCTGGCCAGCTATCGCCATTCGGATCGATCGGGCTGGCATCGCCGGTCCAACTCACGTCGTTTAGCTCCATGGCGGCGGACACTTCCTTGAATCGGTTGCCGCCAAGATTGTGATAGAGAAGGCTGCGCTCATTGCGTTCCTCCGGTTTCAAATGACCGGCAAAGGCGTCATCCACACCGAGGTGGTAGCCACCTTCTCCGCGCTGATCCGGCTTGGTGTAAACGCCCACGTTGCAGACAAAGAGATCGAGCAGTCCGTCTCTATCGTAGTCAAAGAACACGCCCGCAGAAGAATGTCCCTGGTGGCCAAGTCCGGCTTGTTTGGTGCGATCAGTGAAACGCCCTTGGCCATCGTTTTCGAAGAAATGATTCCCATCCCGTACGGTGCTGACGAAGAGATCGGGATCGCCATCGTTGTCGGTGTCTGCAAACGAAGCTGCGACACAAACTTTATTTCCAAGGGCGATGTTAGGCGTGGTGATGTCTTTGAACTTTCCGCCACCGACATTCTTCCAGAGGCCATTGGAGCCGATTTGGTTGGTGAAGAAGAGATCGATCAAGCCATCGCCATCCACATCAGATGGGGCAATGCCATTTCCGTGATCGTAGTGCACCGGTTTGTGCAGTTTGGCTGAATCAGCCACGATCTGGTTCACGAAGGTGATCCCACTTGCGGCTACTTCATCGCTGAACTTAAAGTCATGGTAGACAGCGAACGAAGGGGTGCTGGCTAGCTGTAGCTGCTTCCGCGCTTCCATCCAATTCGGCTTCATCACGTCTGGAGGATAGGGAAACGGCTCCATTCCCCGAGCGACCGGGACCAGGAAACATGCCAATGCGAGCCAGGACTCTAGACTTGGAAAGGGAGAGGTGGCTTGTTTCAATGGGGGATCAGAATAGAACTAACAGTCGCATGCAGTTTCGTCATCCTAGCTCTCCTTGCGGCGTGTGGCGATGGTGAAAAGGCTGTTTCTGGATCCAAGCGCCGTGATTCGCCAGCTCCTCGCAAGGCAGAGATCACTTTCGGGGAAATGGGCATTCAAGGGCCGAGCGATAGCCGCGATTGGCCAACAGAAAGCTTCACGGAGCAAGCGAATAAGCAGCTATTTCGACTGAAGGCCTACTTCAAAGGACAGGCGGATTGGCCAGCCGACATGGTTTCAAAGGCGGTTGCTGACACGGTGTTGCGCCCATCCGCTCTGCAGACAGTTCTCGAAGATGACCACTTCTACATTCAGCGGGGAACGGGCGGAGATGGCGATACTCTGAGGGATCTTGCCGCTCCCTATCAATCAGAATCTCGGCACGCCAAGTTCAAGATATTTGATGTCCGGCAGGAATCCAGGAGGGTTCAGACGAAGATCGCTGCGAGTTTGTCAGGGAAGACGGATCGTGGTTCGCAACAAGAGACCTCGACTTGGGAGGTAGCGTGGTCACTCGATTCTGACCCGCAGATACTGATCATCGAGCTTCAAGAGTATGAGGTGAGCCTAACGAAACGCTCGCAAACAGGAAGCGCGTTTCAGGATGCGACTGAGGCGGTGTTTAAAGACGTGGCCGCTTATGGCGATCAGTTAGCCTATGGGGTCGATCACTGGGCGACGCGAATCGAAGCCGCTTTCGGCATTGGTGTGTCCGGTTGGGAAGGTCTCGCCTTGGGTGATGCGAATGGCGACGGCCTCGACGATCTCTACGTGTGTCAACCCGGCGGATTGCCAAACCGCCTCTTTATAAGGAAGCCGGACGGCACGGTGTTTGATGCTTCATCCTTCGCTGGCGTCGATTGGCGTCTGCAGACGCAGTCCGCTCTCTTTGTGGATTTGGACAACGATCATGACCAAGACCTTGTTCTCGGCACGACTTTGGGCTTGATCCTCATGGCGAACGACGGTCGCGGCACGTTCACGGTGAAAGCTAGCCAGTTGATTCCGGAAGGTGCAGCCATGAGTTTATCGAGTGCTGACTTCGATCTCGATGGGGATTTGGATATCTACGTTACCAGTTATTCTCGCCGCCGCAGCATGAGTGGCGGGACAACGTTGTTAGGGCGTCCAATGCCTTATCACGATGCCAACAACGGCAGTCGCAACGTTCTCTTTCGCAATGATCGGGAGTGGAAATTTAACAATGCGACAGTGGAGCTCGGGTTGGATGAGAACAACAGGCGGTTCAGTTTCGCAGCCTCCTGGGAGGACTACGACAACGATGGCGACCCTGATCTCTATGTGGCGAATGACTACGGTCGCAACAATCTCTATCGCAATGACAAGGATGAAGAAGGGCGTCATCAATTCGTCGATGTGGCCGCGCAAGCCGGCGTCGAAGATATCTCCGCAGGCATGTCCGTCTCTTGGGGTGACTATGATGCGGATGGTTGGATGGATCTGTATGTAAGCAACATGTGGTCTTCAGCGGGAAACCGCGTGGCCTATCAGAGGCAGTTTCAATCGGGAGCTGACGCAGAAACGTTGGTGGCGATGCAGCGGCATGCGCGAGGCAATTCCCTCTTCAGAAACTTGGGTGATGGAACCTTTCAGGATGTGAGTGTGCATCAAGGTGTCACTCTGGGTCGTTGGGCATGGGGTTCGCGCTTCGTCGATCTGAACAGTGACGGCTGGGAAGATTTGTTCGTCGCGAACGGTTTCATCACCCAGCCGGATGACTCCGGTGACTTGTGAAGTTTCTACTGGCGCCAGGTCGTGGCGCAATCGCCGGTCAACGAAGTTCGCCCGGAAGAGGCTAAGGACTACCTGGGGAATTGGGACGCTCTCAGTACGATGATCACGCGAGGGCGCTCCTTCAGTGGTCGCGAACGTCACTGCGCCTTTCTCAATACGCGAGGCCAATCGTTCGCAAATGTGTCAGGTGGAACGGGGCTCGATCTCATCGATGATGGCCGTGGCCTAGCTGTGTGCGATTGGGACAACGATGGTGATCTCGATCTTTGGATAACCCAGCGCAATGGGCCCCGAGTCCGTTTCTTGCGCAATGAGCTTTCTGAGAATGTGAATGCGTTGTCTGTTCGTTTAGAAGGCGCTACTTGCAATCGCGATGCCATTGGTGCTCGGGTTCTTGCGGAGACATCGAGTGGCCGGAAGCTTGTACGCACGTTGCGAGCAGGCGATAGCTTTCTTAGTCAATCTAGCAAACTCCTACACTTTGGGCTGGCCTCAGGCGAAACGGTTCTCTCACTCGCGGTGAGCTGGCCAGGGGAAACCCAACCCGAAACCTTTCCTATAGATGGCATGAGCGCCTGTCTCCTCGTGCAAGGGGCGGGAGTTTCTAAACCCGAAGACCGCAAACGATCTCCAGAGCCGCTGGCGAGTTCGGTTCCAAAGGCACCTGATTCTCCGGACAGTTGGCGCTTGGTGCTCTTGCATCGGAAAGAGTTGCCCGAGATCAAGTATGTAGATTTCGAAGGCGATCTGAGGGCGCTCGAACCCAATGGTCCAACGTTGGTCACCCTATGGGCGAGTTGGTGCGCTCCATGTCTGAAAGAGTTAACAGCTCTTGCCGAAGCTGAAGAGACGTTTGGGGCGAAGAACCTCAGGATCGTCGCACTCTGTACGGATGCGCTGGTGGACGGCGATGCCAGAGCAGATTTCGGTCCAGCCAAGGCTTTGGTGGCCAAATCTGGCTATCCGTTTGACCTTGGATTGGTCGATGCCGGTGGGGCTCAAGCGCTGTCAGGGATCCACTACCGCACGCTCGCGGTGCAACGGCCTTTATCCCTGCCCTCAAGTTTCCTAACGGACGCGTCAGGTCGAATTGGCGTTCTCTATCAGGGACCAGTCAGCGTGGATCAATTGCTTGCGGACATTGATCTGCTAGGATCATCTGGAAACGTAATTGAAGCCGCCGCCTTTCCATTTCCAGGTCGCAACGGCGTCGAGCACTTCACGTTGACACCGTTGACCTTTGCCCAAGCGTACCACACCAGTGGGGACAGTGATGCCGCTCGTGCCTATCTCAGCGAACAATTGGCTGAACGCGAAGGAACGCTGAAAGAACTCTACTTCCTCGGCACCTTAGAACAGTCACAAGGCCACTGGGAAGCCGCTGTGGTTGCTTATGGGAAAGTGCTTAAACGTTCCCCTCAGCATCCTGCGATCCGTGTCCCTCTGGGCGTGGCCCTTTGGAAGACTGGTCGCTTATCCGAAGCCAAGGAGCACTTCAATGTGGCCGAGGCTCTCGGTCCCGAAAGACCAGCTGTCTGGGCGGAGCTCGGTCGTGCCCATCTTCAGATAGGTTTGCCCGCAGCCGCGGTGACCTATTTCAACAAAGGCGGTCATCGCCAATTCGCTGCCAAAGCCTTGTTGGCGGCTGGTCAAGGGAAGCGGGCTGTAGCGATTTATGAAACGCTGTTGAAAGAGAATCCACAAGCTCACCAAGTGAAGAATGATCTCGCCTGGATCCTGGCAACACATCCAGAGATTTCGGTTAGAAATGCAAAGCGTGCACTCGACTTGGCAAATCAGTTAGCAAAGCTCTCGGGATTTCGAGATTTGTATGTCCTTGATACCCTGAGCGCTGCTCAAGCGAATACGGGAAATTTTGAAGAAGCGATCAAGCAGGCGACGACGGCCCGTCGGCTGGCACGGGCCGTCGGCCTCACCAAGCTGGCGGAAGAGATGAGCGACCGGCTTCGAGCCTATCGAAGCAAACAGCCTTTCCGGAAGTAAAACGCCGAGGTCAGCTCGATTTGATGAGCTCGTTATAGCTGAAAATAGTTCTTTGATTGAGCAATGGTAAGTACGGCAATGGTCGAGAAGGTTCTTACGTGGTTCCATGGCCCCAGCTGGCGACGTAGGGCTGCGACTTTGGGAAGTTCTCGGGGAGTTCAAGGTCGAGCGCTGCGAGTTTGTTATGGAGCGGCACATTGATCGATAGCATAGCCGCGCTGCTTTGGTTGGAGTTTGCATGAATACAATGATTCGCTCTTAAAGCGTAACAGGCCGTTCTCTTGAGCGCCACGGCTCTTCGTAAGATTGCTGACGTTTGGAATACATATTGGTTGAAAATGCCGACATTTGTCAGTATGAGTCTTTCCTATGACGAAACGGCAACCGTTGTCAGATGGCGAAACCGAGCTGATGAAGTCCGTGTGGACGCTTGTAGAAGCTACTGTTCCGAATCTTGTGTTGGCGCTCAATAAGCGGCGGCAGGAAGATCCCATCACTCGTGGGACAATTCAGGTCTTGCTGAATCGGATTGAAGCGAAAGGATGGCTCAACCGAAAGAAGGTAGGCCGCGGCTACGTCTATGAGGCTAGTGTATCCGAAGCGGATGGACTTGCTGAACTAGCATCACAGTTTCGAGCTAAAGTTTTTGATGGGTCTTTCCTCCGCTTAGTGCGATCGCTAGTAAATGCGAATGGCCTGAAGAAAGAGGACATCGCTCATCTGCGTGCGCTTCTTGATCGAACAGAAGCCTCTCTCAAAGAAAGGAAAGGCAAATGATCGACTCAATATTCTAGCGGTTTTCAGAGCACAGCGTGGCGCTTGCGCTCGGACCCTTTCTTCTCGTGGCGGTAGCCGCGCCTGCGCTGCGATATGCGAACAGGCCTTCAATAGCGGCCAGGGCTCTTGTGCCTATTCTTCTAGCGGCTCCATTGTTGCTCTTGTTAGTTGATTCTGTAGCTCCGCCTGATTCGGCACTTTTCATGGCAGCAGTAGATACGGTCGCTCTTGGTGAAGCTGAGACTTCAAAACTATCAGCAAATGGAGTCGTAAATCGAATCGTGATCGGAGCTGCACCAAAGCTGATCGATTGGCTGGGCATGATGCTCGTGACCTGGTCCGTAGGTAGTTTATTGGGGCTGATCTGCTTGGGACGAGATCTCTTTCGTCTACACCAGCATTTCAAAGGGCTGCAGGAACTTCCTGATAGTGACGCTGCGAAGCTAACAGTCGACGTCGCCACCCATCTTCTTTATTGTATGTCTGTTATTAATACTTGCTCGTTCTGTTTTTGTAAACGTCTCCCCACTGTGCCGTGCAATCTGATTGCGGAAACGCCGTCTGCTCAGCTCGATTGTATCGTGTGGCATGAAGAGAGTCCTCTCTGTCCCCGATACGTGCAGTTCATGGACTGGAGATATGGATCGGAGATCGCGTGACGAAGGCGGTGATTCAGAAGCGTGTCGAAGTGCGGGTGACGAAGTGCATGTGACCTTGCGTTACACGGCGTATTTGCATCCGGTGGACGGCACCTATGAGTATGTTTACCCGACTGTTGTCGGGCCTCGCTATGTGAGTGATCGGGGGGCTGATGATCAGTTGCAGGAAGGTTGGGTGTCGAATCCTTAACTCCAGGAGAGCGAGCGTTCTCTGACCACGGTGGCTCTGAAGGTAACGTTGAACGCGGGTATGTCGTTGCAACAAGTGGCGTCCACAAGCCATGACGTGAAGGTGGGCTACAAGAACAAGACCTCTACCGTGGTGACAGTGGATGGTGAAGCGACGGAAGTTGGCAATCGAGACTTTATCCTGCGCTAGCAGTTGAGTGGGAGAGAGATTGCTCCTGGTTTGCTAGTGCACGAAGCCGAGAAGGGGGGATGCCTTGGGCGAGAACTTCTTCTTGCTAACCGTACAACCACCGAAACGTGTCAAGCCAGAGCAGATCGTGCCTCGGTATGATGTTGGTGTCAGGAATTGCTCCGGCTCGATGCGGAGATTCTTTCTTGATGTGAGCACAGCCCTTCTCACGCGTTTGCTGGGAAGTATAAAACGCCATGAGACCTTCAATGTGCTGCTCTTTGCTAGGAGTTCGCAGGCTTTCGTAGAGATTTCTGTAGCTGCGAATGCTAAGAACATCATCCGTGCCCTGAAGTTCATTGACCGGCAAGGCCGTGGCGGCACCGAGTTGCTGTCTGCCTTGGATGATGCTTTTTGTCTGCCTGGTGCGGAAGGGCATGCGTGGTCTGTCGTGGTCGTCGCGGATGGCTTTGTCACGGTGGAGCGATAGGCCTTTGCCTATGTGGACTGTGCTCTCGCTCAGGGAAACCTCTTCGCCTTTGGAATTGGCTCAAGCGTGAAGCGGCATTTGATAGAAGGACTCGTTCACGCCGGGTGAGGAGAGCCTTTCACCATGACGAGCAGGAATCCTTTTTCCTCAGTGACTTCGCGCATGAGCCGGATGCTTGGGTGGCCGTTCGTGCCGTGGTAGTAGATGATGGCGGGCCATTTCTCGGATGATGGG
>JAACDM010000182.1 GCA_009936795.1 Verrucomicrobiaceae bacterium | reverse complement strand
CGGGCCTGCGGAATCACTAACATGGATTACGCATGGTTGAAATTTCGGCACCTCTCCATCCAGCAAACTTGACGGAGCGCCGAATTTTCAAAGGACCCTCGATCCGAAATGAACAAGCTTCTCCGTGCGCATCGTGCCTCCCGGCTGATGCTACCTATCTCACGATGCCCGGTATTCTGGGAGTCTCGGTGGTTCGATATCTTGGGATAGGAACTGCAGAGTCAGATCGATTTCAGCGAGAACCTCGCGTTCACTCGGACAAATCGTAGGCGGTGACCTTATTCTCCATCATTCGTGGAAGGATGAGGAGCTTGCGGTCCGGAAGGTAAGCATGGTCGGCTGAGCCGCGGGGGAGAGTGGCAATGGTTTCGGCACTGCCATTCTTCGAGATGTGGAAAAGCTTTCCAGCTTTCCAATCCGTGACGAAGTAGCCACCCTTACCATCGAGTTCCACTCCGTCGAGATTTCCAGTGGGAGATTCTGTGATCGGCGTGACTTTTTTGGTGGAGAGATCGAACGACAAGAGGCGGCCTTTCACTTTCTCGGTGAAATTCTCATCGAGCTTTTTCCCCCACCCGGCAATCAGAAGGCGATTGCCATCGACCAGCAATCCGTTCGGGCTGTCGAGGTGCTGGCCCTCGTCGAGCACCGAGATCTTGCCGTTGCGCAATTGGTAGATCCTGCTAGAGGGCATGTCGGAAACATAAATAGTTCCGTCAGGACCGGCCGCGACATCATTGAGAAACTTTGCTCCCTCGATCTTGTGGACCGCACTCTCCTTTCCATCCGCGATAGTGATGCCGACGAGGCGGTCGATGTCGGAGACCCAGAGGATCCCGTTGGCACTGCGCATTCCCTTCGGGGCGTTCAGTCCGGTATACCACTTTGCGGTGGTCACTTTTCCGTCGGCCGTCATCTTCGTGATCCAGCCGTCGCCGTCCATGCTCTTGCCGCCGCCGCTTCCAATCTGTGAGAGGAAGAGCGTTTTCGAGGTGGCATCGTAGTAGGCGCTCTCGGGGGCTTGCACGCCCTCGTTGAGTTCCCAGGCTACCTTGAGGTCGGACTGAGCGCTGACAGTGGATGGGTTGAGGATGAGAGCGGAGATGGTGCCAGTGAGAGCGAGGAGAGTCTTCATGGTGGCATCAATGTAGAAGGCTCCCGGCTGGGGACAACCGTGGAGTTTCGTCGTGGGAAGGGGAAGAGGAACCAGGGAGGTGCCGAGGACACAGGGAAGTGTTTCGGTCGGAAGGGAATAGGAGATGCCCCGGGTCCCAAATAAACAACTCCGTGAGCTTCGTGGTTGGAAATCCGGCCTTCACAATCCTCAGTGTCCTCTCTGCCTCGGTGGTTCATTCATCGGGCGTGAGGATAGGGGAGGAGGGTGCTGGGCCTGGGAGCAGGATCGCGGGAAGTCGGCTTGACGGGTGACGGGTGGAGGCGTGAGTCTGACGGTATGACAGCACGACTGGTTCGCGTCCTCCTCTTGGTTCCCCTTACTGCCACCCTGTCAGCGGATGAGCTGGCTCCGCCGGTGGAGGCTGCATTCAAGTATCTCACTCCGCAGGAGGCGGTCGAGAAAATGACTCATCTGGAGGGTTAACTACTGCTAGGAAATTGCTTTTCGTCAATGGGGTCAGATTCGCCGCATTGCTAGGGATTAGAGGGGGTTCAATCTCTCTAATGGTCCCATGGACGAAATGGCCAAGACGCCAGGGGAATGGAAGCCCGAGCATGGGTCAGGTGCCCTGACATTGTTTCCGGGGTCCAAGACCTTGCTACGAAGGTTTACGTTCACCGGCAATCGCAATGCTGTCGATGATGCCAATGACGGCAACCTCTACGAAGACTCCATCTTCTGGAAGAATAAAGCTCCGGGTGGCTGGCCCACAGGCTCTCGCTACGAATTGGATCTCGCCTCAGGCGTGGGTGTGGTCGGCTGCTTTGTCGGTGGAGAGATCAACGACGTGAACAGCAACGTGGACACGGATGACAATGTGATCGAATGTGGTGATCCCAAGTTTAATCAGTACTACGTGCCGCAGGTGGAAGACTTTGAGGACGCTGGATATCGACCCGTCTCAAGGTAGGCCGGTCGACCTTATTCCGTCTCGGCCACCCGAAGATAGAATCGTTTGCCTCGCTGAGCCTCCGGAATGGTGAAAGTCACGGACGTTGTCTCTGAGAAGGCCTCTGTAGTTTCTCCGGCGGTTTGCCAGTTCAGCAAGGTTATTGAAGTTTCTACTTGGTAACGTTTTCCAATAGAACTCTGCCATTCCAAGAGAATCTCAGTTTCAGCAATCGACGTTTTTACCCATGTTAGCGTCTCTCGGCGACTCTCATTGCCAGCCTCGCCAGGGCTGCCTCCCAGCCTACTCGCTGTCCACCCTGTCAAATCACTTGGATCTCCTTCCCCAGTGAATTCGAGTGCGTGACCCTTACCGTCTGCTGCGCTTGGCCACGGTTCGTCGTCTCCGTAGGAGAAATCAATTACCGGTGCGCCTCCTCCGAGTGAAAGCTTCAACCGTTCGCCGCTATTGCTCAAGCGGTCTGGTCCCCAGCTTCGTCCGACGCTAATGTCGTTACCGTATCGTAGGGCAAAGGCCGCTGCGTTTCGCGTCAAGATCAAGCGATCCCCGACTCCTAACGCAGTGTTCTCCAGATCCTTGAGATCGAAATTGATACCTTTGGTGAAACGGAGATTGGCGAGATCAATGATCGTGTTTCCGCTATTCCATAATTCGATGTATTCGAAATCAGACTCTTCGAAATCTTGGGCGGCTTCATTCTCCGTCACGTCCAAAGGATGGTACATCACTTCACTGATAACCAAACCCTCATAGGGAGAGATGTCGGCGGTGGCGCGGAACTCGATTGCGTCGGACCAATGACTCCACTGGCCTAACTGATTCTTCAGACGGACACGCACGCGGTAGGTCGAGTCTGGATCGATCACCTCTGCCGGGAGGATGATTTCTGACTGGAAATCTGCGAGTTCACCACTCTCCCATACCGGATCAATTTCGAAGATCATCGGTTTCCCGGGCTCGTATCCGGGTGTGGACGGATTAGAGATTTCACCCAAGCGCCATTGCATCCCAGCAAACTCTTGGCTGACGAACAACGTCCCACCACTAAACTCTGAACTGACAAAGGTCAGGGCATCGATTGGGAAATTGTCAGGTCCGGTGTAAGTGATGGCCGGTTTGTCTGGTTCTTTGGAACCGCCATCTGCGAGCACTTGCAACTGGTCGCCACCGAAGCCGCCGGGGACCGTGAAGCGTTTTACCCAATCCACCATGCCGGGGAAATCCGGTGAGGTGAGTTCACGCACTTTGCCAGAAAACCGCGTGTATCGGAAAGGGTTCACATAAAAACTACCGGTCCTCGTACTTGGCCCTTCCACCGCGCGTGATCGCGGATGACGATCCCAACGCGCTTGATCAATCTCCCACCATCCGCCGCCATCTGGTGTTGTCGATACCACCGTATCAGGACCGGGAGGCTCTGGTTGAGGAGCAAAGATGGATCCTTTGAAAGCAAACTCCGTTGGCGATGGAATCAAATCGATCACTTTCTCACCACTGAAGGCGAAGGGTTGGGCCCCTTTGATATAAACCGTCTGCCCTTCGGTGAAACCGTGAGCACTCGCTGTCGTGGCTACGGTGCGCACGCCATCTCGGTCGAGCGCGGTGATCGCGAGCGTGTCGCCACCACTGGTGCGAGATCCGACGAAGGAGGCCATTTCGTCGATCACATACCAGAGTTGATCATCATTGAGCAGCAAGTCTTGCAGCTCACGGGCACGACTCTGAAATTCTGCATTCAGCTCATCATGAGCAAGGCATTTGCGAAATTGTTCAAAGGCCACTCTGGTCTGCACGGCGTCGGGTCCCCAACGATCGAATTCTTCGTAGAGCAAATCCACATCCCAGGGATGGATCGACCACTTTCCGGTTTCGGGATTATGGTAGTAGTTCGAGTTCTCTTGATCGCGCTGATCCGAATGGTTCACTACTTCCCAGATGGAGCGATAACTGTAGTACCAATCCAATTGAACATTCTCTCGCCACCAGGAGACTTCCTGAATCGGATTCGATTTGTTGTAACCTGATCCTCCCGTGAAGGCGGCTAAGTCTGATCGGTCATCCACCTGCCCTTTGCCTTCATTGAGGTAATTGGAATTGGCGAAGTGCATGTTGTAGATATTGCCGTCCGGCAAACCACGCGCTCTCAGCGCGCGACCATCAAATTGTTCAATGGCCAAATACGGTCCCCACAGATCGCCCTCGTACTGATCATTGGCATCGGTTTCCGTGGCATCATCAATGACTCTAAAGTGGAAATAATTCGTGTTCACCGCAGGCACACCGACCATTTGCCACAGGCGAAACGCTAAGGCTTCGTCCAGACCGCATATTCCGCGATTTGCGGGATTCCACGCTGTCGCCATGGCGCTGATATTCAGCGTGCGCACGGGTTCGGCATACTTGCGGCCGAAATTGTCTCGGCCTTGAAATAGGTTGCCGCGATTGAATCGCCATTTCCATTTGTTCTTGCCCGTGTTGTAGGTCGACCCATGCCCACGAATGCGATACCGCATGTGATCATAGACCACGCCGTCGTAAACTAATGTTCCTAGAAAGCGATAGATCTTGTTGTTGTGGGACGAGTTATACTGACAGTCTAACACGTCTTCCTCGCGAGAGATGAGGTGATAGGTAGGCAAGGACTCTAACACGTCTGGGCCAAAGACCTTCGCGGAAGTCTCTCCGGGCACGGCTGTGCCTGTCCACGTCGGTACGCCGTCATAACAGAAATAGGCGAAGTTTGGCGTCGGATCATCTGCGAATGGTGCCCGTTCGCCGTTGCCCAAGGCATCTTCAAACGTGATCCGATAGCGCACCAAGTGCCGATGTTGCTGAACCTCCGCTGGTATCGTTACGGTATAGAAATCAGGATCCTCGGCCATTGGCGTCATTTCTAACGCTGTCCAAGTCGTTTCATAAGCATCATCTGTCAGAGGAACGTAGGTGCCGGGTTTCACCATCTGATAGAGCAAATTCACACTGCCCATACCATCGTCATCGGTAATCTTAGCTGTGACCACGACCGCCTCGCCAGTGATTGCGACCTGAGGTTCATGGTTCACTTGGCGAATGTTAGGCGAAGCATTCTCAGCGAATACAGAGTTCGGGTCCCCCGGCGTCGGCTTGGACAATGCAGGACGCCAACTGCTACCCAATTCGTTTTCAAGAGCCGGGTTGATCAGTTCCATGGAGACACCCCGTTCATCATTCGGAGCCACCGGCCACGGAAAGCCGACACGATAGTCCACTTCATCCACTTGTATACCCATGGCATCGCGTAGCGTGATCGTATCCCCTTGGTTGGAGAGAGAGCCACTCTCCCACTGATCAAAAGCGCGCGCACCTCCGACAAAGATCGAACCAAATTTCTTGTTATAAGCGGTCGTGCTCTCGGTTAGTATCAGGTACGCTCCCGCTTCAAGGGTGGCCCCGTCTGCAAACGTATAAGCAATTCCCCGAGTGAATTGCCAACCACTCAGATCGGCGGATTCTTCACCAGCATTGAAAAGCTCAATGAATTCGACAAACTCCTGTTTCGGCTCTGGATCATAGTGGATCTCATTGATCACGACCTGAGCACGACTCGAAATCGCCAGGACAAGGAGAAGG
>JAACDM010000181.1 GCA_009936795.1 Verrucomicrobiaceae bacterium | reverse complement strand
GAATGGATCGAAGATCGCCATTCAACCTCGAATCCCACTTGGTACGATCTTCGCGGTGGGGATTGGGAAAATGGCCACTGGGACCAGCGCAACCACTTTATCAACGCCGCTCAACCCTTCTACGAATCGACTGACAACGGAATACGCCTCGCAGCCAGTCTTGGCTATTTAGAACGGGAAGAACCCGCTGGCGGCGGCAGTAGCGGTGGTGGCGAAGACGGCTGTGGACTCGATGAACTAGCTGAGCCATTCATAAACCAACCTTTTACCAAGGACACAAACACCATAGCGCTCTATCATTTTACCAACAACTTGGCCGATTCTTCAGATCAATCTTTCCCCCTGAATGTGGCAGGCGGCACCACAAATTTCACCAGCGAGGGACTGGACTGGATGCTGTCACCAAGTGGCTCCGCTCTGTGCTTCTCGGGCGTCGGTGACGAGGTCACTGTCGACATCCCAGACTCATTGATCCTCCCACATTCTGGAGCTGAGTTCACTATAGAATGGTATCAGAAGGTAGACTGCTTAGCCACGGCGGGGATGTCTGCTACTTTGATAGAGCTCGAACAAAGTCACGACTCACATTTCCGTCTGCGAAAAGACACTTGGGCAGACCCTATCGTTCCGACCATTGGTGTTGCTGGCACCGATCTATTGGACGAGACGAACATGGCACTGCACTTTAAATTTGGCGTTTGGCAGAAGATGCGGATCACATTCGACTCTAGCTCAACAACTCGAGGCTATATCGATGGCCAGCTTATCGCTACCATCACGGTGGATCCAAACAATGGGAGAAGTAATGACTGGACATTAAGCTTAGGCAACTTTGATGGATGCATCGACGAACTGCGGCTTAGCAATACGGTTCGTCCAGATGAGACAAGTCTCGATGGCAGTTCTTCAGAATATCAGCAATGGGCAGCCATCGCCTTTGCCAGCCTGCCACAAGGCGCGTCTGACCCAGATGCCCAACTATTGGCAAACCCCGACGGAGACGAAGCCACAAACCTATTCGAATTCGCTACGGCAACCGATCCGCTCGATCGAACCGATGCGCGAAGCGTTCAGGGAGAAATAGAGGTCATCGATGGCGACTCCTATATGGTGGTAAAATATCGCCGACTGAAGTCAGGAAACCAGCTATCCAACACCCATTACGAGAAAGGTTCGTTGGCCTACTATCTCGAGTCCAGCGATGGACTGACCGCAACCTGGAAGGAGGAACCGGCGAGTTGGGACACGCCTCAATCAGTCGTCGACCACGGAGATGGGACGGAGACCGTAGAAGTAAAGACCCATATCGATACCATCATCCGCCGCTTCGTTAGGCTAACAATAGCCATGACACCTTAGACCGCTTTGAAGCGGTAACCAACGCCACGCAAAGTCTCGATAAGAGGCGGATCGAAATCGCGATCCACCTTGTTTCGAAGGCGTCGAATGCAGACGTCGACAAGATTCGTCCCGGGATCAAAGTGCATGCCCCACACGTGGGTGTAGATCTGCGTCCGCGTGAACACCCGGCCAGGCGAGCACATGAGATACTCTAGCAAGGCAAATTCACGTTGCGTCAGGGTAATCTCCTTCCCAGCTCGTTCCACATCGCGCGTAAGAATATTTACTTTGAGGTCGGCAGCTGAGAGGACATTGGTACCTTGGCCAGACGAACGACGAACGAGGGATTGCAGGCGCACAACAAGCTCCTCCACGTAAAAGGGCTTTGTCAGGTAATCATCCGCGCCTACATGAAAACCTTCCACGCGTTCGTTCAGCTCACTCCGTGCCGTGAGCAGCATGACAGGGACAGCATTTCCCTTGTCACGCAAACCACGAAGCACACTGAGGCCGTCTCGACCTGGGAGCATGATATCGAGCACGATTGCGTCAAAGGGCTCTTCACACGCAAGTTCGTAAGCGGTGTTGCCATCTCGGGCCAATTCCACAACGAAGCCGTGCTCTTCTAGGCCTTTTTTAACAAAGTCAGCAATCTTGGCTTGGTCTTCGACAACGAGGATTCGCATGGTATTTGTTAGAGACCAATGATCTTAGTGAGGCCGTTCCATATCTTGGCCCAGAAATTGCCCGCCTGTCGATGATGTTCCGCTCGCGATACCTGCTGACAGAGAAAGACTCCCTGACCTGAGAAGAGGTCATCAAACAGTGGGTTGTGGTCGCGCAGGTAGGAAATAAACGTTTCTGATCGCCGACTACGGTAACTTAGGGACGGCGTGAATCCAATGGTGGCCAACTGATTGGTGCGGCGCTCGTTCCCCTCCTGAACATTATCCACTGTGAGGCGCTCCGCTCGAACGCCGCGGTAAGCCCACACGACTAGTTTCACCGGACCACGGAACTCGAAGTAGCGGAACTGTAAAGTGATCCAAGCATGGAGAGAAAAGAAACGCCAATGGGAGCGCACCCGCGGTTCCTCATCACCACTGTTTTGGATCAGGGCAGCGAGGAAGCTGGGCCGACATACAACTGCCCCACCCTCAGGGACTTCCACCACAGCCATCTCAACTTCAGCATCCGTCTGGCTCGAAAGCGTTAATCGTCGCTGAGCTCCCGGCACTCGATTGGTCACTCGGGTCAGAAGGAAGAGGCCAGCCGCTAGGCAAGAGAAGGGGTATTTCCAGCTAAAAACAAATTTGGTCTTTTTGATGAGATCCTCGTCCGACGCCTGATAGAACTTATGCTGAATGGTGGCACTTTCACCGGTCTCCAACACGACTTGCTGCGCCACCGCAGTCTTTGTTACTCGGATAGGAGCATGGGCCGCAGTCTTCAAAGCAACAGGACGACCAAACGATAACAAAGGGGCCCAAAAGTAGTATAGTGCAATCTTTGCTAGTATTGGTAAAAAGATGATCGATAAACTCAACCAAATGAGCGGTTTTCCTACCTTCTCAAAAGCTGCTTCTAAAAAGTCTTGCGACTTCGCAACCCTACCTTCCCAGCGGTCTGCCTCGCTCTTTACGCGATCACGCTCCTCTTTTGCCACCGTCAATCGTTCGAGCACACCTTCGCGTTCTTCCTGAAGCTTTAACTCATGAGAACCCGCTGAGTCTTCGATCGCCTCACGCTGGGCGATCACATCCTTCGCTTTGGCCAAGAGATCAGCTTGTTTGGCTCGGCTTTCATTGATGCGCTTACTCAGTTCGCTCTGTTGTTTCTCCGTGTCGACGCCACGCAGCTTATTCCAAAATTCGAGCGCACGTGCTTTGACTCCCTGCAACGCGGCTAACTGATCTTGCCAGGCTCTCATCTGTCCCTGACGAACTTCCAGTTCACGCTGCAATTTAATTCGGGCGGCCTCAACGCTCTTAAGCTTTTCGTCGAGATCCTGTTTCAAGGCAGCTACCTTCTCATCCAACAGTCTCGTTTCCTCTTGGATGCGCTGCACGACACGCTCTTTGTATACTAGCTCCTCAGGTAGACGCTCAAGGTACTTCTGACTCGCTAAATAGAGCGCGAACCCGCCAAGCACGAGCGTCCAAATAAGCAAGAGCATAGCTGCCTTGGAAAAAAGCCACCTTAGGACATTGGTGAGGATCCCAATCATGTTGCCTTATAATCTACCTCACATCCTCTCCATGTCCATGGCAGCACGCAAGGCCTGCACCCGGGCCGGATCCACGGGTTGAGCCAAGAGCCCATCCACTTTAACGCTTGTACCTACAATAAGCCCATCGGCAAATTCCAAGAGTCGTGGTGCTGACTCAACACTCGACCCAGAGCCCACATAAATGGCCGCTTCTGGGCATGCCTGCCGAACAACACGAAGATCATCGGCATCCACAGACTCACCCGTGGCCACTCCGGACACAATCAGCACATCTGCTAGTCCTCGATGAAGGGCGTCCTTCGCTGCGTCTTCGAGAGAGCCACCTCCAAGCGGCTGGGCATGCTTCACATGGACATCCGCCCAAATGGCAACCTTAGGACAAAGAACCTGCCGCTTCCTCACAGTTTCATATGCTTGTCCCTCGATGACGCCTTGGTCGGTGACCATAGTACCTGAGTGTACGTTGACACGAATGAACTTACCTCCACACGTCGCAGCTAAACCCAATCCTGACATTGGGTCGTTACGAAGAACATTGAATCCAAAGGGCAACGTGATGTTCGCTACCTGACGTAAATGAGAAAACACGGTTGCCATGGCCGCGACGGTTTCGGCTGGAACCCGTTCCGAAGTGAAAGGGACATCACCAAAATTCTCAATGACGAGCGCATCTGCACCTCCCTCAGCAAATGCTTTCGCATCCTCTGCTGCATGCTCACAAACGGCACTCATGGAACCACCCCAGCGTGGTGCGCCCGGAAGAGGGAGAAGGTGGACAACGCCAATAAGCTGTGGCCTCATGTTAGTCATGTTACTGATCGAAGATTTCTACTAGGCCCCGTTTTAAGCAGTATTCCCCGCCCACAATGAGCAGCTTATCTTGCTCGACAAGACGTTCGAGAATTACCGAGTCGCGTTGGAGCTGATTCACCGACGCCCTGACATTTGCCCGAATGGCGTGAGGCATGAGTGCCTCTGAAGTCAATTCGGGCTTTGTTTCTACCAACGTTGCCACTGCAGGAGAAATCCGATCAACGATAGATTTTAAGTTAGGAGATTGATTCTTTGTCGGACGTTCCAGCTCCGCTAACGTCGCTTTAATAGCTCCACAATTTGAGTGCCCTAGCACGACAACGAGCGGCGTACCGAACTGCTCGACCGCAAACTCGACACTACCGATTTGGGACGGGGCCACGATATTCCCCGCCACCCGGATGACAAAGAGATCACCGAGGCCTTGGTCAAAGATCATCTCCAACGGTGCCCGCGAATCTGAGCACCCCAGAACGACGGCAAAGGGCCTTTGCCCAGCCAAGAGTTCGTGCCGCCGGCTCTGCGTTGGCAAGGCACTCTTGTCCTGCACCCCCATAACAAAACGTTGATTTCCTTCGAGGAGACGAGAGAGAGCTTCTTGAGCGGTTATCATGATTGATCTGATCGTAGTGCATTAATCTAAGTTGAGCTTGTCGCCGCAGACACGACAATAACGCGCGTCTGAGGTGTGAACTTGCGCCCCACAATTGCTGCAAGCCCGATTGCTATAATCTTGTTTCCGCTTCATTTGGCGATTGATTTCCGCTCCAACGATCCCCGTTGGAACCGCGATAATAGCATAGCCAGTGATCATGGCAAACGATGCGAGAAATTTCCCTAACGGATGCAGAGGAGCGATGTCCCCGTAGCCAACGGTTGTGATGGTGACAATCGCCCAGTAGGTAGACTCGGGTATGCTTGAGAACGCAGGGTTGGAAGGGCCTTCCACGATATACATAATCGTTCCCATAATGATCGCCATCGTCACGACAGCAAAGAGGAAGACGACTATCTTCGGGCGACTAGCTCTGAGAGCCATCAGAATCAGGTTTGCTCCACCGATGTAACGCGCCATCTTGAAGATACGAAGAAGACGTAAAAGGCGAAGAATCCGGATCGTCGTAAGATAGTGCGCCTGCTCGGGAACGGCAAACAAGGCCAAGTAAGTGGGAATGATAGACAGAAAATCGACGATTCCGAAGAATGAGAAGGCATACTTCAACGGCTGCTTTACAGAAATAAGGCGCAACACGTATTCAATAGTGAAGAGTATCGTGAACACCCACTCTGCGCCCATGAGCCAATCTCCATAGCTGGCATTGAAGCTAACAACAGTCTCTAGCATGACCAAAGTCACCGATAGCGCAATGGAAACGAGCAAGATGATATCGAAAAGCCGCCCACTGAACGTATCAGCCTCGAAAATGATGTCGTGAGTACGCCGACGCCACGCTGGCAATTGATTCGAGGGAGGATTATTCGACTCAGACGGCTCCATGTCGTGCAGCATAGTCCGCCATGGCTCGTGTCAAAGCCTGAATCTGACCACATGTATGGTCCGCCGTAAGCGTCAGACGGAGCCGGGCCGCCCCCCGCGCAACAGTCGGGTAACGAATCGCCGGTACGTAGAATCCACTTTCCTGTAGTGCAAAAGCTTGAGCCAAAGCTGCAGCTTCATCTCCAATCTGATAGGGAAAGATGGCAGCCGGCGACTCCGGTTGCCCAGTCTCCTCAGCCAAGCGTGCCATGAGGCCACGTAAGATCTCCCGGCGCTCTTCACCCTCTTTACCCTTAGCAATTTCCAGCGCAGCGCGAGCAGCCACGGCAAGGATCGGCGGTGGAGCCGTCGAGTAGATAAAACTGCGCGCCTTATTGATCAAGATGTCGACCATAGCTTGGCTACCTGCAAGGTAGCCACCGGCCACGCCAAGAGCCTTCCCAAGCGTTCCCATGTGGTAATCAATCCGATCTGTAAGATTGAGATCGGCAGCTAGGCCTCGCCCCTGAGCACCTATCACTCCTACCCCATGTGCTTCATCGAGAAGCAGTTGAGCACCATAGCGATCCTTCAAAGAAACAATTTCGGCTAGTGGAGCTAGGTCACCGTCCATGCTGAAGACCGACTCTGTCATGATGACGACTCGATCTTTGTCAGGCTGACCATCTGCCCAACGAAGCAACGCCTCCAACTTATCAAGATCATTGTGACGAAAGACACGCACCTTGGCACCACTGAGGCGGCAGGAATCGATAAGACAGGCATGGCTTAGCTTATCAAGAATTACAATACTCTTCCGACTCAGAAAAGCAGTGGCGAATCCAGAGGCCGTAGCATACCCATTGGCAAAGGTTAGCGCGGCTTTAACACCTTTGAATTCAGCAATCGCCTCCTCGAGCAAGAGATGCACCGGATGCGTCCCTGTGATGAGACGAGAGGCACCACTTCCTACCCCATGGACTTCAGTTGCATCGATGGCCGCTCCCTTTACCTTAGGGTGATGAGCTAAGCCTAAGTAGTCGTTCGATGAGAACGAAATAAGTGCTCGCCCATCGACATCATGGACACGCACGTGCCCACTTTCACCGCAAACAGGGTGTAGCTTACGCAGCAGTCGCTGGTCATCCAGCCTGCGCAGGGTTTCTTCATAGGCAGCGTCTGTGTCAGACCTCAAGAACTTGCTACCGCTTCTTCGCACTTGGACTCGCTAGGCTGATTATGTCGCATAAATCGCATTCGCCCTTTCGGCTCGAGCTCTTGGTGATCGATGTTAAGCTGATCGATTCGATAACTTAGGATGCGCGGCGTGGTGCCTAACAACTCAGCAGCCCGACTCTTAATGCCTCTGGCTTCATTGAGAGCCTCAATAATCAATGAACGCTGGAAAGCATCCGTGCGCTCTTCCAATGTACCCAACTCAAACTGTTGCGATTCTGCGCTCTTAGGAGAGATACTACGATTCCACTGAATCTCTTGAGGTAAGTGCACGATCTTGATCACATCGATCTTTGGATGAATAAAGAGCACCCCTTCCAAGATGTTCTCTAGCTCACGTGCGTTGCCGGGCCAGTCGTAACGGCGCAGAACCTCCATCGCACCTACATCGATGTCTTTGACCGCCAGCTGCATGCGGCTTCTGAGACGATTGATGATTGCGTAGGCCAACAACGGAATATCTTCCCTTCGTTCCCGAAGCGCAGGAATTCGTAGTATTTGTCCAGAGGCTATTGCTGACAAACGTTCATCAAACAGCTCTGGAACCGACTGATCAATCGAGCTCGAAACTGAAAACAACAAACGACTCGTCGTCTGCACTCTTAAGGTCCCACCATCCCGCATGAAAGATTGTCCTTCTATCAATGCACCCAAACGCTTCTGTGTGCTTACCGGCAACAGATCCAAATCCTCAACATACATCGTCCCGCTACCCACGAGATCAAGCTTCCCAAGCTCTCTAAGGTTGCCAACCGAAACTGCAGCTTCGAGATCTTGACCAAAGAATTCACGCTCAAAGGCGTCCTCTCGGCCCGGGGAATGTTGAGCTTTGATAAAGGGCAGCTCTGAACGAACACTCAGGGTGTGAATCAAACGAGCAATGGTGTCTTTTCCAGTTCCTCGCTCTCCCACAAGCACCGCAGGTTCCTCATTTGCGGCGAGCCGGCGGATCTCGTGAAGGAAATTCCGATAGACGAGAGACTCGCCTGGCATCTCGTGCAGAAAGCCCGTCTCGATCGCTTCCCGGCGGGAAGCCTCTACCTGACGCCGTTCATTGACGGTCTGTATCGCCTTGTCAGCAATCACTCGCACATCGTTGACATCAAAGGGCTTCGTAATGAACTCCACCGCTCCTATACGGATCGCTTCCGCAATCGTGCTCGTCGAACTGACAGCACGAAGCATGATCACAGGCGTCTCAGGGTAGCGTTGGCGAAGTTCACGGAGAATTTCAAGCCCGCCACCTTTGGGAAGAATGATATCGAGGAGCAAGAGTTCGATTCGATTCTCTTCCAATACCTTAAAAACCTCGTCCACAGAATTGGCCGTGTACACATCGTAGCACTGGTGAAAGATCGCTTTGAGCGACTCAATAACACCGAGCTCGTCATCCATCACGAGGATCTTCTTCATGGACAGATCTATGGGAGGGTAATGCTTGGGGAACAAGAGTGATCTTACCGATCAGTCTCCAGGAAACGGTGGATGTGTTCGAGGAAATTCTGCAATCCGTCAACTGCTGCCTTGACTATTGGACCGGCTAGGGCTGCCCGTGCGTCACCTTTTCTTATAGTTAGGCAGATTCTTCCCAAATCTGCAAGATCCTTCCCGTCAAGCATGTGACCCCTCGCCAAACCTACACGCCTCCATCCATCAACACTCTACACGTGTGCCAAGTGCTGGATGAGGCGACGGCGTTGGCTACTTTGGACTCCGAATCCAAGATCTCTCTGACGTCGAACTCGTCAGAGGCATTGGTGAATTCCTGTGCACTGGAAGCGCTACCCCTTCTCCGGAAGCCAAAACACGCCTTCACCAATCGGATTCTGGCACCTTAGCGCCAAAGGCCCTCTCAAGGTTCTTCCCCGCTTCGAGTGGGCTTAGCCTCGCCGACGACGCTCTAATCTTACCGATAAGCTACTCGGCCCTAGAAGGCGTAGCGGCAGCGGACACCCACGACCATCGGAGCACCCACACTCCCCGCGCGCAAGTCAGGCGAGATATTCTGGTAGTAACCCTCTTCGGTCAGATTCTGCCCATAGACGCTGATCAAGAGCCCATCGGACTCATAGCCCAACGATGCGTTCAGCAAGGTGTAGCCTCCTTCTCGGAAGTCGTCATTGTTCACGTCACTGAAGAACGTCTCCCCCTGATGCACGAGTTCAACACGACCAAAGAAACCGCTTGGGTGCCGGTAGACCGCTGCGATGGAAGCGTCCATATCAGGAACGAATGGAGCGCGATTCCCTGAGAGATCAGCTCCACTGATCGGATCTGTGAACTGATCAAACTCCGTCCGTACAACACCAAAGGACCCTTCAATGGTAAAGTTATCCGTCACATTTGCCCGCAGCTCAAACTCAGCTCCATAAGAATCAGCCTTCTCCGCATTGAGCACCGCGTAGTCTGTCGCGACCAACGAGCGTTCCACTTGGTAGTCACGGATCTTATTGTAGAAAACTGCGACGTTTGTTCGCAGATTGTCATCAAACCAACTCTTCTTCCAACCGAACTCCGTCGTCCATGAGCGCTCCGCATCATACTAGGCGATGCTAGGATCGTCCACAAAGGCACTGAAGCCACCTGGTTTGAATGTCAATCCAGTCGACAGATACACCAACGACGTGTCGTCAATTTCATAATCGATTCCTAAGCGGGGACTAACAAAGAAGAAATCTTCGCTATCCTCAATGGAAGGGACAGGACCCATGACACCGAAGGCATCCCGCTTGAGTTCCTTCTCATAGCGCTCCAGCCGCAACCCAGCATGGAAACCCCAGCGATCGAAGCCCTCATAGGATACCTGGCCAAAG
>JAACDM010000738.1 GCA_009936795.1 Verrucomicrobiaceae bacterium | reverse complement strand
TCCGGGTCTCAGCGCGAGCCTCAAGATGAAGAATTCTCTGGCCCAGGACGCATGGATTGGATCGCGGATTCGCTGCCATAGACTAGGAGGGTGTCGCCGATCTCGACAGTCTCGTGTCGGCTGGGAGCGCCGATGAACTCACCTGACGGCTTGGTGATTCCTAACACAATAATGCCTTTGTCTGCAGGCCGCGAGTCTCCTAGATCTCTGCCTGCAAGATCATCATCGGTGGAGATCTCCAATTCGGAGACGCAATAGCCTGACTGGACTTTGAGCAGCAAATCATAGTCTGCCACATGAACCATACCCATGCCTGCAAGGCCCCTGTGGATGCTCGTGTCGATAAGTCGTCGAACGACTCCAATCTTTGCTAGAAGAAAGAGGGTGAGGCCACCAACGATAAGGCTGCCTAAAGTGCTAAGCACGGCGTCGCTATCTTTGACGTCCAGAAAGGTGATGATTGCAGTGGTTAGAGCAGAGGTCAGTCCGACATTTCCGCTAATGATCAGATCGCGAATGATGCGGCGGCGCAAGGGGTGGTTCACCACATGCTCGGCTTCGCTGGTGGTGAACCCGACTCCGAAGAATGAGGAATAGGCCTGGAAATTAGCGATGTCTCAGCTCAGGCCAGTCATCATGAGGGCGGTGGCACCAACCCTCACGATGAGCAGGGAGACAATCGCGATGACAAAGAGAGCAATGAGAGGGCCAATGACCATTGGGAGCTTACTAGAATCTGTAGGCAGTGAGGCGCTCTTGCCAGGCACGCAGTGCTGTGTGGTCAGGTGAGAGCGTCTCGTGCCCACCGTAAGTGAGATTCTCTCTCACCCCCAGTAAGGCGTAATCGACGTAGGTTGGTGCGTTGTCTTGCAGGATGAAACCGCGACTCTGTAGGGTTGCATCGAATCTTCCTAACAAACGGTAAAGGTCTGCCCGTATTTCTGGTGCTCGTGTCTCCCAGCCCTCAAGGCAGTCTCGGCCGAACCGGCGCTCCTTATGACGAATAACAGAAGTCCGTGCGACGACGTCGTCGATCAAGGGGACGTAGTGAATGTCACAGAGCCGGAAGGTGAGCCCCTCGATCTCATTCTCTATGTGCTCGATGAGGGTTTCGTTTATCCCTGTTGTGGCTGATGGAAAGAGCTGCCCGCTCGCGAACTGTTCATCGACATAGTGAGCGATGTCTAAACTGCTATCGGAAGTCTCAGAAATGAGAGCTTCATCATGAGCGAGAACAGGCACCTGGTAGTAGGCTCCATCCGTGAGCGCCATGATCTTGCCGCGATCCCAATTGGGGACAGGGACACGCTCGTGCGGAATCGCAAAAGCATCCAGCGCCCGTGTAATCGGGATACAGTAGGGGCTGTGGGGCATCTCGTAGATGGTTAGACTCACCGCATATATTATGCGGTGCATCCTGATCCAGTGCAATACTTTAGGTATCTAAACTATCCTATCTTCTTAATAACTAAGTTCAATTTAGTTAAAAAGTAAGAGTTCTAAATGATCAACCTCTTGAGACATCCAAGCGCCATGTTACGTTTCCCTTTAGTTCTCCGCTCATGCGTTTCATTGTCATTCTTATCATCCTCGTTTGCTTGGCCAGTATGGGGAAGGTCGCGCTCTTGCGCTACAAGAAGGATGTTAGACCGGCGACGCGCGCGGAGGTGTGGGAGGCTGATGGGCGGCTGCGCGCCTATCCCACGGCGGAGATGTCCGAGTGGAAGGACCTTGTGTACAGTCCTTATCTGGCGGACACGTTGTTAGACGCGAAAGGCTACATGCCGGGCGAACTCATGCGCTGCGGTAAGAGTAAGCAGCCCTTCTACGTGCCACTAAGAGACGATTTGCACTATGGTGAAATTGTTGGGGACTGGATCCTGCAACGTTTCGATCGACAAGGTCCCGTAGAGTATCGGGTGCGCTTTGTGACCGAGATCAATGGAGTGATTGGAAGAGGGCGTCGTCTTCGTACCCACGGGAGACCGTTGCCAGCCGGGCAACAAACAATGATTGCTTTAGATGGGCATTTTGAAGGAGGTCGCTTGATCTGCCACTATAGGGAAGATCGTGGTGGTGAGGGAGCAGACGAGGGCCGCTTCGAGTGGGCCTACAGCTCTGAACGTGATGAGCTTCAGGGAACGGCGCATACTCGTGTGGGGCTCATTGATTCGAAGGGGCGTCGAGTGACTGGATCGCGTGGGAGTATCCCTGCTTCTGGAAAGAATGCGGCTGACTTTGTTCCCAAAGGTTGGGCTTTGTTAGACAGCGTTCATGGCAAGCTGACGTCGGCTAGCGGCGGGTTTCTTGTCATGGCGATGGAAGAAGCGGGACCGACGCCCTTCCGCTGGCTGGTCTTGGCACAACGACAGCAGCGGGTAGGAGACTACCAGACGGTCCTGGCATCGCCACGAGCGTGTCGGCGCCACCTTGGTCTGGGGCAAGGCGATCCTTTTGAGGGGCTCTTCTTGCCGCATCAAGTAAAGCGGGCTGGAATCTTTGGCCTGCGTCATCATGCGTCGAGGGATTATCAGCATGCGGGGATTGATCTTTGGTTTCAATATGATGCCAGCGTGAAGGATTGGCGGTTGTCTGAGGGGCGACGCTACCGTTTCGATCTATCGGCTTCTGATCCGGTGCTGGCCTCTGATTCGGTCCTGCCAGGGATCACCTTAGCGGCATTTGACATCGATGCGGTGCGCTTTGATGCGTTGCAGAGTGATGTCCGGCCGTCTGAGATAACGGCGACGCAGTAGCTGAGTTCCTCCATTTCTGGCGTTGCGTTGGAAAGGGGATCAGTTGAGGGTCC
>JAACDM010000737.1 GCA_009936795.1 Verrucomicrobiaceae bacterium | reverse complement strand
GGACGATTAATACAATAGCGAGGGTGCGCAACATGGGTTTGTGCTTTCTATTTAGTTGGTTCGGTTATTTGGGGAGCCGCTCCCTAGCAGGGAGCGCCCCGAGTAGTCAGTGGCAGGATCATTGTTATTTCCTAACGTTCTTACCTCAGAGGATTTACCTTCACCCCATATAGGGAAGTTCACCATGGGGTGAATCCCTACCATCACCGGTTGGCTATCGCATACGCACGTGCAGGAAAACTGTCAGCCGTTCTGGGGTGAACACCCCATAGCGATCACCCGCTGGCTCGGTGACCCTTCCTTCCCAATCAGCAACTCAAGGAAACTACAGACATGCTACACAAAGCCAAAACACTCGAGAAGTACAAACTGGACAGCCTCGATGGAGAAATCGGACACGTTCAAGGATTCTACTTCGACGATCGGCACTGGACGATACGCTACATGGTCGCCGACACGGGAAACTGGCTTCCGGGTAGGCAGGTGCTCATCTCTCCGTATGCGCTGGTGGCGGCGATCGAGGAGGAGAAACAGATCGCTATTGATCTGACGAAAAAGCAGATCGAAAGCAGTCCTCCACTGAACAGCGAGAAGCCTGTCTCCCGCCAGTTCGAGGAGTCATACTACCGGTATTATGGTTGGCCCGCGTATTGGGGCGGATCGGCTACGTGGGGATACTCACCTTACTTGATCCGTGACCGTGAACAGTGGCAGGAGCCTTCTCAACAGGAGAAAGCGTGGGATCCGAATTTGCGGAGCACACATGATGTGAGTAGCTATCACATTGAAGCCACAGATGGCGCGATTGGCCACGTCGAGGACTTTGTCATCGACGACGAAACTTGGGCGATCCGCTACCTGGTTGTCGACACACGGAACTGGTGGCCGGGTAAGAAAGTCCTGATCTCGCCACAATGGATTGAGAGCGTGAGTTGGGCCGATTCCAAGGTCTTCATCAATCTCACCCGCGAGGCCATCAAGCAGTCTCCGGAATTCACGGAAGAGTCCCTGATCACACGCGATTACGAGGCCGGTTTGCATGGACACTACCAGCGCCCAGGATACTGGGACGAGGATTCGGTGGCTCGGGTCTAACAACATCCTACGACTGGGACGCCCTGTCGAAAAACATGAAATTTCAAATCAACACTGACAATCACATCACAGGTCGGGCAACTCTGGGCCAGAAGGCCGAAACCACTGTCGCCAGTGCGCTCGGTCACCTGATGGAGCACGTTACCCGCATCGAGGTCCATCTAAGTGACGAGAACGGCGCCAAAACCGGGGGCAGCGACAAGCGTTGCATGTTGGAAGCGCGCCTCGAAGGCCATCAACCTATCGCGGTCACGGATGAAGCGGACAGCATTGACGAAGCCATCGCGGGTGCCGCTGACAAGTTAAAGCGTTCGCTCGATGACACCCTCAATCGGCTGAACGGCCAATAGGCTCCTATGGAGCAGCCGATAAAGCTCAACTATCATGAACAAAACTCTCCTTATTGTTGCCGACCTCGGGTTGCTCCGGGCCTATCGCGAAACTCAGAACACTGCCGACCGACAACCGCATCTGGAACTCATCGAGGAATTGAAACCGGAAAGCGCCCACCAGAAACTTTCCGACCAGGTGACCGACCAGGCAGGTCGCTTTCCCCGTGGCGGTCGGGCTGCGAACACCTCCGGTAATCTCTCTGCGGGCGAAAGTCACAATGCCGAAGCCGAACAAGACCACCGTGTGATCAGTCAGTTGGCCGAGAGAATCAACGCACTGTTAGCGGACGAAGACGTGACCCGTTGCTCCATAGCGATAAGCGGTGCGATTCACAATCAACTGCTCGACGCCATTGACCCTAAAGCCCGCGCCAAAATTGGCCAGGCACTGGCCTCGAACCTCGCGAAAACCGATCCGACCGAGTTGCACGCGCACTTTGAAAAACACCGGGATTGAGCACCCAGGATCGGATTGTTCGGCGGCGTGGGGGAGACCCGAGGCTGTCCATCGATCTTCCATAATCGCCACCCACGTAGAGCCGCCCTGGCGACGAGTTGGTCACCACTCAATGGCACAGATCGAACTAGCGATATGACAGACGACTCAGACAACGTCCTCCAGCGCGGCTTGGATAGTGTTCATACTCCCTTTTCGAACTTCATCCGGGCGCAGATTACTGCCGGTTGCTTTCTTCTTCTGGCAACACTCGCGGCTCTTTGGTGGGCGAACTCAGCCTATGCTTCCACCTATCAGAATCTGACACACACACCAATTGGTGTTTCCGTGGGAAGCCTTCAACTGCAGGCTTCTCTTAAACACATCATCAATGATGGTTTAATGGTCATATTCTTCTTCCTCCTCGGACTTGAGATCAAGCGGGAAGTCATTGCCGGAGATATCGCCCAGTCAGAGAATCGGCGGATGCTGATTCTTTGTGCAGTCGGCGGAATGGTTTGTCCGGCGGTAATTTATGCCTTGATCAATTGGTCACACGATTCACGGATTGGATGGGGCATCCCAATGGCAACCGATACCGCGTTTGCACTAGGGGCACTCACCATCGTGAGAAAACACATACCCCGCAGCCTTCTAGCATTTCTCGTCGGCCTCGCGATCGTGGACGATGTCGGCGCCATACTTGTCATCGCGATATTCTATAGCCAAGATATCTCAGTACTGCATCTGATAGTCTCATTTGGACATATTGCGTTTTTGGCACTGAGCAACTACGCAGGAGTATCCAAGCCGGCTTTCTATATTGTCGTTGGGATAGCTGCCTGGTGGGTAATGCTAAGATCCGGCGTTCATCCCACTTTTGCCGGCGTTGCCATTGCGTTGACTGTGCCTGGTCGCCCGAAGTCAAAGCCGGAAAAACTTCTCAAAGAGGCGAAAACGACAATCGACTCGATGCTGGAAACGCCAGATCCAGTTGATGTTCTCGGTAGTCGCACGGATCATGAGCAGGTGCTTGAGGTGCGCGATATTGCGCAAGGTGCCAGCACACCACTGCGTCGCTGGGAAAACGCTCTTGATTTGCCTGTGGCGTTATTTATCCTGCCGCTGTTTGCACTGGTCAATGCCGGCGTTCCATTCAGCTTCCCCTCGTTTATCGAGAGTCTTCACCATCCCACTGGGTTGGGAATTATCGCCGGGCTAGTCCTCGGAAAATTTATCGGTATTACCGGCGCATGCTGGCTGGGTCAGCGCTTCAAGATTGGCTGTTTGCCCGATGGTGTTCATATTAAACACGCAGTCGGCATCTCTTTCATCGCCGGGATCGGATTCACGATGTCCACCTTCATTGCCACACTGGGATTCGATTCCCAGCCTGTGCACCTCCAAAGTGCAAAGACTTCGATTCTTGTCGCATCCATTATTTCCGCGGCAATTGGGCTGTCGTATCTCCGATACAATTCTAAGGCGAAACAATCGAACGGTTGAAAGGCTCTCCGCCTTTTCAAAACCCTCTCAGCCACATCGGCGCTATGCGCCTTGTGCCCTTCTGGGGTGATCACCCCATAGCCATTCTTCGCTGACTGGGCGAATCTTCCTTTGTACAACCAAAACAACAAAAGAAATCGACATGCCCATTCAACTGAAAGAGAACAACGAAGGAAGAACGGTCGCCGTTCACGTGAGCGGTAAGCTAGTCAAAGACGACTACGAGCACTTCATCCCCGAGTTCGAGCGCCTCGTCGGTCTGCATGGAAAACTGCGCGTCTTGTTCGACATGACCGACTTCCATGGCTGGTCTGTAGCTGCTGTGTGGGAGGACACGAAGTTTGCGATGCATCACTTCGGTGACATCGAACGAATCGCCATGGTCGGAGAGAAGAAGTGGCAGGAAGGGATGGCCACCTTCTGCAAGCCGTTCACGAAAGCGACGGTCAAATACTTCGACCACGCCGACGCTTCGGAAGCCAACACATGGTTGGCTGAATCCCAACCGTGAGCGTGACCGTACCGATCTCAGATCGCGGAGCCAGTTCGGGCGTGGTCGTTTCCGTGCGCGGAAGTGTGATCGATGTACGGTTTGATCACGATCTGCCGCCCATTCACAACATGTTGCACGCCGGGAAGGATGGCCAGGTCGCCATCGAAGTCATGGCGCAGCAGGATGCGCGTCATGTTCGCGGAATTGCCCTAACGTCGACACAAGGGCTGGCGCGCGGCACTGCGGTGCACGATACCGGCAACCCGTTAATGGTACCGGTTGGCAAAGGCATTCGCTCCCGCATGTTTGATGTGTTTGGCAACACCATCGATCGCGAGCCAACCTTGCCGGAGGGCGAAAGACGCTCGGTTCATCGTGCTCCACCACCACTAGCGCAACGTTCCACCAAGTCGGAAGTCTTCGAGACCGGCATCAAAGCAATCGACGTGCTCGTGCCGCTAGAACGTGGTGGCAAGGCGGGGCTGTTCGGCGGTGCAGGCGTCGGTAAGACGGTTCTGCTCACCGAAATGATCCACAACATGGTGAGCCACCACGAGGGTGTGAGTCTGTTCTGCGGTATCGGCGAACGCTGCCGCGAGGGCGAGGAGCTTTATCGCGAAATGAAGGAGGCGGGCGTGCTGCAGAACATGGTCATGGTCTTCGGGCAAATGAATGAACCGCCCGGAAGTCGCTTCCGCGTCGGTCATGCGGCGCTGACGATGGCGGAGTATTTCCGTGATGACGAGCATCGCGACGTGTTGCTTCTCGTTGACAACATTTTTCGTTTCATTCAGGCAGGTATGGAAGTGTCAGGGTTAATGGGGCAGATGCCGTCTCGTCTCGGTTACCAACCCACCATGGGCACTGAGTTGTCAGGTCTTGAGGAACGCATCGCCAACACCAGCACTGGCGCAATCACTTCCATTCAGGCTGTTTACGTTCCGGCAGATGACTTCACCGATCCGGCTGCGGTACACACGTTCTCGCACCTATCATCTTCTATCGTGCTCTCCCGCAAGCGTGCCAGCGAGGGCCTCTTTCCGGCCATCGACCCCTTGCAATCGAGTTCCAAGATGGCCACGCCCGGCATCGTCGGTGATCGGCACTACGAGTTAGCGCAGGAGATCAGACGGACGCTAGCACAGTACGCAGAACTCAAGGACATCATCGCCATGCTCGGGCTTGAGCAGCTCTCTCCGGAAGATCGCAACGTGGTCGCACGGGCTCGCCGATTGGAACGCTTCCTCACACAGCCTTTCTTCACCACCGAACAATTCACCGGCCTGACCGGGAAGCTGGTCAGCCTCGCAGATGCCTTAGACGGCTGCGAGCGCATACTCGATGATGAGTTCAAGGACTACCCTGAGAGCGCGCTCTACATGATTGGCGCTATCGACGAGGCCAAGTCCAAGGTAGACAAATCATGAATCTTAACATCCTTCTACCTTTCGAGATATTTGCCCAGAAAACGGACGTGTTGTGCATCGTCGCGGAGACGCCGGAAGGGGCGTTTGGATTGTTGCCCAACCGGCTCGACTGTATCGCGGCGCTGGAGCCTGGCATTTTAACATATCAAACGGAGGCGGATGGCGAGGTCTTCGTCGCGGTCGATGAGGGCGTGTTAGTCAAATCTGGCGCGGACGTGCAGATCTCGGTGCGGCACGCGCATGGCGGCACCGATCTGAAGACCTTGCGAACATCGGTAGAGGCTGAGTTCCTGACATTAGACGAAAACGAGAAAGAGTTGCGCTCCGTGACGATCAAACTGGAGACGGGTTTCCTACGTCGCTTTACCGAATTTCAACATGAGCGATGAACCAGGCGGCACGCCGCCGAAGAGCGGGGACAGTATAACCGATCAGATCGGGGCGAAGGCAGCGCGTAAACTCAAGGCGCGGCGGCATTCGCATCCTGGGGTCTGGTTTGGTCTCGGCATGATGGGGCTCATCGGCTGGTC
>JAACDM010000180.1 GCA_009936795.1 Verrucomicrobiaceae bacterium | reverse complement strand
TTCGGTTACGGGCGCCTCGCAGCCTTTCCCATCGACGTTTGGGTAGAACGAGTGCTCAAACGTCTCTACGCTCCTCGCGGCAAGAAGAAGAAATGGCCTCGGGCAGAGATGCAAGCCTACGCCGCGAAGTATTTCGGCCCATACGCAGGCTACGCCCAGCAATATCTGTTTCACTACGCCCGCCACCACGATAAGATGCTCTTCGGTGACCGCTGACCTGATCCAGACTTCCGACAGAA
The DNA here is from genome assembly GCA_009936795.1 of Verrucomicrobiaceae bacterium. GTDB lineage: Bacteria > Verrucomicrobiota > Verrucomicrobiia > Verrucomicrobiales > DEV007 > JAACDM01. Next base: position 2,521 of record JAACDM010000180.1, on the reverse strand, counting down.
CCGCCCGACGCCTCTTGATCGTTGCCGTTTTGGTTTCGCTAGGCCTGCATGGACTTCTCATTCCACCAGTCGCGCGGTGGCTACAAGCAGAGCGCACTTCTCCGGACGATGCCGCACCCTTGCCCACCGAAGTCGTCCTTCCCCTTGCAGACTGGATCATCACAGAATCCGCTCCTCTTGGGCAGGAATCTGCGCTAGATGAAGCGGCACCTGAAGAAGAAATCGACGAGCGAGAACTCGGTTACATCAGAACCACCGTTCCTCAGGAAAGCCTAACCAGCCCCGACCAGCCCGCCTTCGTCTCTGACCGCAACACCGTGGCACAAAGCGAACGACCAGGTGACGGTAGCAACGCTACCCCTAACATCGATGGAAAACGCCAAGACTCAATCCAAGTGGAAGATCAACGATTCCGCGATGGCCTCTCCATCGACGAAAGCCCCACCAATATTAAAACCGAACCTACCACTCCAGGTTCTCTAGCATCGTCAGAGCAGCAACCAACAACCGAGCCCCAGGAACCCACCAAGACTCAAGCTCAAACCACCAACGAAATTAGCGAACCATTACCCGAAATCCTCGACGCCATTCCCCTTCCAAAAACACAAGCACAGCTACATCCAGAGCTTTTACAGGGCGAGATAGACAGTCAACGAACCGACGATGTCGCTGAGGCCCCTATCGAGATGGAAGAAGTGACTGAGCAAAGCGAACTCGCAGCCGAAGCAGCTCCCCCAGGTGCTCCCACCTTGCCAGTCACGCCAGCACCGTCCACTCTCCCTGTCCCGGACAGAGACGTCGAGGCCTTCCAATCGGAAACCCGAAAGGCCAAACTCGATGGCGGTGCTGCGAAGAAAGGCTACACAGCTTTTGATGCCGAAGACACTCCAATCGGACGCTATCGCAAAGAAGTTTCCGACACCATTGAGCGCTCATGGCAGGCAAAGATGTTAGCAAGCCAAGACTTCTTTGGGTTCAATGTGAAAATCCGGGTCGAGTTCTCACTCAACAAATGGGGTAAGGTGAGTAATCTCCGTGTTCCCAAGCGAGCCAAGAACGCCGTGCTCACCAATCAAACCCTCGCGGCCATCCTAGAAGCAAAGTTGCCGGCGATGCCCCCTATGGTTATTCAGCAGCTCGACGGGGGTAATTTGCCCTGTCATTTCAATTTCAACATATACTAACATGACCATATTTTTTTCTGACAGCCTCTTCATGCTGCCCCTGCTGCTTTGCTCCGTCGTAGCAGTCGCCGTCATCGTTCATCGAATGGTTAGCCTACGCGCCACGAATGTATTGCCCCAAGCCCTCACCACGGCCCTTCAAGATGCTGACGCTGAAACCATTCGCAACCAAGTAGAAGATGATAGGTCCTCTCTCGGGCGTGTTTGCCAACAGGCGCTCACCAAGCAACACCCAAACCGTGCAGCCGCGACCTCAAGTGCCGAGACCTACGCACGCGAAGAAATTTCCAAGCTCCAGGCTGGGCTCACCACTTTAGAGGTAATCATTACGATTGCGCCTCTTCTCGGCCTGCTAGGAACTGTTTCCGGTCTGGTCACTGTATTCTCTGGACTGGGAGCCAGCGGAACCCAAGCCCCCTCTGGTTCAGGAATCGCACGGGGCATCGCGGAAGCACTGAACACGACCATCGCCGGACTTGTCGTCGCTGTCCCTGCAGTCATCGCTCATGGCTTCTTCCAAAGAAAGATTGATCGCTTGACCACACGAATGGAGCGCGTGCTTCATGAAGCCATCGAACGATTCTATCGTTAGCCGATTTTCTTCTACACCGCCATGCATATTGCAACTCGAAGAAGGCGTACGCCGATCATTCCCATCATCCCACTGATGGATATCTTGGTCATTCTTCTCATCTTCTTCATGCTCACGACGACCTTTCCCGAGAAGCGAGAATCTCTCGCAATCGACCTGCCCAAGGTTACCAACCTTCCCGCCTCTACAAAAATCGATCAGCGCATCACCTTGGAAATCGCACAGAATAACGAAATGCGCTTGGCCGATGCCCCCGTTAATCTTCGGGGTCTGGCCGGAGCCCTGAAGAAGATGAAAGCCGCGCTCCCAGATGCAAAGATCGAACTAAAAGCAGACGACGACGTCAGTCTGCAGTTGCTTCTACAAGTCTGGGAGATTCTGACCGAACAAGGTTTCCCTATCAAAGACGTGCCTGTCCGCGTGCAGGTGAACTGACTATTCATTCAGTAATGGTGCCAGATAAAAGGAGAAATCTGGAGCCTGATCTATGGGTAGAGAACTAGTCGCCAGTTCAATCATGAACTGCACGGTGCTAGGCTTCACGAGCCTGAATTGGCTTCGCTGTCCTTTAATGACAGAGCGGTCAGGCTCAGGCTCGAAATTCCCAATGGCGATTGGGTCCTCCTTTCGCACCCAGGATTCTTCTCCGGCACCACAAGCTCGAAGCAGCTCAGCCAACAGATCAACGATGAAGAGGTGTGATTCTCATTTCGATATCTTCTCAACAAGAATTCCGTCTAACAAT
>JAACDM010000179.1 GCA_009936795.1 Verrucomicrobiaceae bacterium | reverse complement strand
GTGTTGTCGTGATACCGAACCACCCTACCAATCCTCCTACTTTCAGCAAGATCATTCGCCCTTTCCCTTAACTCATCGACATTGGGTGCGGACCTGATTGAATATTCTCTATGAGCACGCTTGTCGAGATTTTGACTACAGAAAGCAGAGCGTCATTCTCGATGGGGCCGGTTCGGCGTGTTAGGTGTCGCTTTATTGCTTTGTGGGTGCCAAACGGCTCGTAAGAACGTGTCCTTCCCAAAGCACGAACTCGTCACGGGATTTTCGGAGCGACAGACCATCCTAACCGGGTTCTTCCTCGGTGACGGTGCTATTGCGGATCTTGCGTTCGCCAATGTTGACGATCAAGGGCAACGACAGCCACGCATCTACGCCACTGCTGGGTCCCCGAACTTCAGCGTAACGCTTAGTCCCAATGTTCTGATTGTAGATGTAGCTAACATTGGTGGGCGCGACCGTCTGATTACCTATGAGCGGGGACGCCTGAATTGGTTCGATCCGAAGTCTAGAACGGAGCGCTCGCTTGCGAAGGTGACTTCTAACTTTCAATCGCCTCGCAGAGATGAGATTCCGCATGTTGATGTGACTCGCGATGTGAACGGTGACGGCCTAAATAATTTGTTAGTCCCATGCTCCGATGGATTCCGAGTGTTTGTCCAGACGTCGAGCGGCGGGTTTGCCAGTCCTGTCACGATCGTTCCCGCTTTCGACAAGAGGGATGTCGTCCTAACCGAAGGCTACCGATACGATCCCTGGAGTCAGGGGCGCATTCATGCTGCGGACTTCAACCGGGATGGTAGCAATGATTTGGTCTACTGGAACAACGACCGCTTTGAGGTTCATCTTCAGAATAGAAATGGACGGTTTGCTAGCGCGGCTAAGACCTTTACATCTAGAGTGGCATTTGATTCGGACGACCTGTCGACGCTCGCGGCTCCGCAGGGGGTGCGCCATCGGCGTAAGGATTACCAGCCGGAAGGAGCGATCACAGGCAGGGTAATGCGCGCATTGACCGATCTGAACGGTGATGGCATCGCCGATCTAAGGGGTATTCGTGCTGAAGGGAGGGAGCCCATGGAAGATGCACGCCAACTGCGAAGTGTACCTTGGCGTGGCAACAAGTGACGGTGGGGCGGCTTTCGTGTCAGAACCTGGAACAGCAATCCACTTGGATGGCATTCTGTATAACATTGAGCATCACGATTGCAATAGCGATGGCCAACTCGACATGGCGTTCACAACCTTTTCTTCGGGGATCGTCAATACGGTGCCGCTATTGGTCGGATCGATACTGACAAACACAATACCAGAAGATCTCGAGTTCTTCCGTATGGATGGTGGCGGTTATCCGGCCAAACCTCTTTGCTCAAAGTTCATAATCAGTGCCCCTTGCCAGGCCGAAGGGGGAACACTCTTGGCTGGTGGATCTCAACAAAGATGGCAAGCAGGACGTCCTTGTGCATTACCCATCAGCTACCGCATCGCATCGAGTGACGTTGCTAGTGGCCAAGTAGCGCTCACTCGAATCGATATCCTTATGCGAAGAACACTTGCGGTTATCTTAGGCGCGCTTGTCGGCTCAATCACGTTGCTTGTGGTCTCGGTGCCGTTGAAAGCTGACTCCGCTTGAGCTGATGGACCCAGCGACTGCTGAAATTGTGACTAAGCGGGTAGCTTCCGCCCCAATGTTTACTTGGATCTCGACCCTAGTTGGACTTGCGCTGGGAGCCTTCATGGGTGGCTTGGTGGGCGCACGAGTTGTCCAAGACAGGGTTGTGCGGGTAACGAGTGCGATCGGTCTGGTTCTTTCCCTTTGGGCCCTTCATACATTCTACATCGTCTATCCCGAAGTTCTCTGGGTTCCCTGTTCTATGCTAAACTCCGTCCTCGTGTTTCCCTATCTTGGTGGGCGTGTTCTAGTAAGATATCAAAGTCGAGCGAACCTGAGAGAATCGGATACTTAGTAAGTGCTGGCGACTACAAGCTAACTTCGGCGTTTCTCAACGAAAGGGGAGGAGCCGGGGGTGCCGACTCCTCCTTTAGAGGTTGGAGCCATCTAAGGGTTCGTATTAATTCTGCTCTTCCAAGTCTTCAACTCTCTGAACATAAAGAGTCCTGATCGTGTAGAAGCGCGGTGCATGATCCATCGCGGCATCATCGGCCCATCCGTAGTGGCCTGACTCGATCTCTTCTGCAGTCCCGGCACGTTGCCACAGTTGCATGTCCTCACTGACAAGGACTTCGTAGAGGCTTTCGGGCACGCCTTCAAAGGTGAGCTGGTAGAACTTCTCGTCTCGAGTTGGCAAGGGTTCGGTCTGAACTAGCATGGTGATGGCATGGGCCTGCTGCTTCAGTTCTGATCTCGTTTCTTGGTCGTCTTCAAGGACGAAGTCAGGATCCAATTCGGTAAGGAACGCCGTCTCGTCTGTGGGACCGGTAACTTCACCGTCGGTTTGCAATGCAGTAGCCACTCCGGCTCCGGCAGCCGCCTTCTTGCAATCACACGTGATACGGAAGACTTCGCTACCACCCTTGGTGCGATGCACGAGAACAGTCTTGATCGCGCACTTGCTACCATCTGGGCACACTCCGGCGCAGATGACTTCCTGTCGGCCGCCGCCTTCACCTGGACCTTGAGTGTAGAGCACGATGTGGCAGGTGCTAGGTTCGACCTTATCGCAACCGCACCATTGACGCACGCCACCGTGGTGGTTGCGTGAACTACGTCGTTCGCACTTGGCGCGGCCAGGGCAGTCACCGCCGCAGATCAACTGGTAAGTGACGATGCCATTGCTTTGAACGATCTTCTGGACATAGCCTTTGCAGGGCCTGGCTGCACCAGATGCGTCGTCTCCGCAGCAGTCGTTGTCGCCGCCGTTAATACTGCTAGCGTCTGTGTCGTCGCCGTTGGGCTGAGTGGGATCGTCAGGCATGGAGTCGTCGTTGGGAGCATCATCGCCGCCTTCTGCGGGTTTGCCACAGTCACAGGTAAGGTGATAGACCTTATTGCCATCGGCTGTCTTTAGCTTGCGTAGCTCTTTGATCGTGCACTCGCTCCCGTCTGGGCAAGCTCCAGCGCAGAAGACCTTTTGGGCTCCGCCGCCTTCACCTGGACCTGGAGTGTAGAGCACGATGTGGCAGGTGCGTGGCTCTGTGTCGTTGCAGCCGCACCATTGGCGAACGCCGCCGTGGTGGTTGCGTGAGCTGCGTGGTTCACACTTGGCGCGACCTGGGCAATCGCCACCGCAGACTAGCTGATAGGTTACGCGACCGTTGTTCTGGACGACCTTCTGGACATAGCCTTTGCAAGGCTTGGCAGCGCCAGGAGCGTCGTCTCCGCAGCAATCGTCGTCATTCCCATCGGCATTACTCGCGGCTTGGGTATCGTCGTTGTCGTCGCCGTTGTTAGGCGTGCCATCACTGTTGTTGTTAGATTGATTGTCGTCGCCATTGTTGGCGTTTCCGCCATCTCCATTTGGGCACTCGCAGCTGATATGGAAGAACTTGAAACCGTTGATGTTGCGAACGAGTTTCTCTTGAAGCTTGCACGCCGTCCCATCAGGGCAAGCACCGGCGCAGAAGACTTCTTGGCCTGTGCCGGGTTCACTGTCACCATAGGTGTAGATGACGATGTGACATGTGCTTGGTTCCGTATCTGAACATCCACACCATTCGCGTACGCCGCCATGGTGGTTCTTGGAGGAGCGGGTCTCACATTTGGCGTGGTCAGGGCAAATGCCATCGCAGAGCAATTGATAGGTCACAATGCCGTTTGGTTGGACGATCTTCTGGACGATGCCTTTGCAGTCCTTCTTGTTATTGTCACCACAGCAAGGATCGTCGTTGTCTTGTATGCTGCCATCTGGCTCAGGATTTACGGAGTCTTGTTCGCTTGGAACGGGCTCTTCATTGCCTGTGTCAGGATCGTTGCCGGGATTGGTTGGATCGGGGACTTCTTGATCTGGATCCGTAGGATCCGCAGGTTTTCCATCGTTTTCTCCTGAGGAGTGATTGGGATTCCCGTGATCGCCATCACACGCACAGACAAGGTGGAAGACTTGAAAGCCATCCCCTTTATGAATGAGCTGTTCACTTAGGCGACAAGGCTGTCCGTCTGGGCATTGGCCTGAACAGAATACTTGTTGTGGGCCGCCGCCTTCTCCGCGTCCAGGCGTGTAAAGGACGATGTGGCAATGGGGTGGTTCCTCTTCGCCGCAGCTGCACCATTCGCGGATGCCGCCATGTTGATTTTGGGACCGGTGCGGGTCGCATTTGCCTCCATCAGGGCATTCGCCTTCACAAAGGAGTTGGTAGGGTGACTACGCCGTCTGGTTGGACGACTTTCTGCACGATGCCGTGGCAATGTGGGGCCTCTGCCACTTGCGCAACGAGGCCAAGTGTGGAGACCAACAAGATAAAAAGGCTGATGATGGCTGGAAATCGACAAGACTCGGGATGAGTGGATTTGGTTGGTTTCATTTGATCTGGTGGTTGATGTGTATCTTGGTGAGTAGCGCGTTCGCTTGTCGCCTTGACCGCTGCGCGACGGCGGCCCCACCTGATAGAATGTAAACCGTGCGCAAAGGGTACGAAGTATCTGGATTCTTATTGCCGGATGACGAATACGTCGCAGGCCTTGACGGCTTTCCAAGGCTTAGTGTCGGCCGAAACTAACTATTGAAGGGGCATCAATGATGCCTGATGTGGATCCTCACTGAAGCAGGGAGGATATGATCTCGTTAGCCTGGCTTGCGTAGTGGCCACCGAAGAGGTTGTAATGATTGAGGACGTGGTAGAGATTGTAGAGTGGGCGTCGGGTGCTGTAGCCGTCATCTAAAGGGTAGGCTTCATGGTAGCTTGGATAGAATTCTGCGCCGATGCCTCCGAACATTTCAGTGAATGCGATGTCAGTTTCACGGTCTCCGAAGTACACTGCGGGATCGAAGATCACTGGGGTGCTGTTTTTATCGTAGCCTACATTTCCACTCCAGAGATCGCCGTGGAGCAAGGAAGGGGCAGGTTGATAGCTTTGGAAGAATTGGTTTAGCTGATCCAAGAGTTGAGTTGCTCCGGGCAGATCGAGGCCGCGTGTGGCCGCGAGTTCAATTTGATATCGAAGGCGGTGTTCGCGAAAGAAGGTAACCCAGCTAGACTCCCACGTGTTTCGTTGTGGTGTGTCTCCTATAACGTTATCACGATTCCAGCCGAATACGTCGCCGGTTGTGCGATGGAGCGCCGCGAGTTCCTTTGCAAGCTGTCTCTCTGAACGATCTCGATCTTTGGGAGAGTGGAGGTCGAGAGCTTCCATGATCAGAAAGGCATTCTCTGAGTCTGTTCCCGCCTGAATCGGACGGGGCGCTCGGATCGTGGCCGTGTTTGCGATTTCTTGGAGGCCTGCTGCTTCCGCCTCGAAGTTTGGCAGGCGATTGGTGTGGTGAACTTTAAGAAAGTGTCGATTCCCCTGCTTATCTGTGACGATTCCCGTCTTGTTGATGCAGCCGCCTCCCACGGATTGAAATCGCAGTTCGCCATCGGACCCTAAAATCTCCGAAACTTGTTGGAGGAGGCTTACCATGCCTGCTTTTTAAGTGGGGGTGGTTGACAAGGCAACATTGGTCCGTCGACGTTGTGCTTCTTGATTGTTGCCTTTCTCAGCGTGTTGCCCCCTGATATCGTACCGTCGTTCCTGCGCGCGTCTGTGCTTTCTATTCTTGCGGTTCTACTAAATGGCGTGCTATTGCCAAGGCTAATTACAAGTCGTGGAACGCGCCGGGGCCACTTGCTTTGGGCCATGATTAGCTTGCCGTTTCTAACGCCTCCACTGCTCACAGCTTACGCTTATACGACACCATTTTTACATCTTGCGCGCTATCCGTGGCTTGAAGAGGTGGCCTACGCAAGTTTGGTGTTTCTGAGAGTTTATCCCTTAGCTTTGCTTGCGGGTGCCTTGATCCCGCGTCGCTTGTCTGAAGAGGGAAAGCATTGTCAGGCGTTAGCGGTAGACCACGGGCTACCTGCGTGGTCTTTTCGGTGGCGTCACCTCGAGCCGGTGATGCTAGTTTCGGCTCTGCTTGTGTTTCTTTATGCATTTCACGAGTTTGAAATGGCGACGTTCTTGCAACGACCTGCTTGGACTGTAGCGATGTTTGATGCCCAAGCTCAGGGATACGCCTTGGGTGTGACCTTGAAGAATCTCTTGCCTCTTGCTCTCAGTCAAACGGTGGTGATATTGGCACTGTTTAGGCTGGTAGAGCGAGGCGATGCTGCTGCGAACGTGAGTCAGAAGTCAGATCGATCATGGATGATTTGGGTCTATGCCGCTGTTGCTGCGTGTTTGTTTTCGATAATTCCGGTATTGCTCATTTTGAAAAGTGCCGTCCGTGGATTGCCATCATTGTCTTCAACGTTCTCCATGCAGCGGGAAGTGGGGGACAGCTTGATCGTGGCGTTTGTTGCTGGGACATTGGGCTTTCTGCTAGCGAAAGGATTGAGTCAATTGAGGTCAAAGGTGCTTCTAGCGGTGTGTTTAATGCCAGGGCTGTTGGGAACATTGCTGCTCAGCCTGGGGCTGTTGGGCCTGTTTCAATGGCCCGGCCTGATGTCCTTCCGTGATCGTCCTATTCCGTTAGTGGTTGGGCTGGTTCTTGCCCTGCTTCCGTTGCTGACTTTGCTGGCAGTTCTGGCTCAGCGTCGAGACCAGTCGGACGCAAGCTGGAGTGCCCAGCTGATGGGAACGCGGCGGCTATGTTGGGCCTACGGTCGAGGTCCCTATCTCGCTGTTTGGGCCTGTGGGTTCTACCTTGCCTACTTTGACGTGACGATGTCGAAGATTCTCGCCCCTGCCTCGATGTCGCCAATTATGGGGAGGCTCTACGATTTGATGCACTATGGGCGTGATACCATGTTGTCAGCCTATGTGCTTGTCGCGGTGGCGGTGCCTTTCTGTATTCTCGCGCTTGCCACTGCGTTAGGCTACGGACTAACATCTCGTCGTGGTTGATTCCGTGATCAGATTCGAGAGTGTCAGCATGTGTGGTAGGCAATCGTCCCGCCTGACTCATGTTTCCTTGTCATTGTCAAATGGGGTGACGGCGGTGATGGGTGCCTCTGGTGCGGGGAAGACTTCGTTGCTCAATCTGTTGGCCGGATACGAGCAGCCCAGTTGTGGCAAGATTCACAATGAGCTTTCGGTGGCGTGGGTGCCTTCGGGATTCGGACTATGGCCAGGGTGCCGTGCGCATGAGCATGTGGCTGATGCTCACTTGCTAGAAATACTTGGGCTAGGGGACTGCCGAGACGCTTTCCCTCACACGCTTTCGTTAGGCCAGCAAGCACGACTCTCGGTCGCGCGAGCCTTGGCAAGCTCGGCGCAGCTACTCATCATGGATGAGCCTCTGGCCCACGTGGATCCAAGACATCGGTCAGACTTTTGGAACGTCATTCGCGACCATTTAGGCGAACGCGTCTTGGTTTTTGCCTCGCATGAGCCGGAAACCGTGCTTGCCCATGCGAGTGAGGTTTGTTGTCTCGTGGAGGGCGAGATCGTGTATCATGGCGAGACGATGGCCTTGTATGAACGACCGGAAACAAGTGAGCTGGCGCACTTTCTGGGGCGAACCAATTGGCTAAACTCGGATGATCAGCGTTGTTGGCTAGGTGTTGTGGGGGCAGAAGCTCAGAGTGTGCGCCCAGAGCACTTGGAGGTCCTGCCGAGTGCTGGTGGAAACGTTCGGTGCCTGAGTAGTCAGAACCTTGGCCTTTATGCAGAGTCTTGTTTGAGAAACGAGGAGACAGGCGATGAGCGTGTCTTTCTTCATCGCTCGACGGCCAGTGTGCTTACAGGGGTGAGAGTGGCCGTGCAATGGCTTGCCTTGTTGATGGTGTGCCTGAATGTCATGGCTTGTGGAAAGGAGTCGACTATTCCGGTGATCCCTGTCTCAGAGTTTCGTGCCTGGCCCCTTCCAATCGACGGGCCCAAGTTGCCTTCACCTCGGAGTGTGGCGACAGGTTTGAATGATGACATTGTTGTGTTAGATGATGCGGGGCGTGTTCTGGTCTTTGGAAGTGAGGGGAAGGTTCTGCGCCGTTGGAGCATGCCGGACGTGACGGTCGGTCGACCGGAGGGCGTGGTTGTGTTAGGTGATGGTAAAATTGTGGTTTGCGACACGCACTATAGCCAGGTCTTGGTATTCAGTCCGGAAGGGGAGGTTTTGCGGAAATTTGGCCAAGTTGGGCGTGGTGATGGCGAGTTTATTTATCCGGTAGCGATTGCCAGAGACTCACAGAATTGTTTGTATATCGGTGAATATGGTTCCAATGATCGCATCCAGAAGTTTACGGCTGATGGAAAGCATCTACTCACCTTTGGTAGCTTTGGAACCGAGCCGGGACAGTTTCAGCGACCATCTGGAATTGTCTGGCATGAAGGCGTGGTCTACGTGGCCGATGCGGTGAATAACAGAGTTCAGCGGTTTCAAGATGATGGAACCTACACGGGCGAGCTGACGCTGACTCACGCTGGAAAAGCGATCGCGCTTCACCTACCGTATGATTTGGTTCTGGATGGACAGGGGCAACTGGTTGTCGTGGAGTATGGGGCGGGTCGCGTGCTGAGTTGCACGCTGGACGGCAACCTGATTGGAGCGTATGGGCGCCAAGGATCTGGGATGGGCCAATTTCACACGCCCTGGGGAGTCACGGTTGATTCACGTGGTCATTTGAGGGTTGCGGATACTGGAAATCGTCGGCTCGTTGCGATGAAGGTTGGTCTGTAATCAGCCTTGCCTTTGAGCCGAGGCTTCGTTCCATTAATGCATGAAATCACTTCTCATTGTCGCCGCCTCACTTCTTTGTCTTGCGGGTTTCGCCAGGGCGGACAAGCCTCTTGGCAAACCGATGGTGAAGCACGTAAAGGCGAAGGAAGCAGGTGAACTTTGGAAAGCTAACAAAGACAACGCGGGTTTTGTCGTGCTCGATGTACGGACGGCAGGTGAGGTTAAAGAAGTGCGCATTCCTAACGCCGTGAACATTGACATTCGCTCAAATGAGTTTGCTGCAAAGGCTGCGAAGTTAGATAAGGAGCGGACCTACTTGGTCCATTGTCGATCAGGGGCTCGAAGTCAGACTGCTTTAAAAGCGCTCCAGAAGCTTGGGTTTCTCAAGCTCTACCACCTTGATGGAGGCATGATGGCGTGGGAGAAAGAAGGCTTGCAAGTTGATAAGGGAAAGTAGAGGGATCGCTGCCCAACACCATTCATGAAAGCTTACGAAATCTTCCAGAATCTAGACGAGACCCTTGCCCATGAAATCATTGGGTATTTCCGAACGGAGTCTCGAGATATTTACAAAGCCACGGTCTCGAGCTTAGCGACGCAGAGGAAATTGCGGGCGGCCTATGTGCAGAAGAAGCCTGGTGCGGATCAGATTGCCTGGGTGGTCAAGACGCTCAAGCTGAAGATGGCAGATACGGTGGGGGAGCATTTACTACAAGTTTGGTTGCTTAAGCAGCGGAAGGACATGCTGATCCGGTTCGTCGACGATCTCGGAATTGAGCATGACGACGATGGCGGTGTGGAGAATTTGCCAGAGACAATCGAAGAGGATAAGCTGAAGGCAGCTATCGATCACTTGTTAGAAGACTATCCGGCGAATGTGGTCACCTTGTACCTTCGGGTCTTTCAGATCCAGCAGCCTGGAGGTTGGCCCGCCATTGCGGGCGCTTTGGAGACGGACGAGAGGCTGGAGTTGGGGAGAGTGGGCGGCTAGCTGGCCATTGGAAACCGTCGTAAAGTGCCTTGAATAGATAGGGGAAGCCACCGTATGCTATCCGTACAACCCCTACATTTATGTTTCGCGAGCTCCGATTGCCCCTATTTACGAGTCTGCTGGGATTTTCCCTCTACACGCTAGCACCCGCAGCCCCCATTCTCACTGAATTTATCGCTGGTGGAAGCGATGCTCCTGTTGTCGGTGATGGTTCTACCCCAGATTGGATAGAGATTCATAATCCCGATGGCTCCCCAGTGAATTTGGCAGGCTACGCGCTGACAGACGACGAGGAGGTTCTTCAGAAATGGACGTTTCCAGAAGTCACGTTGGAGGCCGGAGGTCACGTCATCGTATTCGCTTCTGGTGATGAAGGTACAGGCGACGAACTTCACGCAAATTTCCAACTAGACGGTGGCGGCGAATACCTTGCTTTGGTCGATCCTGCGAGCGCCATTCTAACGGAGTTTAATCCCTATCCCGAGCAGCGTGGCGGGGCTTCCTATGGTTCGATTGGTGAAGAGCTGCAGTTCTTTCAAGAACCCACTCCTGGCGCTGAGAATGGTTCGGGCGTGGATGGCTTTGTTGCGGACACAAAGTTCAATGTGAATCGCGGCTATTATGATGAGAGTTTTGAGCTTGAGATCACAACAGCGACCGAGGGTGCAAACATTACGTATTCGCTAGACGGAAGTGATCCTGCCAAAGCCTCGATCTTTAGTCCGGCTCAGAAATACGAGGGCCCTATCACGATTAGCACGACGACGGTGGTTCGTGCTGTGGCAAAGAAGTCTGGTTGGCAGTCAACGAATACGGATACCAACACCTACATCTTCCACGATGATGTGGTCAACCAACCAGACGAGCCCGAAGGTTTTCCAAGCAAGTGGGGACGGTTCAGCGTGGACTACGAGATGGATCCTGAGATCACAGGTCCAAATGCAGGCGAGATGAGAGGTGCGTTGCGTTCTTTGCCGACTGTCTCCTTTGTCGGTCACAACGATGACTTCTTTGGATCGAAAGGAATCTATGGAAATCCCGAGTCGACTGGTTTGAACTGGGAGAAGCCGATTTCCTTTGAGTGGTTAAACAAAGATGGTTCGGGCAAATTCCAGGTCGATTGTGGTGCGCGTATTCAAGGTGGCTTCTTCAGGCAGGCAAGTGCATCCGAGAAGCATTCTTTCCGGCTTTTGTTTAAGAGTGAGTATGGCGTGGGGCGTTTGCGTGAGGACATTGTCGATCAGCCTGGAGCGACCGATAGCTTTGATACGATCGTCTTCCGCGCCGGTGGAAATGATGGCTATGCCTGGGGCGGTGCTGGAACCACAGTGCAGTTTTTACGAGACGAGTTTGGGCGACGTATCGCGGCAGAAGCGGGGCATGCCTCTCCTCGGGGTGGCTTTCAGCATTTGTATATCAATGGTCTCTACTGGGGGCTCTATAACCTCACCGAACGGCCAAACGAGAATTTTTCGGCCTCCTACTATGGAGGCGAGGATGGCGACTGGGATGCAAACAATTCTGGTGAAGTCAAACAGGCAGGAGGGAAGGAGAACGGGAACGATCCTTCGAACAGCGGCTTAAGGGATTGGAATACTTACGTCAGCGATGCCCGTGATGCGGAGACTTATGCAGATTGGATGAAGTTGCAGGGACTGAATCCTGACGGAACCCGTAATCCAGAGTTTAAAGTGTACTTAGATGCGGATCACTACGCGGATTACATGATCATCAATTTCTGGGGAGGAAACTGGGATTGGCCTAACAAGAACTTCTGGTTTGGGCGTCTGAATACTCCAGAGAGCACGGGATTCAAGCACTACACTTGGGATTTTGAGAACACGATGGGAAACAATCGTTCGCGTTCGCCACTCAACATGAAGGCACCGCGCAACACCCAATGGGTGGGTGGTCCCTACGCTTCGTTGAAAGAGCTCCTTTGGTTTCAAGTGAAATGGGCGGATCGGACGCAGCGCCTCTTCTTTAAAGGCGGACTTCTATCGCCGGATTCGACCATCGAAAGGTATAGCAGGATGGCCGCCGAAATCGAGCCAGCGATGTATGCTGAAACAGCACGCTGGGGAGATGACAACCAATCAAGGCCTCACACGATCGACGAGTGGCGCGACGAGCGCGACTGGATGTTAGAGACTTATCTTCCCCAGCGGACGGACATTGTATTGGGGCAGTTTGAAGACGAAGACCTGTATCCTGGTCGGGCAGCTGCAGTGTTTTCTCAACACGGTGGTATGGTGGGCAATGGGTTTACCCTTACCATTGAGAATGGGAATCCCGACACGTTCTATACATTAGACGGTTCAGATCCTTATGAGTTTAATCCTACGTCAGGAGCGATCGAGTTAAGGGATACCGCCATATCCTATACCGAGCCGATTTTGATCAATGGCACTACCACAGTTAAGGCACGGTATTTCAAGAAGAGCATCTTCGGTGGCGTGACTTGGTCAGCACTTTCGGAGGCGACGTTCTCTTTAGGAACTGATAGTCTCGTGATCAGCGAGCTGATGTATCATCCGACGGCACCGACGGATTCAGAGCGCGACCAAGGTTGGACGAGTGCGAGCCAGTTCGAATACTTGATTGTGAAGAACACTGGGGCTGCGGAGGCGGATTTGAAAGGTGTGTATTTTGATGCAGGCGTGGACTATACTTTTCCTGCTGGTGCCAAATTGGCTGCGGGACAATCGTTGGTGCTAGCCCGGAATCCAACTGCCTTTGCGGCGCGTTACGGCGCTGAGCCGGTGGGCGGTGATTTCGATGGGAAGCTCGACGACGGCGGTGAGACCCTGCGCTTGGTCGATGCTGCCGGGCAAGTGATCCAGTCTTTCCGTTATGATGATGGTGAGAGCTGGCCTGCCAATGCAGATGGGCAGGGAGCAACCCTGCTACTTCTCGATCCTGGGACGGGACCCTCTACCCGACCAGATGCTAGTGCAGCGGGAAGTTGGGGAGAAGGCACAGCCTTTGGTGGTGGAGGTGTGGTGGAAGGACCGAGCCTAAACGATTGGCTGACCGAGAACGGATTGGCCGATGCAAACGGCGATGGCGACGGCGATAGTCTCACGGATCTCTTGGAGTATGCGTTAGGGACTGATCCTGTCGCGAGCGATGAAGCCCCGCTGTCCGTTACTTTTGGAGTAGGTGATTCATCGGCTTCGGTCAGTTATCAACGTCGACAAAGCATTTCTGGAGCGGTGCTGACGCTCGAAGAGAGTTCTGACTTGGATGTTTGGGCTCCAATCTCCGCGGGCGATTGGCAGATTGAGGAATCGAGTGTGGAAGGGGATCTTGGTCTCGTTCAGCTGACATTGATTCCGAAGGATGCGACCGTTTCAGCGGTGAAGTTTCTTCGCATCGCTGTTTCTCAGAACTAGACCTTGGGTCGCATTAATAGCTTGTTTTGCGATAGCTGGATACTCGTCTTCCAACCACCGCTTCACTGCGGGACCACTTTGCTGCCAAGCCTTCTTAATTGGCT
>JAACDM010000178.1 GCA_009936795.1 Verrucomicrobiaceae bacterium | reverse complement strand
GTCAGGGTTCTTGTCAGGGTGATACTTTACCGCGAGCTTGCGGTAAGCCTTCTTAATTTGATCGCTCGTTGCTGAGCGCTCTACGCCCAACAACTCGTAATAGTCTTCTTTTCCAGACATGGCTTTTGGAAGTGGTCTCGTGGTGTTGATACTCTCTAAGCCTTAAGCTTCTGTGCTGGTCTGAGAGCCCTTGGATACCACCACGTTGGACGCGCGAATGAGCCTCTCTCCCATGCGATAGCCACTCCGGACGGTCTTGATGATCAGGCCTTCAGCGACCTTGTTATCGAACTCTTGAGCGACCGCCTCGTGGAGATTAGGATCGAAGTCAACGCCGGGATCTGATGGAATGGCACTGATGTTTTGTGCCTCCAAGAAATCTTGGAATTGCTTTAGGACCATTTCCATACCCAGGAGGACCCCAGAGGGCTCCGTCGCGGTACGGGCCGCATCGATGCCGAAGTGAAAATTATCTAACACTGGGAGCAACGACTCAAAGAGTGATTGATTAGCATAGCGGATGGACTCCGATTTCTCGGCGGCCATGCGTTTACGGTAGTTGTCCAAATCAGCGCGCGATCTCAGTGCGAGGTCTTTCCATTTGGCGAGGTCGTCCTGCAGAGCGATGATCGGATCAACGGATTCTTGAGGAGCCTCCTTCTCAGCTGTCGCAGTGTCGGCAGTTTTCTGGTCTTCCCCATCTTGGAGGGGCACGGAGTTCTCAGCTTCGGGAGCCAAGTCGTCGGTGGATGAGTTCGATTCTTGCATGGTATTCTAAAGGTGTTACGCCTGGGCTACGTTTTTTCCAGCACGACCATTGTCATATCGTCGGTTTGCGGCGAATCCACTGCAAATGCGGCTACTTTCGCATAAACGGCGTCCATGATCTCATCTGCGCTACTCGTGGCAAGGTCAGCGAAAGTCGTCTTGAGTTGGTGGATCCCGAATTCATCCCCCATGCTGTTCTCTGCCTCCGTGATTCCATCGGTGTAGAGGAGGAGGATGTCGCCGCGTTCTAAGTGAATAGAGTGATCCTGAGTGTCGCGCTCAAAGATGGGCCCGACGTCCACTCCCACGGCAAGGCCAGAGGGCGCGATTTCCTCGACGTTATTGGAGGCGGCTCTGTAGACCAGAGCAGGGTCGTGGCCGGCTCGGGCCATGACAATCTCTCCGCTGCCCGCCTTGGCGATGAGATAGATCATGCTTACGAACATGTCCGTTCGCATGTCGGGATGAAGAATACGGTTGACCATGGCCAGGGCTTCGGCGGGCGATTGCCAGGCTTCAGTATTGGCGCGGAGGACGCTGCGTCCCATGACCATGGTGAGTGAGGCGGGCAAGCCTTTCCCTGAAACATCGGCAATAGCGACCCCGAGGGCGTGTTTGCCGAGCGGGATGAAGTCGTAATAGTCTCCACTAAGAGAACCTGCCGCTCGATTGCGGCCGCTGATTCGGTATCCGGAAAGTGGAGGAGCTTTGTCAGGCAGCAAGATGCGCTGCACGTCGCGGGCGTTGAGAATTTCTTCTTCTAGGCGCTGTTGAGCGATCGATTGGCGGCTGAGCTGGTCTGTGCCAAGTGCTAGAGAGCATTGGTCAGCGAGCAAGCCGAAGACCGCAAAGTCGTTTGAGTCAAAAGAGGCTGCACCGTTTTCTCTTAAGACGACCATGACTCCTAGGTCACTTTCGCCGAAGTACATGGGTGCTAACATGGCGTCACAGCAAATCTTCTTGCGATCGCTAGGCGATGCGTCGCCGAAAGCTGGGTGGTTTGAGAAATCCTCTACATGAAGGCTTTCTCTCTTTGAGAGGCAGCCTACGAGGATTGAATCGGCGTCATCGGTCGAGACGGTTTCCAAGAGAAGATCGCTTCGCAGCCTCGCTGGATCTGTCGGATCATAGTTTGGGAGGAGCTGCGGGAGAAGGGGCGGACACTGACGCGACATGGCTTTCGGGACAAGGCGAACCTGTTTCATATCAAGGAGATAGAGCGCGCCTTGAGCTCCCTCAACGACCTCCATAGCTCCCTTGAGAATGAACTGGTGAAGTTCCTCTCGAGTGCGGCTGGTTTGCAAGGCTTCGCCCAAGCCGTGGAGGAAGGAGAACATACGGTGTTCCTTGACGACAATTTTCTGTCGCTTCTCTTGGAGTTGACGCTGATTTCTGACGAGAAATACTAGCAGTGTTGCAATGCCGAGCAGAAAGGGAGCAATGTAGTCCATGAGTCGGGGCGACTACGTCAGCGGCGGAAAGCGAAACCTGGGTCTTCTAGCACGCGGCGCTACCGTTGACCTTCAAATCTTTTTTGAGGAAATGAATCACGTCTTCAAATCTTGCCGCATTCTCTGGCTGAGCATCGGCAAGTGCTTCGTGAGCCTCAAGCATGATGTTAGCAGTCGCTTGCTTGTCTAGCTTGACGCTATCGCAGGCGGAGAGTTCTTGCCCAAGTTGCTGCCGTTCTGTGATCCAGCGCTCCGCTTTCTCGTCGACGGAGAGGATACTGGTAAGACCAAGATTCTTGAGCAGTTGGACACTCCGGCCGTTTGCATTGACGACATCGAGGAGGCCACTTGTTGTTCTGGCGACCTCTTTTGAAATGCCTAGCAGGGTGCCCATGAAGGTGGAGTCCATACCCGTGCAGCGATCCAAATCGATGACGAATTGGGCAGATCCAGTTTCGATTTTTCGTATCACGAAGTCTCGAAGCTGGCCGCTGATTTCAAACGATCCCTTCCCGTCGATACGGATCCATACGACATGAGGAAGGCTCGCGAAGAGCATGGATGTACTTGTTTTCACCTTGGGAGGGAGCGAGCGCTGTAGTAGACTAACCAGAACCTCGCCAAGGTCAACTATAAGTGACTCATTCGTGGCAAGAAGATGACGTCATTTCCATAAGAATGAGCGGGTCTGATCCAATAGCTTACCATCCTGCAAGAGGGTGGCTTGCCAAGAGACTACTCGACCGTCGCGATGATAGGATTCACCGGTGATTCGGAGTGCCGTCTTGTTCTGACTGCGCACTTCACTGACCACCTGATCGAACGTAGAAATCCGTTCGCCAGTAAGGGCTTGCCGGTATTCGAATCGCACCGTGACCGGGGTGCGGGTTGCCGGCGCATTCCAGAATAAGGTGTAGTAGTAGCCCAGCCGCTCGCGGCGCTGATCTTTGGTCACGGCACCATGGAAATGGTGCTCACGCTCGAAGCGAATCATGGGATCAACCGAGTAGGATTCCGCACGCTCGTCTTCATCTTTTAACTGGTAATACTTCACCTTGGTGAAGCCCACGGGCTTTGGAGAGGAAGCGCACCCTATGAGAATGACTAGCAGAGCGGCAAGAGGGGCAGGAGCCCATGCCTTGAGAGGTGTCCTTCCGGAGTGCTTTCGCATGCCCTATAATAAGCCTGATTATAGCCCCTGGTGTCAAACGCAGCTTTCGGTTGCGTGCTGTGGAGAGGTTCGTAGAGTGTAAATGGAGGGTTCGTTAGTCCTGTGACCATCATTCTTGCCAGTCTCAATCCGGTTCGGCTCGTAGACGAAGTCACGGATCGCTTGGGCGCCTTGTTGATCGATGGCGCAAAGTCGCTAAGCTACCTGGTCAAGCATCTGACGACTTTGCCGGCCGGGTTTCAAGTCGTCATCGCCCTGGTCGGAGTGGGTCTGGTTGCGCTGTTGGTGGCCTTGACTCTCCGCGCATTTGGTGACGCGCGGGGCATTTGGAGTCGCTTTCGAAGAGCATCGGCTGATTCGTCCAAAGCGAAAGCTGACTTGGCCACCGGCGATCGCCGCAAGGCCTTGGGTTATTTGCTGCTGGTTGGTGCCTTGGTCTGTCTCGCTGCCCTCGTTGCCTTTGTTTACCACAGCTGGGAGGGACCGTCACCGCCGAGTGGTTTTCGCGGGCGTTAGGCGATCTCGAGACGATAACGGGGGAGGCTGGGATCGGCCTCTTTCGCGTAGCCGTCGATGCCGCCTCGAAGTGTTCTGACATTGGTAAACCCGTGACCTTCCAAGTAGGCGGCGGCATCCATGGCTCCGTTTTCCCCTAAATGATCATAAACGATGATGGAGCGATCCTTCGGCCAGCTGGCCATGATGTCTTGCAGCTTGTCGTGAGAGAAGAGGTCGGCAGTGGTGATACACGCGTTCTCGTGCTCCTCTCGCGTCCTAAGATCAAGCAATGCTGGAGGGTCTGGGTCTTCGAGGCGCGCTTTGAGATCGGTTGGCAGAATTTGTCGGGCCACTTCGCGATCGTGACTTTCGATGATGTGATCAATGGCTTCGCTCACGGGAATGTTCTCATTTCTTTGACAGACGCCCCCGAGAGTCTCGTCCGGTCTGAATCCGCATGAGGCGCAGCCGCCAATGTGATACTTGGCGAACAGAGCGCGTTGAGCACCTGGAAAGTGGACAAGGAGGTCGGCCATCGAGGTGTCGGCGGTGATAGTAGGAGACGGACTCATGGCGAAAACTCCAGCGGTTCTGGCCCTGTCGCAAGCAGTTGCTTCTCTCTAAGGCTTGCCTTAAACTGGGACTTCCATGGCCTCGGATTCTGAAACTGATGTGAAGATCCATTTCCTGCCGAATCTGATGACGGCGGGAAATCTGTTCTGTGGCTTCATCGCCGTATTATTGATCTCTGAAGGAAGCGCGCTGGGTGGAATGGAGATGCTCAAAGAGACTTCTCATCTGTATACCAACGCCATCTTGCTTATCTTCGGTGCCTGTGTGTTTGATCTTCTTGATGGGAGAGTCGCTCGAATCAGTGGCCAGGAATCAGACTTTGGGCGGGAATTCGACTCTCTGGCAGATGTTGTCTCGTTCGGCATGGCACCGGCGCTGCTCCTCATGGATATCGTGCTCTTCGAGCTGACTGACACGCTGGGGCAGATCTTAGCGTTCGTTTACCTACTCTGCGGCACGATGCGGTTAGCGAGATTCAATTGCGTCGCGGCCATGCGCAATCAGGGAACCTCGAAGGACTTCAATGGGGTGCCTATTCCTGCCGCGGCTGGTTTCATATCCTCTGTGACCTTGGCCATGCTTTACCTGGGTCAAGATCACCCGGAGATTCTTAGTAAGATTAAGTTTCTCCTAGTTGTTTTGATGTTGTTAGTGAGTTTCCTCATGTTCAGCAACATCAAGTACCCGAGCTTCAAAGATTTGAAGATTGGCAAGCAGCGACCAGTCCCAGCAGTGCTGGTCGCTATTCTACTTGTGGTATTTACCGTTCGTTATTATGAGTGGATGCCTGCTGTGGTTTTCACGCTCTATTTGGTCTATGGACTGGTTCGGCCGTCGATCTCTCGACGCTGGCGTCGTGAGATTGAAGTACTCGATGATGACGACGAGGAGGCTAACGTGTCTACCGTGGATGCTAAAGAATCGGAATCTTCGGCTGGTGCTTAGGCGAACTCTCCCTTGCTCTGTTTAAACTCTCCCTGCTAGGTTGGCGTCGCTTCGATGATGCTGTTACGCCGCCTCGCTTTTGCTGTCTATCTATCTGCCTTTGCTTGTCTCGCTCAAGAGGCAGAACTGGCAGACGAGCCGTTGGTGGAATCGTCGAGGGCGAACATGTGGGATTTCCTGACACAAGCCGAGGAATATGGCCTCGACCTGGTGACGACTCCAGATACTCACTGGAACGTCGAAGAAGGTGAATTGGACACCCTGATCACCCTCGACGGTGGCGCCAACATCAAGCACCAGGGCGTCGATCTCTACGCCGACAGTTACAAGATTTCCGTGGCTACCCAGGATGTGCATCTATCAGGCAATGTCAGGATATATCGTGATGAACTCGTCTTCAAGGGTCACTCCGCTATTTACAACTACGGTGACGGACGGGTGACGGCGAACAATTTGCGCAGTGGGCAAGATCCAGTCCTCTTCAGTGCAGGTTCTTTCCGCAGCAAGTTTGATCTGGAAGCGAAGACGGCCAATTTCTTTGAGGCGGACACTACCCTGGTGACCACGCACGACTTGGAGAAGCCGAACTACCGGATTGAGGCGGGTCGGGTGAAGATTCTCCCACCGCCAGATAATCGCATCGAGATGCATGATGTGAAGATCTTCATCGGTGATCGCCAGGTCTTCTGGTTTCCCTACCTCGCCAAGTCCGTAGATGAAGAACTTGGCTGGTATTTCCGACCAGGTTTCGATAGCAATTGGGGCGCCTACCTGCTCAGCGAATATGGCTTTCGCTGGGAAGATCACACCTTGGTAAAAGTGCAGGCGGACGTCCGGTCGCGTCGTGGCTTGGCTGGTGGTGTGGAGTTGCACTCACAGAAATTTAAAGACAACGACAACATCGGGCGTTTCAAAGCTTATTACGCCAACGACCTCAATCCGGACATCTCACGCACCACGATGAGTCGGCGTGACGTGAATGAAGATCGCTACCGGTTCAGCCTGCAGCATCGAGTGTATGTGCCAGGACCGGAGGATAGCGATCTCTACGTCGACATCGATGTGAATCTGCTTTCAGATGAGTTTGTCTACGAAGATTTCTTTCCCTCCGAGCTCAAGACCGACCCCAATCCGGAGAATATGATCAACATCGTGAAGACGGATCCCCGTGGCACCCTTAGCACGATGGCAAGGTTCAACGGCAACGATTTCTTTCGTTCAGACGAACGCCTCCCGGAAGTCGCCTTGGATATCACGCGGCAGTCTGTCTTTGGCTCCGATTTGTTCTACGAAGGATCGACCTCGATTGGGGCTTACCGCGAGCCACTCTCGTCGCGCGAACGTGAGTTTCTCCGGGGAGATGGCGGGAGTCTAGAGGAGTTCTTCGGCGTGCCTGAGTCTGCCATCGATCCTTCAGAGCTGAACAGTCTCCTCAACGACCTCGAAGCCCAGGTAGATGGCTATAGCTTCAAGCGCTTTGATACCTTTCACCAGCTCTCACTGCCTGTGGTGAACGAGCGAGGATTCTCGCTCGTTCCTCGCGTGGGCGCGCGCTACACGAACTATTTCGACATCGACTCAGGTGATCCTGACATTGACTCGTCGGAGAGCCGTGCGTTGTTGCATGCTGGTATCGAGGGTGCTTTTAAGTTCTCGCGAGAGTATCCTGATGTTCGCTCCGACCGCTGGGGGCTTAATGAGCTGCGTCATATTGTTCAGCCATATTTTAACTACTCCTTTCTCGCGGGCAATGATCTCAGTGGCGATGTGCCACGCATTGATCGACTTACCCCCAGCACCCAGTTGCGACCAATTGACATCTCGAAATACACCGCTACGGACGACCTCAGTCCGTGGAATGTTCTCCGTCTCGGTGTGCGTAATGTGCTCCAGACAAAACGCGATGGCCAGACCCACAACTGGCTACAATTGAATACTTATTTGGATACCTTCTTGGAGGATCCCGAAGCAAGTCGGACGTATTCCAACCTCTTTAATGAGCTTGTCTGGCATCCATTGCCGTGGCTGAAGCTAGAGATGGATTCACAGCTCCCAATCTTTGCTGATGAACAAGACTTCGTCGAAGTGAACTCTCGACTGCGTTACATGCCAACGAAGAATATGGAGTTCATTCTCAGCCATCGTTTTCTGAGCGATCATCCTTTCTTCGGTGACAGCAACCTTCTCAACTTCCGCTTCTACACCAAGATCAATGAGAACTGGGGCTTTGGCACCTATCATCGTTACGAACTCGATGATAACACGCTTGAACTACAACAATACAGCATTCATCGAGATCTCGGAAGTTGGACTGCTGCCTTTGGTGGTCTTGCTCGCGACAACCGTGGAGAACGTGAGTATGGAGTCGTGTTTGCCCTCTCGCTGAATGATCTGCCGCGCGTCCGCTTGCCGCTAAGCATCGATCCAAACCCGTCTGGGCGCTAAGCTAGAGATGACTTCTTGGTCATTGACGTTCCAAATAATTCTCCGATCTTCTGTGACTCATGAGAATATTAATTACGGGTGGCGCAGGATTTCTTGGGAGCCATTTATGTGATCGGCTACTGAATGAGGGGCATGAGGTTCTTTGCCTGGACAACTATTTCACCGGGCGTAAGCCCAACCTCGCACACCTCGTGGGGAACCCGAACTTCGAGGTGTTGCGTCATGATGTCATCGACCCTTTTAAGGCAGAGGTAGATCAAATCTACAATTTGGCCTGCCCGGCCTCGCCTGTGCACTATCAGCACAACGCGATCAAGACCATCAAGACCTCGATCATGGGGGCCATGAATTGTTTAGGCCTAGCCAAGCGAACAAACGCCCGCGTCTTCCAGGCATCCACCTCTGAAGTTTACGGTGATCCTAGCGTTCACCCGCAACTTGAGAGTTACTGGGGCCATGTGAATCCCATTGGCATTCGTTCCTGTTACGACGAAGGCAAGCGCTGTGCGGAGACACTCTTCATGGACTACCATCGTCAGCATAAGGTCGATATCCGTATCGCGCGTATCTTCAACACCTATGGGCCTCGTATGTGTGAGGATGACGGGCGAGTCGTGTCTAACTTCATCGTCCAAGCCCTCCGCGGTGAAGACCTCACGGTTTACGGCGAAGGCCAGCAGACACGGTCGTTCTGTTACTGTGAAGATCTCATCGACGGCTTTGTCTGTCTCATGGGTCACGATAGCCTGACGACTCCCGTTAACATTGGCAACCCTGTCGAATTCACCATTCTCGAACTCGCAGAGAAGGTCATCGCAGAGACCGGAAGCAAGTCCAAGATCATCCACAAGGAATTGCCCCAAGACGACCCGCAACAGCGCAAGCCTGACATTACCATGGCTAAATGCGAGCTAGGCTGGGAACCAAAGGTCTCGCTGGAAGAGGGCCTCAAGCCCACCATCGCATATTTCCAGCAAGTGATCTCAGAATCCTGTGCAGCCTCGTGAAACTGGCTTGGCCAGCTGTTCCATTGATTTTACAGGGTGTTGTTTTGGTCAGAGCGGCCAAGAGTTGAATTATTAACCTTTAGGGTTTGACCTTTCCTGGCCGTGTCTGCATGTTGCTAGTCATGGGGATTCGGAGAGGACACAGTTTGCGTGGCCTTCATGGCGATGCTCAGTGGTTGCTGGGATCTATTTGCTCAGACAGAACGGCTGGAAATCAGACGTGCGGATGAAGCTGGGAAGCGGGAGCTCAGTTGGCTGCCGAACGTGCCGAGATCGACCGGGTCGACACCCTTGTCAGCGCGTTATCAGGCCTATCAGAGTGAGGATCATAGAAACTGGCATGCCGTTGGCGAACCGATGGTCGGAAAGGGAGATGCCGAAATGCGCCTTATCTTGGACTCTGACGCCTCACAACAATACTATCGCTTGGAGTCCGCACCGCAGTTTCAGTTTTTCGATAAGAATAGCGACACGGTGGTGAGCTACACAGAACAACAGCATTATTTTTATGATAGAGTTGAGAGCCTGAGCGTCGAAAAGTTCGAGCGGGATTACGAATTCACCGAGTCTTATCGCGAACAGATAGATTGGGATGTCACGCAGGCCCAGTTCTGAGACATGTTTGCCATGTCGCCCGAGGAGTACAATGCGGATCGAACTGCTGATGATCCTGACCGACGCCTTTACGAATTCCGTCTGAATGAAAGGGAAGCGGTGATGATGAAGGCCAATGGATTCGTGGTGACGCCTCGACATCAGTGGAACACCTTCGTCGACATGTTCTATGATATTTGGACGGATGAACTCCCGGTCTATTTCTCTGCGGACGCTGCGCTGCAGGCTTGGCATCGCTCTTATCAACTGATCGTGAAGGAAGTTGAAGAGCTCTATCTCCGCTATGAGCTTCAAGATATCCTAACGGAAATGCGCAGTGCTTTTCCAGCCGTGTGGGAGGCGCATCATGAAGGCCCGCTAAGCCAAGGCCTGCGTGACGCGGATTTCTTTCTGACCATAGCCTCTTCTCTCGCCATAGCCGATGAATAGGATCCCTTTGCAGATATTCAGCGGTTGGCAGTTCGAAATGCCCCGCATCTGGCAGACGAACAGGATCGGGTAACCTCTTGGCTAGACCTAATTGAGGCCCATGAAGCGTTATGGAAAGGTGGGCCCTTCGGGACAATGGAGGGCTTTACAGATTTTTCGCAATTCACGGTAAGTAGGCATTATACGAATTCAGTTACCATGGCGGCCTACTTCCGGGCCATGACATGGTTAGGTCGGATCGCCTTTCGCATGGGTGGAGGAGACCGTGAAACTGGAAGTTTGCGCCAACTCTCCGGAGCGGTTTCCCTCAGCCTCCTATTGAAAGAGAGTGCCAACTTGATCGCTGGCATCGGTGCGAAGACGTAGTCGGTACCTTCGTAGGCTTATCTGACTCCATGACGCCACCTTAGATGCTCGGTCTTCTGGAGGCGCAAGGTATGGCAAGCTTTGATCATTTCGACGAGAGCGAAGACTTGGTGACCCTGCAGTCTTCGATTCTTGCGGGCACCTATGGGCAGCAAGAGATCGCTGGGCATGCGATTGAGGCCTGCGGTGAACAAGAGACCGTGCTTCCGCGCTCGCTCACCTTCTTCGGGCAGCGTTTCACTCCAGATAGTTGGTTTTTTCAGAAGTGACCTACAACCGTGTGCCGTTCGCTCGACGGTTTCCCTACCAACCTTATTTGGTGGCGAGCCATCAGACCTTGCAGGCACAAGAACCGATCTTCTGGGAAACAAACATCTATCAGGGGTGGTTAGGCGCGCTCAATCACTTCCGTTTTGTTGCTAGTCTTATGGAGATGCTGAGGGAGATCACCGAAAGAGAGTTAAATGAAAAGTCCATGACGGAGGAACCGGCTCACTTTATGAAAGGCCT
>JAACDM010000177.1 GCA_009936795.1 Verrucomicrobiaceae bacterium | reverse complement strand
GCAAGGAATTGATAGGTTTCACTGATGTTGAGGTCTCGATTGGCGTGTGGTTAGTTTGTGTCTGAACCAGAGATCTATGGGAGTACGTTTCTAGGCCAGCGACTGGAAATCTGGCTGCCGCCCTCCGAAAGCGTTCGTACGCTTGTCTTTGCCGGTATTCACGGTGAGGAACCGGAAACTTCGGTTGTGCTTTCGAGGTCATTGCGGGCTCTGGCTGAACCGCTCGAGCGTTGTGCTGTCGTGGTGGCAGCGAATCCAGATGGGCTCATTCGAGGGACGCGTGGCAATGCTCGGGGCGTGGATCTCAATCGGAATTTCCCAACGCGCGATTGGCAACCTGACCCTGTGACGCATCGATGGGTAGTCGAAGAGCCCAGCGAGGTCGTGTTGAGTACTGGTGAGGCTCCGGGTTCTGAGCCGGAGTCGCAGGCTCTGGTGGCTCTGGTAGAAAAGCTAGAGCCTTCCCGCGTCATCGCGATGCATGCGCCGCTGGCCTGTATTGATGACCCGGAAGCGAGTCCTGAAGCGCACTGGTTAAGTGAACAGGCGCAGTTGCCCGTGGTATCAGGGGTCGGATATCTGACGCCGGGCAGCTTTGGTTCGTGGTGTGCGGAACGTCAGCTTCCTGTGATCACCTATGAGTTTCCCCGCAAGAGCGTGGAGCAGTTGGTGCTGGATCACCTTCCTGCGCTGACTCAAGTTCTTTCTGGAAGCTGGCCTTTTGACTGATTTGGCGAACTTCGGATCAGGATTGAACGTCTCGTAGATCTGTTGTTCAGTAAGGAGTGAAGTTTTTCTATTTCTATCTGGGGCTGCTGTGTTTGGGGCTCGTTCGAATTGCTGTGGCTGCCGAAGGTGAGGGCCCCGGCGAGTCTGTCATCGTTATCAATGAACTCTTTGCGACCTCGGAGGCTGAGTATGTGGACGACGATGGCGAAGCCGCTGATTGGGTGGAGATTACCAATTTGGGGGCAGAGGCCGTGTCCTTGGCGGGGTGGCATTTCACAGACGATGCGGAAGTCCAAGCGAAGTGGACATTTCCCGAGACGACGTTGGCCGCTGGCGAGTTCCTCGTGGTCTATGCGACAGGGAAGGATCGGGTGGATCCCA
Source organism: Verrucomicrobiaceae bacterium (assembly GCA_009936795.1). Taxonomy (GTDB): domain Bacteria; phylum Verrucomicrobiota; class Verrucomicrobiia; order Verrucomicrobiales; family DEV007; genus JAACDM01. The sequence goes on along the minus strand of JAACDM010000177.1, from coordinate 29,529 downwards.
GCATGCCGCTGCACACGAACTTTAAGCTCAGCGATGGCGGAGAGACGCTATCACTCGCCATGCCAGACGGAAAGGCGGGGCACTTACTGGAATATCCGAAACAACGTGAAGGCATGTCGTACGGATTGTCTGATGCTGGAGACTATCGCTTCTTTCCTGCGCCCACCTTGGGTGCGGTCAACGGCGATGATGGTGTCTGCTATGTGGCGGACACGAAGTTCAGTGTAGACCGGGGTTTTTACAATGAGCCGATCGAAGTTGAGATTACTTGTGCCACACCGGACGCCGTTATTCGCTATACGACCGATGGGAATGAGCCCTCGGCGGGGACGTTGTTCGGTGGTGCCACGGGAACCATCTATGACGGGCCAATCACGATTGATAAAACGACGGTGTTACGTGCTTTTGCGTCTAAGAAGGCTTTCAAGTCTTCTAATATTGATACGCAACCCTACCTCTTCTTGGATGATGTTATCCGACAATCCCCTAACAAAGAAGTCCCCCCAGGATGGCCGGAAGGGAATGTCGCCGGTCAACGGTTCGACTTTGGCATGGATCCGGAAGTGATCGATGATCCTGAGTATGCGGATCAGATGGTGGCGTCTATGGAGGCAATTCCATCAATGTCGTTGGTCTTGGATCATGATGATCTGACGGACTCGAGGGACGGGATATACACGCATGCGCGTGAGGACGGTCGCGCATGGGAGCGCCCCGGCTCGCTGGAACTCCTCAATCCAGATGGCTCATCGGGCTTTCACATCAACGCGGGGGTTCGGATTCGAGGCGGGTTTAGTCGAGATAGTGGAAATGCCAAGCATTCCTTCCGCCTCTTCTTCCGAAGTGAATACGGCGATAGTCGGCTTAACTTTCCGCTTTTCGGGGATGAGGGCATTCAATCCTTTAAGAAGTTCGACTTCCGGACGGCTCAGAACTATGCGTGGAGTTTAGCTTCCTCTAACGACGGAAAACGAAATACGTTTCTGCGCGAGATCTTTGCTAGAGATTCTCAGCGGGCGATGGGGCAACCCTACACGCGAAGCCGCTACTATCATTTATATTTGAATGGCATCTATTGGGGGCTCTTCATGAGTCAGGAACGATCAACGGATGACTATGCTGCAAGCTACTTTGGCGGCGAGCCAGAGGACTATGACGTCATCAAGGTGGAAGCTGGTCCTTACACGATCTTTGCGACGGAAGGGACGATTGATGCCTTTGATGAATTGCACGGCCTGGTTGCAGGAGAGGTTTCCGACGCGGAGTTCTATGCGCTTCAAGGAATGACTCCAGACGGTGAAGAAGACGAGAGCCTAACGAAACACATCGATGTGACGAACTTGATCGACTACATGATGACGATCTTTTATGTGGGCAGCTTTGATGCGCCGCTGGCTGGTAATGATCGGGCGAATAACTTCTATGCGATTCGCAATCGTGAAGCGCGAGAGGGCTGGCGCTTCTTCTGCCATGACACGGAGCACTCGATGCTATCGACCCGCGAGAACCGGATGGGACCGTACCCGGCTGGGCGCAGCAAGCAGCACTTCAATCCCCAGTTTCTGCATCAGCAACTCATGCAAAGTGATGCCTATCGGCTGGCGTTTGCTGATCGCGTCCGGCGTGAGTTCTTTCATGATGGTGTCTTTACGGTAGAGGCGGCAAGGGAGCGTTGGAATGCCAGAAAGGCCGAGATCGACTTGGCGATTATCGCTGAAACTGCCCGTTGGGGGGATCAGCGTGGGCGGCTCTACACGAAAGTGGATTGGTTAGAAGAGAATCGCTGGGCCCTAGAAGACTTTATGTCGGGGAGGACCGGGACAGTCTTCAATCAGATGGATTTTGTTGGATTGACCGGTGATCTTCTTACGCCTGAGTTCTCTCCGCAGCATGGCGGTGTGGTGGAGGATCCTGATACCTTTAAAATGAAGTTTAAAGTGGGGACGTTGTTCAATACACAGGATGGAGACATCTATTATACTTTGGATGGGACTGATCCCAAGGCCCCAGATGGAAGTGTGTCGCCTACAGCGATATCCTATCAACGCAATGGGAGCGGGGACGCTTTGGCGGGGACAGCACGCGTGCGGGTTCGGTTGACTCACGAAAGTCAATGGAGCCCTGTCAATGAAGCGACCTTTGTCGTCGGTGGGAGCGTGGCGAGTTCTGAGAATCTTGTGATTTCAGAGATCATGTATCATCCGCAGGCTCCGGCTCCTGAGAGTGCGTTTCAGGTGGAGTCTGCTTACGAATTTGTGGAGCTGTGGAATCCTTCGGATGAGGTTGTTGATTTGACCGGCTCTTCGTTTGTGAGAGGAATACGATTTGTCATGCCTGCGTCTCAGTTAGAACCGGGCCAGCGCGCGGTGATCGTGCATACTCAGGCCGCTTTTGAAGAGCGTTATGGCACTGAAGTGCCTGTGATAGGAGCTTATGGGAGTGAAAGCGGAGGAAAGCTGAGTAACAACGGAGATCGGCTGGAGCTGATTAATATATACGGCGAGACGATTGCGGATTTTCGCTACAACGATGGCGGTGAATGGCCAATGGGAGCGGACGGAAGCGGCTATAGTTTGGTGCGGGACGAATCGGCTGGCGATCCAGCAATAGCAGATACCTGGCGCGTGAGTTCTGATCTCCTAGGAAGCCCCGGGCGAGAATCATCGCCACCCTCGGAATCGGGCTATACGCAATGGAAACAGGCCAACGGTCTGAGCGATGATCAAGCAGATCCCGATCAAGACGGCCTTGTTCATTTTATGGAGTATGCGGTTGGAGGCGACCCTCTGGAGCCTAACATCGATCAACCGATTGAGGTGAGCCGACTTGGCGCTGAGACGCTTTTGATCAGCGTGCTTCAAGCAGACGCGGCAATCGACGTGGAGATTGTCTTAGAGTCTAGCGATGACTTGGTCACGTGGAACGTTTTGGCCGAGCCAGTAGCCCTTGAGAGCGAAGCCGTTTCGGACTCAAAGACGCTTCTTCGCTGGGAGGTGTCCTCGGCGACGACGGAGGCCGTTGCTTACCGTGCCCGCTATGCGTTGAAGTAGTAAGAATCCGTTAGTTTTCGGCCTTGATTCGAAGTCGACGGTAGTCAACTTGACCGCGATCGCCTTCGAGGCCGAAGGGGCCTGACTCAGGAATCTGGAAATTATCTTCGATGATCTCGCCGTTGACGGTGCATGTAGCTCGGTTGCCGTTTGCTCGGACGATGAGTTCGTTCCATTTTAGTGGTCGGAAGGCTTTGAGTTCAGTGTAAGGTCCGGCCAGTAGAAAGTCGCGGCACTGCAACTGCTTTCCTTTGAGAAAAACACCGCTGTCCGCGTTTGGTGTAGCACGGAATTCCAGCTTAAGAGTGAAATTTCCCGAGTAGTCCTTGGTCGTCCAGAGCTGCTGGATCTTGCGTCCTTCAGGAGGGGTAGTGACGATCAGGCGACCGTTCTTGGCCATGTATCGGCCATCCGGTGTCGTTGTCTTGCCATCAAAGATCGCCTTCTGCTCAACGATAGGCCAGGGTGGAGCGTTAGGGTCAGTCTTCTTCCAATTTGCTGCCTGGGTCTTCATCTTCTTCGTGGTCGGTAGGTAGGACCAGCCGGTAAGATCCCTACCATTGAAGAGGCTGGTGAAATCTGGCTCCAGGGCAAAGGTGTCGGGCTCCGTATCAGTGAAATCTAACGTTGCGAGAATGGGGTGCAGAGCGGCGGCCCACTTGGCGTAGCCTTTCTCGTTTGGATGGAGAAGGTCAGGGAATTCGCCCTTCTTTGCATCTCCGGTGTCGTTGGCAAAGAGTGTCCACGTATCGATGACGGTGACCTGAGGGTCGCCTTGCACTATTTGCTGATAGAGTTTGTTTACTTGGATGATCTTCTCAGCGGGTCGTGCCTTCGAAGCCGAAGAGGGGAAGACTTGGCAAAGCACAATGGGCATCTTCGCATTGTGTTTCTTTAGACCTGCGATGAGGAGCTTCATGTTGCTTGCGATCACCGGTGGCTCGGCATTTTCTTCGAGATCATTGGTGCCTATCAGGAGCACGACGCCCTTGGGATTGAGCGAGAGGACGTCTCCTTGGAGGCGAACGAGTAGGCCGCGGGTCGTGTCACCACTGATGCCGCGGTTGGCGCACTTTACTCCAGGAAAGGCTTTGCCGATATCGCCCCAGCCTTGCGTGATAGAGTCGCCGTAGAAGACGAGAGCATCTTGGTCGGCTTGGACTTGGTTCGCCCAGCCTTGGCGCTTTTCTAACCAAAGATTCTGGAACCATTCATAACGACGCAATGGACCAGTCCCGGGCAGGCCGTCGTCAGTTGCAGGGATTCGAAGATCAGATTGACCTTGGCCAAGCGTGGTGGCGAGTGTTAGGCCCAGGGTGAGAAAGTGGGATAGTTTCCGAAGCATGCTTCCGCTTTAGCGGAGGCGTGGTGAGAAACCAAGTCCTTGTTTGGATTCGGACGGGTCCTAGGGAAAGAAGTGCTGGTAATGCGTTTGACGATCACCACGGATGACCTGACTGGCAACAGATTGATTTGCCGCCACGCTGCCTCCGGGCCAGATAATGGCGTCCCTGAGGACCGCATTCTCTCTCACCTGGGAATCAGGCCCAACGATTGAGTCGGTGATCTTGGCGCTGGGCGAGATGGTTGCGCTGGGGCAGTGAGCTTGCCACGTCGTTTCAAGAGCGTAGCTGGGAAAGCCCGAATTTGGAATGTCCCGGTGCACTTGGCGATAGGTGGCTTCATCTCCGAGATCCCACCAGCAACCTCGATCTTCGATGCAGCCACCAAGGGCGTCACCTTGGCGAATCATGTCGAGGAAGATGGGGATGACAGACTCTTTCTTGCCGGGGGTGAGGCGAGCCAAGAAACCGGGCTCAACCAAGTAGATTCCGGTAAACTGATAGTATTGGTCGGCGCTCGGGTCGACTAATTGACGGATATCGGCAAGACGTTTGGTTGTGTTGTCCAGTCCGATGTGTAATCCAGGTCCCTCTGTGCGGAGGAGTAAGGTTACCTCGTTCCTTGATTCTCGGTGCTGTGTTAGCAATGGCTCTAGAGGAATGTCCGAAAGAATGTCGCCGTTGTAGACGAGAAAAGGATCGCTACCTAACAAATCGGCCACATTGGCGATGCCTCCAGCAGTCTCGAGTAGGACAGGCTCATGTCGGAACTCGATGGGTAGTCCGGCAAAACTGTTTCCAGGAAACGCGGCGGTGTAGGCTTCTGGGTAATGGTGGGTGTTGACGACAAAGCCATCGATTGTTTTCACGGACGTCAGATGATCAAAGGCATAACTGATGAGTGGTCGATGGTAGACGGGAACCATTGGCTTCGGGAGCCACTCTGTGAGGGGCTGCAAGCGTGTGCCGAGGCCAGCGCCGAGAACGAAAGCTTTCATGTGGAAGGGTGGAAGAGCGGGCATCCTGCCCGGGGGCACCGTCAGGATGCCGACGCTACATGACTGAGAGGACGTGAGACTTAGAACAGTTCAGCTTGTTTGTAACTGCCTAGGCTTACGGTGGTGTAGGCGAGCGCGGTTTCTTGCACGCGCTCTTCGATGATCTGTTCTGCTGCTGTTGCCACGACAGGCTCTTTCTCTTCTCTGGACGACCATCCCCTGACCGCTGGCAAGCACTCGGTGGGATCCCTTTGCGAAGCACACTCGACATGTACCTTGGAATGCCCTTTCGAGCTCATTGCTGCCTTCATCGCATCAATGGCAAGCTGTGGCTCGTTGCAGTCTTGGCTAAGATGTCCCAGGATGACATGGTCTAACGTATCATCAACGATATCGGCCAAAAGCGCTGCGGTTTGCTCGTTGGAAAGATGGCCGTGCCGTGACGAGATGCGCTGTTTGATGGACCAGGGACGCTTCGTATCATTCTGTAAGAGCATGTCATCGTAGTTGGCCTCGATGAAGACGGTGTTCATGCTGCGCATGTGATCTCGCATGATATTAGTTACATAACCGACATCGCTGAGCACGCCGATAGCACTTTCTTTGTCGCGTAGCGTGAAGCCCATGGGTTCGGTGGCATCGTGGGCCACAGGGAAGGTCTTCACTTCAATGTCACCAATCATGAAGCGTCCACCACAGGCGACGATACGCCAAGTCTTAGGCTGTTTCATCGGCCCCGTGACCATGATCTCTCGCGTGGCCGCGTTGCTATAGAGCGGCACCTGCACTTTTCGGCAGAAGACATCCAAGCCGCCGATGTGATCGCTGTGCTCATGAGTGATGAGCACACCGTCTAGCGATTGGGGATCTACACCGACTTTCTCTAGGCGAAGATTCAGCTGTTTGGCACTGAGCCCGGCATCAATGAGCAGGCGGGTGCTGTCGGTGAAGACTACTGCACTATTTCCACCGCTGCCACTGCCGAGGACGCTGATTCGCAACATGACTCATGCTTAAGACAACGTCGCGATGGTGTCCAACTCCAAGCGTTTGGAGTAAGGGTGATGACCTTTTAAAACTTTACAAAGTTTTTAGGCGGCTATTGCCAGAACGGTAACATCTGGTCCAGGCGCGTAATCTCTAACATGTCCACGCCAGTAACGTTCTTGAAGATGTAGAGCCCGACTAATACTAGAATGCCGAGAATGAACATGATACCGGCGACCACCGCGGTGGCCATGGCGGCAATACATAGATCCCAAGCACTCTCTGCCATGGAATGCAGACGACGGCTCATGAAAGGAACTGAATGATTTTTCGTGTGGAGTTCCTGGTTCTCCTTCTCGATTTCCTCAGACTCCTGCAGGCGGGTGTGCTCTTCGAGACCGAGTTCCACAGCGCCACGAATCTCATTCATCGAGGAGGGCTTTACGAGAAACTTTAGCACATCACCTTCATTGATCGCTTTGAGAAAGACGTCTGTATCGTCATGGCCTGTAAGTAGAATTCGCTGAGTCTTAGGACAGACAGCGCGCATGCGGCTGAGGAAATCTAGCCCCTTCTCGCCTGGCATGTCATGGTCACAGAGGATGACCTGAACATCTTGATCTTGAAGAATGTTCTCAGCCTCCGCAGTCGACTCGGCAGTGTAGACTTCGTACTCACGCGTCAGCAAAGTGCTCAGGTAAGAAAGGAGGGGCCGCTCGTCTTCAACGACGAGGACACGACTCGCAGGAGTTACAGAAACCGTGGAAGGCATTCTTTATTCTTATAATTTTATCAGATATGGCAAATTATTAATAGGCGGAATTTATAAATTCTTTCTCCAAAAGGCCAATGCGAGGCCTCTAAGGACCGATCTCTGTAAAAACTCCGCCACCGAGGAGAAATTTTCCCCGATAAAAGGCGCAGATTTGCCCAGGAGTGAGGGCCCGTTGGGGATCTTGGAAGCGCATTTCAGCTCTACCGGCTCTAAAATCGAAGCTCTCTAAGGCGAAAGGCTCAGCTGGTGTCCGGTAACGCGGCTGGGCAAGCAGGTCGCTGTCTCCCTCGGCAAACGGCTTGTTTATGAACGTGATGTCAGTGACAACGCAACGCGTGGCATAGAGATGAGGCGTCTCGTGCTCATCAAAGCCGACGACCAATTCGTTCTTATCTTCGTTCTTGGCCACGACGACAAACGCTTTCTTGAAGATAGGCGATGCGACACCAATGCCACGCCGCTGACCCAGCGTGTATAAATGGAGTCCATCGTGCCGTCCCAAGACTGTGCCATCAGTATCCACGATGTTCCCTGGTTTCTTGGGAACGAATGCATCCAGGAAGTCGGCCATCTTTACTTCTCCTATGAAACAGATCCCTTGGCTGTCTTTCTTGCGGGCATTAGGTAGCGCAAATTTCTCCGCGATCTCACGGACCTCTGGTTTAGGCAAGTGGCCGATGGGAAACAGGGCTCCCGCCGCTTGTTCCTGACGCATGAGAGCAAGGAAATACGTCTGGTCTTTGTTTCCGTCATGCCCGCGTAGAATGTTAGAGGTGCCGTCACTCGCCGTTTCGAGTTGTGCGTAGTGACCCGTGGCGACTTTCTCAAAGCCTTCCTCAATAGCGTAGTCACGGAATACTCCGAATTTCATTTCCCGATTGCACATGACGTCGGGATTGGGCGTGATGCCACGTTGGTAGCCATCTAACAAATAGTCAACGATGCGGGTGCGGTAGTCGCGCATGAGATTGACGATGCGAAACTCGATCCCGAGTTTGTCAGCGACAGCACGCGCGTCTGTGATGTCCTGTTCCCAAGGACAATTTCCGACGATGTTTTCTTCGTTGATCCAGTTCTTCATGTAGGCACCAACGACCTCATGACCCTGCTGAACTAACAAAGCGGCGGCGGCGCTGCTGTCGACCCCGCCGGAAAGTGCTGCCAGGACCTTAGCCATTGAAGTGATTCACCTGGCAGAACTCGATCACATGTGCGTCTGGATCCGTCACGTAGAATTGAAAGGCGCCGTCTGGCCGTGTCTGGCGACTGTAAGGCTTGGCGCCCCGGCTTTCTAAAGTGGACCAAGCATCATCGATCGAGTCGACCTGCAAGGCGAAGTGGGTTCCGGTCTTGTTTGCCACGACTTCAAGCTCACGACCTCCGATCAAGTGGAGTTCCTGGACCTTACCGATAAGAAACCAGGCTCCCGGGAACTTGAAGCCTGGACGCTCCATGTCTGGTAGTCCGACGACTTCACGGTAAAACCGCTTACTCGTCTCGACGTCCTTGACGTGAATGGCCACATGGTTGAGATCCAAGATTTCCATAGGCGCAGTCTAGAACTGGCATCAGTGGCGTCAACTGAGGCCTCTTTTTAAACGGCGGCGACGTCTTTGTGGAATAATGGACCCGTGACGGCATCTATAGCTGGAGACTATGAATAAAAAATCATTGGCCGCCCCATCGCTTTGGCGTTTCCTTGTAACGATGAAGCTGTTCGTTCTCTTGGGACTCTGGTTGTGCATGATGGGTTGGGCTCATGCGCAAGATCCGTTTGGCTTCGGAAATCGCAATGGACCCAAGCCGGTCAAGCTCGAGTTGGTCAGTGATACTCATGCAATCGTGCCGGGCCAGCCTTTCTATCTGGCGCTCAAGATGATGCATGGGCCCGGTTGGCATACGTATTGGACTAATCCTGGAACCGGGATGCCACCCAAGGTCGCTTGGGAATTGCCAGACGGATTCGAAGTCGGACCACAGATTTCGCCTATCCCAAAGGTGAAAGAGGATTCCATCGGGAATACGCATACCTACTACGATACGGTCTATCATGTCTACCAAGTGACCCCTCCTGCAACCCTTGAAGGCGAGACGGTCACTCTTAATGGAAAAGCGTCATGGCTGCAGTGCGAGGAGGATCGATGCGACCCACCGAAGAGTGCGCCGGTAGACATCACGCTGGCAGTAGATTCGCAGGTCGAGGTGAATACTGAGGCGAACGCATCCATCGAGGCAGTTCTCAGTCAGCAGGCCGAGCCATTGGACGCCTGGACGGTCAGCTTGAGCCAGACTGATGAGTCATTTACGTTCACGCTAACGCCGGGTGACGGAGCCAATGCAGATCCCGGAGCCGTATATGTCTTTGAGGAAGACCAAATGTTGGCCTCTGAAACGCCGAAGGTCACCAAGGATGGGAATGACATTGTTGTTTCCACGACGAAGGATGTTGAGGAAGAGATCACGGAACTCAAAGGCTTCCTCTATGCTCCCAACGGCTGGCTTGATGGAGAGGAGAGCCCTAAGGCGATGCCGTTGGTGGCAGCCGCTGTTGCGACTGGAGACACAGGGGTTGCAGAGGAAGAGACTGGCAGTGTTCCGTCTGGCCAAGCCTTCTACAAGACCTTGGACCCAGAGAAGCGGAAAGCGGCGATAAAAGAAATGCGTTCTTGGGGGGTTGTTGGTCTGGGAGGCGCCGAAGTCAAAGAGAGCGGCTTTCTTCTCATGATGCTTTTTGCCTTCATCGGCGGAATGATTCTTAACCTCATGCCCTGTGTTTTTCCTGTCATTGGTATAAAAATCATGGGCTTCGTGCAGCAAGCGGGCGATGACAAAGCGCTCATCCGAAAGCATGGCCTCGTCTATGCGGCCGGGGTGATCGTTTCTCTTTGGGTCTTGGTCGCCGTTCTCTTAGGGCTGAGGTTTGCAGGGGAACAGATTGGCGGGGGCTTCCAATTTCAGGAACCAAAGTTTGTCGCCTTTATGCTCTTGGTTATGTTTGTCTTCGGATTGAATCTCTCTGGGCTGTTTGAGATTGGGACGTCGCTCACCGGTGCTGGATCCGATGTGGATGACAAGGGATACAAAGGCTCTTTCTTCTCGGGGATACTTGCCGTGTTAGTAGCGACACCATGCACAGGCCCTTTCATGGGAGCAGCCCTGTCATTTGCAGTCTCGAAACCTATCTATGCTTTCCCAATCTTCACAGCGTTGGCTGTTGGACTCGCTCTACCCTACGTGCTTTTGAGTTGGTATCCGGTGTTAGTTGAGAAACTACCCCGTCCTGGCCCTTGGATGGAAACCTTCAAACAGTTCATGGCTTTCCCGCTGTTTGCTACGGCTATTTGGTTGCTAGCCATCTTTACGAAGGGTACTGGGGAAGGTTCTGTTACCTGGATGCTCGCCGGATTGTTAGTGGTTGGTTTCGGACTCTGGATCTACGGTCGCTATGGAACGCTTATGCAGAAGGCCCGGACTCAGTGGATCGCTCGAGCGACTGCCATTGCCTCTATCTGCTTGTTTGGTTGGACGACGGTGAAAGCCATTGCGATCGAGCGTGCGGTGTCTACCGGAGACACCGTTGAGAAGTTTGGCATGACTTGGCACAAGTATTCGCCGGAGAAAGTGGTCGCGCTTCATAACGAAGGAAAGGGGATCTTCATCGACTTCACTGCCTCGTGGTGAGCGACTTGCCACACGAATGAAGCGGTCAGCTTCAATTCAACAGACAAGGTCAAGAACAAACTTGAGGCACTTGGATACGAGCTCTTCCTTGGCGATTGGTCAGATCGTGAGAACTGGGCGATCGTAGAGACGATTGCTGCTTACGATAGGATTTCTATTCCCTACTACTTGGTCATCCCTGGCAAGAAAGATCGGCTAGCGATTCAACTTGAAGACGCGGTGACACCTGGTCAATTTGTTCAGGCTCTCGAAGAGGCGGCGCGTTAGCTTTTATTGTTGATGCTCTAGCGGCGCAGAGTTTTCCCGAAGCCAAGTGGCGAAGGAGTCTTCGGTGTGTTCGCCGGCAGCTAATGCTAGAATAGTAAAGTAGCGATCTTCTTTGCTAGCCACTAGATCTCGCCCATTCCGAATTAAGAACAAGCGCATCATGACGTGGGCTGTTCGCTGGTTGCCGTCTGTAAAGGGGGCGTTCTTGATTATAGCAAAGGCATAAGCAGCAGCGAGCGCGCAAGTATCCGGTGGTGGGTCCCCATAGGAATACAGGTGCTGAGGGTGGGTCAACGCAGGCTCTAGCAAACACTTATCACATGTTCCTTCTCCGCCGCCATGCTCGGCCAATTGGCGAGAGTGAAGGGCGAAGGAGACATCTATTGAAATCCAGATTGGTTGGCTCATTGGGCGAGCTTTCTCAAGATATCACGATCCTCACGCATGACGCGCTCGGCGATTCGCATTTGCTTGGCGAACTCCTCGTCCCATGGCGTCAGCTGGAGGCCATTCGGCGTTTCTGTCACAGTAATACTGTCGCCTTTGCCTACCCGCAGCTTGGCGAGCAGCTCCTTCGGGAGCACGACTCCGACTGAATTGCCAATCTGAGTGAGTTTGAGCTTCTGGACCATGTCTTGATTATAACGTATGTTATTACGGGGTCAATCGTTGTGGCGAGAGGCCATGTCTGATCTGGCCTTATGGGCCCCAAAGCGTTTTCCTTCCTCCATGCGGGTCTTCTCAATTTTATGCCTTCTTGGATTGGCCGTCGCCACGCTCTGTGCCGACGGCCTAAAGGACAATATAGCAGCGGACGTCAGACCGGTGCCGCCTCCGGGCATAGTTGTCCCTGATGGTGTAAAGGCGTTCTTAGAGAAGGGTTTGGAGGAGTTGCGGGGAGACATCGAACGCCTCGCAGAGGATTCCAAGCATGCTGATTTCTTGCCGGATGTAGAAATCTACCACAAGGCCGTTCATGGTGCGCTGGCCTACGATGAGTTCTACAAAACTGCCGAGTTCGAGACGGCGAAGAAGTTCTTGAGGCAAGGACAGTCCCGTGCGGCTTTGATTGAGAAAGAGGATCCATCGTGGGCCCATGTAGAGCGTTTGCTAGTGCGAGGTTATCGTTCTAAGATCGATGGTTCAGTTCAGCCCTACGGATTGGTGTTGCCAAAGTCTTTCTCTCCTGAGGGGGCGCACAAGTATCGGCTGGATGCGTGGTTCCATGGGCGAGGTGAGAAACTGACAGAGTTGGACTTTATTCGCCAACGCCAAACGTCAGAGGGGCAATTTGCCCCACGGGACACGATTGTGCTGCACTTGTATGGGCGGTACTGCAATGCGAACAAGTTGGCGGGGGAGATTGATTTGTTAGAAGCGCTGAGCCATGTGCAAGAGCATTATCAGATCGATGAGGACCGTATCGTGGTGCGAGGCTTCTCCATGGGGGGCGCTGCTTGTTGGCAATTTGCTGTGCACTATGCGGACCGCTGGGCGGCGGCTGCTCCTGGAGCGGGCTTCTCGGAAACGCCAGAGTTTCTTAAGTCCTTTCAGAAAGAGACGCTCAACCCAACCTGGTATGAGAAGAAGCTTTGGCATCTTTACGACTGCACAGATTGGGCTGTGAATCTAACGCATTGTCCAACGGTCGCCTATAGTGGTGAGAAGGATATTCAGAGACAGGCTGCCGACATCATGGCGACGGCATTGAAGAAAGAAGGAATTGAGTTAGTCCATGCCATTGGACCGGGGGTGGGGCACAAGTATCATCCTGATTCCAAGATCGAGATCGAACGCCGGATCGACGCGATTGCCAAGCAGGGGAGAGTGACGTCTCCTCGGCGCGTTCGTTTTGTGACGTGGACGTTACGCTATCCCAAGATGCATTGGGTTCACGTGGATGGACTCGGCGAGCATTGGGATCAAGCTCGAGTCGATGCGGAGATTCACGCCGAGAAAGGTGAGATCGAGGTGGCGACGAAAAACGTTTCTGCGTTGACGCTTGATCTGGAGCCAGGTCAGCCGCATTTTGAGATTGGGCAGAGTGTGGCTATTTGGATAAATGGTCGTCGTTCAGGAGCTAGGGTGAAGTCAGATGGATCACTGACGCTCCATCTTGTTGAGAAAAAGGGTCAATGGATAGAGGCCAACACGGTGCCGAGTGGCCTCGTCAAGCGGCCTGGGCTACAGGGGCCAATTGATGATGCCTTCATGGACTCGTTCATGATGGTGGAGCCCACTGGTCAAGCATGGCACCCAAAGACTCAGCATTGGGTGACGAGTGAGATGGCGCATGTTCGTGATCACTGGCGCAAGCAATTCCGAGGCACTGCTCGTCTCAAACGTGATATCGAGATCACCGATGAAGATATCGCTGCCCACAACCTTGTGTTGTGGGGGGATCCTTCGAGTAACGCGGTGATTGCTCGTGTAGCGGACAAATTGCCTATCCCGTGGACAAGTGAAGAGATCCGCATTGGTGACGCTAGTTACAACACAACCGAGCATGTGCCGGTTCTCATCTATCCCAATCCACTCAACCCTGACAAATACATCGTCTTGAACAGCGGCTTTACGTTTCGTGAGTACGACTATCTTAACAACGCTCGACAAGTCCCCAAGCTCCCCGACTGGGCCTTGATCGACATCACGAAGCCCGTGACCACTCGTTTACCGGGAGGCATTGCAAACGCGGGCTTCTGTAGCGAGCGTTGGGAGCTGCAGTAGTTGCTTTCGTTAGCCGCGTCAGAAGGGGGACTCATGAGGTCCACTGGTGAGCCCATTCGAGTCCCAGTCGACGGCGTGACTTCCTAACGGAGTCCGAGCGCCAAAGACGATCTCTACGCAGTTGGAGGCCTGTTCAGGACTGAACTCCGCATCGGAGTTCAGGATAAGATGGGCTGCCGGGTGCAGATTGAGAATACGTGGCCAATGTGGCTGGCGCTCGGCATGGATGCGCTTGGCTTCCTTCCGCAGATTGTCATCGATCCCGGCTCCCCAACAAGGCCTCCTCCTCTCTTCCCCATCCGCTTGATTGATCAGGTTCCGGACAAATGGGCGTTCTGCATGACCGGCAGACCGATGAAAAATTTGATGATAAGCGCGTTGAGGAGATCGATGAAGAAGGCCCCAACAAGGGGAATCACGAGGAAGGCTTTGAAGGAGGGACCATACTTCGCGGTGATCGCATTCATGTTGGCAATCGCCACGGGAGTTGCTCCGAGGCCTAGGCCTGTAAATCCAGCGCAAATAACAGCTGCGTCGTACGTCTTGCCCATGATGCGGAAGACAATGAAAGCTGAGAAGAAGCTGATCAAAAGGATTTGAATTAGAAGAACTAAAAAGACCATGCCCATCGCTTCGCCAAGGGAATTCAAGTCCATGCTCATGAGACTCATGGCGAGGAAGAACTGAAGGGTGACCTCCCCGACCTTGTCGAAGTCGGGCTGCCGGATCTCCTTCTTGAAAACATCAGCGAGATTGGTGATGATGATCCCGACCATCATCGCGGTGAGAAATCCGGGAAGTTTGACCCCCGCGCCAAAGAAGGCGCGGTTGACGATGTCGCCAAGCGAAATGCAAATTGCGAAGATCGTTATGGTCGTAATGATTCGCTTCGAAGTGACCGGCTCGAGGGGGGCGGCGGGAGCACCCTGCTTCCCCATCATGGATAAATCACCCTCCGAATCACTGGGCGCGAGTCCATGCTTTTTAATGAGACGCTCCCCAATAGGTCCACCAATCACCCCACCCGCGACCAGACCAAACGTTGCAAAGGCGATACCGATCAGGCCCGCCTCGGGATGGCCCGCCGCTTCAGCTTCCTGACCCCAGGCAATCGCAGTCCCGTGACCGCCGGCGAGAGAAACGCTGCCGCCAAAAAGCCCCAGGCCGGGGTGCTGACCCAGCCCGAGTGCGATGAGCACGCCGGTCCCGTTCTGCAAGACCAAAAAGACGGCCGCGCAAACAACAAGAATGCCAAGCGGCCGTCCGCCTGCCTTTAGGCGGGAGAATTTGGCGGAGAGGCCGACTGTGCTGAAGAAGGCGAGAAGGAAGAGATCGCGAAGCGCGAGGTCAAAGGTGATTTTCGGCCCCCCCAAATTCTGGATGCTGAGAATGATCAGACTGCAGAGGAGCCCACCCGTAACCGCTTGGGGAATGCTGTACTTTTCAAGTAACGGGATGCGGCGGGTCAGGACATTGCCGATGACGAGCACAAGGACACTGACGAGGAGGGCATCGATAGGATTGACGGTGATCTCAGACATAGTCTCGTTAGGAGGAGCGGCGTTTCCGCCTGCTGTTCTGCAGGCCTTCATCCGATCTGTCAGCACAATTCCGTCAGAAATCGGGCTCAGGGGCAAAGAGCACCGAGCCTTGTCAGTCAAAAGCACAGATGGTTCACTCTGATTTAGCACATGGCTCCTCTCCCACGGCTCTTCCGTGGCTTCAGCAGCCCAGGTCGCGGGCGTGGAGTTCGATACGAGTTCGATCGAAGCGCTTGTGAAACAAATTCGGGAGAGGGTCCATCCAAAGAAGTGGCCTTTCAAAGGCAACTTCTTTGGCGTGCTGAACCTTGCCAGGCTGGAAAGCGAGGCGGTCCTCAAACACCTCCGCGTGATGAATGAGGTGATGGTCTACACGCCAGGTGACGAGTGATCGACGGTGGTGTGATGATTGCGGGTAAATTGAATGTCCAATTTCTTGCGGAGTGGCAGTAGACCTGGCGCATGGGAAGGGGAGCAGACGGGAAAGCCGTTTGACACCCAAACCCCTCAGATGACAGTGGCTTCAGGCGCTTCCGCCATTTATTTCACCGCAACACAACGATACCAGGATGATTCAAGCAAGTATGCGCAAAGCCCTACCTCGATTAGGCTCCACCCTCTTGATCTCGCTCGCTTCCATGACCTTAGGAGTGCAAGCGCAGACAGACGATCAAACCAATCTTTTCGACTGGCGCGGGCCTTTTCAGACCGGCGTGAGCCCAGAGACCTATGAAGGCTGGGCCTTCGAGGGTGAGAAGTCTCTCAAATGGACCTATGACGTTTCTAGCCGTGGCTGCCCTGTTGTCGTGGACGGCCGCCTTTATTCCTTCGGTTACAATGGAACTGAGGAAGGTCCTGAGCAGCGGATTGTTCTTTCCTGCCTCGATGCCGACAAGGGCACGAAGATCTGGGAGCATCGCATGAACGACTTTATCAGCGACACCGTTTACAGCCGTTATGGCACGGGGAGTCCTAAGGTCGATCAAGAGACTCGCAATGTCTATCTTCTCACGTCGACGGGGCTGTTCAGTTGCTTCAATCAGGAAGGTGAGCTGTTATGGCGGCACAGCCTCATGGAGTCCTACGGCCGCCTCACGTTTCCGAATGGACGCACCGGCGCGCCGGTGATCGATGGTGACATGGTCATCACCCGTGGCATCACGAGTTTCTGGGGCAAACAAGGCCCAGCGCGTGATCGCTTCTATGCTTTCAACAAATATACGGGAGAACCGCTTTGGTCCGCAGAGCCTGGCACAGCACCCAAAGATAGTTCAAA
This sequence comes from Verrucomicrobiaceae bacterium, assembly GCA_009936795.1. Taxonomy (GTDB): domain Bacteria; phylum Verrucomicrobiota; class Verrucomicrobiia; order Verrucomicrobiales; family DEV007; genus JAACDM01. Next base: position 12,884 of record JAACDM010000177.1, on the reverse strand, counting down.
CTCGACGCCTGTTTTCGAAACCCGTGATGGCAAGCGCGTGTTTTATGCAGGGACGGGTTGTGGAAATATTGTTTGTGTGAATGCCAACACAGGGCAGTCACTGTGGCGCTATCACTTCTCCAAAGGAGGAGTCAATAGCACGCTCTCCATTCATCCGAACGGATCGCTTGTTTGTATCCACGGCAAAGAGAACCACGATACGACCAATGAGGGACGGATGATAGCTCTTAAATTGCCTGAGAAACTAATCGGCGCCGGTGAGACGCAGGTTGTGCTCGACAAGAGTTGTGAGATCTGGCGGAACGACCTGGGCGCCTTCACGAGTTCACCCTGCTTGGTCGGTGATCGCGCGTACGTTGTCGATAAGACAGGTCACCTTTGCAATGTCGATGTGACCAATGGCAACGTCCTTTGGCGTGAGAAGTTAGACTCTGACAACATTCATGCGTCTCCTGTGTATGCTGATGGCATCCTTTATGTGCCCACGCACAACGGCAAATTTTTCGTCATCAAGCCGAGCGATGGGAAGGCGGAGCGGTTAGTGGACATGGAGATGGAAGGTCGTTGCCTCGGTGCTCCTGCCATCTCTAATGGGCACGTTTATCTACACACGACGTCGAAGCTCTACTGCTTCAAAATGAAGACGGACAAGATCAACTACCTCGACGTTCCAAAAGAAGAACCGCTCAAGAAAGGAGCGACCACGGCGATCACGATTGTGCCGAATGAGGTAGCTTTGAAGGCTGGCGAGTCCGTGCAGCTCAAAGCGTTTGAGATCGACGCGGCTGGTGTGCGGGGTAAGGAAGTGACACCTTCCTTTGAGGCATATATTCCGCCGACGGCTAAAGTGAAGGCCAAGCTCGATGCAACGGTGGATGGCGATAAGTTAGTCACGACGACGAAGTCGAAGGAATCGGCCGGCATGTTCAAGGGCACGTCTGATGGTAAGGCGGGGCTTCTCCGCAGTCGTTTGTTAGGGAGTGCGCCTTATTCTGAAGACTTCGAAGGCTATGACCTCACCGTGCCACACGCGCAGGACGGTGTGAACTACGCCTTCCCGCCACTTCCATGGATTGGCGCCCGATTGAAATGGGAAGTCCGTGAAGTCGATGGCACCAAAGCTCTCGCCAAGACACTTGATCGCGTCCTCTTCCAGCGGGCCACATCATTTATTGGCACGGCTGACATGAAGAATTACACGTTGCAAGCTGACGTGATGACGGATGGCAATCGTCGTATCAAAGGGGACATTGGTCTCATCAACCAGCGCTACCTCATTTCCATTCGAGGCAACGCCAAGCTCATGGAGATCAGCAGCAACCACGAGCGCATCAAGCACAGCGTTCCGTTTGTGGTCAAAGCGAAGACCTGGTACACCATCAAGACTCGTGTGGATGTGCAGGCAGACGGTTCGGGAATCGTTCGCGGAAAAGCCTGGATCAAAGGCGAGCCTGAGCCTGAAGCTTGGACTATTGAATACACTCACAAATACGCCAACACAAACGGATCTCCTGGCATCTTCGGGTTCTCGCCGCAAAGCCAGAAACGATTATATGTCGATAACATTTCCCTTACGGCGAATCAGTAGGTCTCACCACGCATAACTTTACGAATCATGAAACAACGTCTCACACTAATTAAACTGATGACCTGCCTCGGAATCTTCGGGGGCACGCTTCTTGCCGATGACTGGACCCAATGGGGAGGTTCCGATGATCGGAACATGGTCTCCACTGAAAAGGGAATTCCCGGCGTCGGAATGAGAGCGGGGAAGTTCAAGAAAGGCACGGAAGAAACTGACTTATCTACCACGAAGCATTTGAAGTGGGTGGCGAAGGTTGGTTCGCAGACCTATGGAACGCCTACTATTGCCGATGGCCGCGTCTATGTTGGTACAAACAATGAGTCGCCTCGTGATCCCAAGCATATCGGGGACCGTGGCAACATGATGGTCTTTGATGAAAAGACCGGAGAGTATTTGTGGCAACTTGTCGTACCTAAGTTAGGCGCTGGTAAGGTCTCGGATTGGGAATACCTCGGTATCTGTTCCAGCGCAACGATTGTTGGCAACCGTGGCTATGTCGTGACGAATCGCTGCGAGATCCTTTGCTTTGACGTTGAGGGGATGAAGAATGGTAACCAAGGAATCCAGACCGAGGGCGCTTATATGGCTGGTCCTGGTAAGGAGCCCGCGGAAGTGGGGCCGAAGGACGCCTACATCATCTGGGTGTTTGACATGCGAGGCGATGAACTGGGTGCATTCCCTCACAATGTTGCGAGTAGTTCTGTTCTTGTTTATGGGGACAAAGTGATCGCGACGACCTCAAACGGTGTGGACTATTCGCACCTCAATTTGCCTTCTCCATCTGCACCAAGCCTGATTATGCTCGATGCTAAGACGGGCGAGTTGGTTGCAGAGGAAATCTCCGACATCAGCTCTCGGGTTCTCCATTGTTCCTGGGCATCTCCAGCTCTCGGCAAAGCGAATGGCAAGGACATCTTTATCTTCGGTGCTGGCGATGGCTGGTGCTACGGCTTTGATGTGAATCCTGGCGAGGAAGAGGATGAAGGAGAGACGTTTGGCGTGCTGAATGAACTCTTCCGCTACGATTGCAATCCCCCTGAGTATCGCAAGGTTACCTATCCTAAGCCGACCGGTCCGAACGAAGTGGTGGCAACGCCCGTGTTCTACAAAGATAAAGTCTACGTGCTGACCGGGCAAGATCCTGAGCATGGGGAGGGCCTTGGCACACTAAGTTGTATCGACCCAAGCAAGACAGGCGATATCTCAGGTGATACGGTCTGGATTTATAAGGGCATTGAGCGGAGCATGTCGACGCCAGCGATCGTTGATGATCTCCTTTACACCGCTGACTACCGTGGTTTCGCCTACTGCTTCGATGCCATGACTGGTGAGAAATATTGGGAATACGACACGTTTGGCCACATCTGGGGAAGCCCGCTGGTGGTTGATGGCAAGTTCTACCTGGGCACTGAAGAAGGAGAGTTGATTGTCCTTGGGACTGGCAAAGAGCTTAAAGTTCTTTGTGGTGAAGACGGTGTGGAGCCCGCAGTCGAATTCAGCGGTCCCATTTACGCGAGCCCTGTCGTCGCCAATGGCGTTCTTTACATCGGCACTCAGTCTCATCTCTACGCCTTCGAGCTCGAGGAGAAGTAGTTTGGCTAGCTAGAAATGTAGCGTGGGCCTGTAGCCCATGCATCCTACCCACTCCATGAAGAAGCTCCTTACTGGCACCGCTATTGCCATGCTCATCCTCCACCAGGATTTCTGGTTGTGGGACAATACGAACCTGGTCTTCGGATTCATGCCGGTGGGTTTGGTCTACCATGCGTGCTTCTCCATGGCTGTGGCTATCCTTGCCGTCCTGGCGATCACATTCGCTTGGCCTCACGAGCTCATTGAGTGGGCAACGACGAAAGATGAAGGTGCAGGCACAGACGGGGAAGCGAAGCCGAAGGACAACCAGTACAAGATCCGATGACCGTTCTCATCGTTATCTCCATCTACCTCGCCCTCTTGTTAGGGTTAGGTCTCTTTAGTGGCAAGCAATCACGCGGTACCAGTAAGGATTACTTTGTCGCCAGTCACTCGATTGGTCCCTTCCTGTTGCTCATGTCCGTTTTCGGTACGACGATGACGGCCTTTGCGCTTGTCGGTTCTACGGGCAAAGCGTTCGAACGTGGCATTGGCGTCTACGGCCTTATGGCGTCGATTTCTGGACTCGTGCACGTCATTTGCTTCTTTGCGATTGGCATTCGTTTGTGGAGTTATGGGATGAAGCACGGCTTCGTCACGCAGATCCAATTCTTCCGCTCGCGGTTTGATTCAAATGCCATTGGTTATGTGCTGTTTCCGATCCTGGTCGGTTTAGTCATCCCGTATCTCCTCATCGGAGTGATCGGTGCTGGCAAGACCATCTTGCCCGTCACGGCAGGTGCGTTTCCAGAGGCCTTTCCAAATGCCAATCCACTGTGGACGGGAGGCATTCCTCCATGGCTCAGCGGTCTCGGCATTTGTATCATCGTCCTCGCGTACGTCTTCGCGGGTGGTTCACGTGGTGCCGCCTGGGCAAATACCTTTCAAACGCTTGTATTCATGGCGATGGGCGTTGTTGCCTTCACTTTGATTGTGAAAGCTTTAGGAGGTGTTGAGCAAGCGAGCAAAGTGCCGATCACGGTGAATGAGAACGGGCTCTTGGTGCAGAATTATGGCATTGTGGAGCAAGAGGACGGCAGTAGTAAGGTTGAGAAGCTGGCCACGCCTCTCGTCCGAGGTAAGATCCGTGACGCTGACCCGAGCCTGGCAGGCTACCAGCCGCACCTTGGCCGCAAGGTTTTGGAGATGGACTACAAAGCACGGACACCTGGCAGTGGTGAGCTGGTCGATCAGTCGCGTGAGCTCGGCGTGCCGCCGTGGATGTTCCTCACCTATCTCTTTATCCCGCTTAGTGTGGGTATGTTCCCGCATCTCTTCCAGCACTGGCTCACGGCTCGAAGCGCAAACACGTTTAAGCTAACACTCATAGCCCATCCGATTTGTATCATGGTCGTCTGGGTGCCTTGTGTTCTTATTGGCGCTTGGGCTACAGGATTGGTGCCGCCTGGGGTTCCCCCTGCCGCTGTCCTCTCCAAGATGATGGCGGATCTAGTTAGTAACCAAGTTCTTACTGGATTGCTGACTGCGGGCGTGCTTGCCGCGATCATGTCTTCGCTAGATTCTCAGTTCCTGTGTCTTGGAACCATGTTTACCAATGACATTGTGCTGCACAAGGTCGGCCAAGACCGATTCACGGACAAACAAACGATCTGGATCGCACGTGGCTTCATTATTGGTATTGTGGCCCTCACCTATGTGCTTTCGCTTTGGGCGGCGAATAAAAATGTCTTCGATCTCGCTGTCTGGTGCTTCAGTGGCTTTGCCATGCTCACTCCATTGGTGTTTGCGGCGCTTTATTGGAAACGGGCCACCACGGCAGGAGCGTTCGCCTCAATTATCGTTGGCACTCTGACATGGATCATTTTCTTTGTCCTTGCTGGTGGCAGCGAATACACGGTCGGCCCTGGCATCATGCCTGTGACCTTTTGCGTCCTCGCTAGCACAGTCGCGATGATCGTCGTTTCCTTGGCAACCAAGCCGCCATCCGAAGCGACGCTCAACAAGTTCTTCGGATGATAAGCTTAGTTGTAGCAGCTGAAAGCCACTACTGGATCGCTTGAAGCAAGTTTTTCAGACCCAGCTGATGCGCCTCGACCGCCGATCGCGTGTTAGGTGACTTCGCTTCTACGGTTTGCTCCAACACGAGGTGCGGTTTCAATTGCCATGTCTGCAGTTGTTCGAAGAGCCGAGTGTAATCAATGTCGCCCTCCATCGAGAACGCCTCTGACCAAATGCCGCCTACAGATTGGCGAAGGTGCAGCTCAACGATGCGTGTGTGGTAGTGTGCTACAGCGTCAAACAAGGCCACTTGAGAATTCCCACAGCCGCGAAAGATCCAATGTGAATCCAGGCAGAGCTTTACGTTTTCTGGATCAGTGGCCGTCAGCATGTGATGAAACTCGCGGGCCCCTTGACGAAGTTCGGCATCGTGGTTGTGATAGGCCAAAGTCAGACCAAGTTTCCGAATTTCGATGCCAAGTTCGTTCAATGCCGTTGATTGCACCTTAAGCTGAGCGCCGCTCTTGTCCTCAAGGCCACCCCATCGAATTGGGGTCGGGTTGGTTACAATGATCTTGGTGCGCTGTGCTTTCGCTTCTTTGGCAATGTCTAGCACGCCACGGATTGCTTTATCAACAGCAGCTGTTTCGTGCAGTTTAATGTTCACATAGAGCGAACGCATCTCAAGCTTGCGCTTTTCTAGCAAAGGTCCTAGTTGCCGAACATCGGCTGCGGACTCGCCAATTGGCTCGAACCCGTTCACGCCAGATGTCGCCACTTGGGCCAATCCACCGGCGAGATCGTCGTTCCAATTCTGGTCCCGGCGACGATAGAACAACATCCAAGGGTAAACATTGGTCGCCACGTGTGGCTTCGTTCCGATTGTCGCCCGCAACGCCGTCGCGGAACTCGCCAGAGCGGCTGTGGTCAGGAAATGTCGTCGACCTATCATGCTAAGAATCATATCGAAAGGAGATGCAGATGGACAGCCACAAAACTTCTTGGGTTTAGTTCGGCCTGCATGAGGGCTTCGATGGCGTCTTCTTGTTGGCTGTTCCAATAGGAGTTTGGTTTGCCTTTCGGTAGAGTTTCGATTTCAGCGAGGAGTTGCTTGGGTGCTTCCCAATTGCCATGAATGCACGGCCTCGAAGAGCCCCAGCAGAAGCGTTTGGTCATCGGACTGTTTGCCATCTTGGAATCCTTGCAAGATGGTTTTCTGGCCGAGCGATGAAGGAAGTTGATCTGATGCCAATGCCAAAGTGTTTCTTAAGGGGGCTTTTGAAGAAACCAATAACATCTTGCTTGATTGGACTAGCCCATCGGGATCGTGCTGAGCTTGCCAAGTGGCTAACTCCTTAACACTGTCTTGTAAGTCGTTTGCAGAGAATAGACCCAAGGCGCTTCTAGACTCAGTATCGGGCGTTACTTTAGCATTCTACAATCGCTTGATTGTAGCTGTTACCCAGTCGCGGGTTCCCTTCCATTCATAGTCGTCGAGAATGACCAGTGCGAAGTGTGCGACGTTCGTCTGACGAGAGGCAATCTCCAATAGCCGATCGTCGCGATGATCTCGCTTGGCAGCTAAGACGACGACAGCACTAGTCCCTGATTTGAAATCAGATCGATCCTTGGCTAGCTCGACCAGACGCGTGGCTATGGATTCAGGGCTTTCTGCAAAGGCATTCTTTGGGTGATCACTGTCATCACTCTCAAGGCCTTCAAGGATCCACGACAGGCTGCCTTTTAAGTAGCCTTCATACTACAGCTCCTTAGTTTTGAGTTACTGAGACGTTCCATCCACGAAGCGAGTGCGAGTGCGGGTATGGCTGTCACCGATCTGTGGCTTCCAATCCGAGAGACAAGGAGGCCGCTCATCGTGCTGAAGTCGAAGGGATTGCCACTAAGGAAATTGCGGAAGTGACCTTTAAAAAGTGCAGGAATGAAATTCGCAAAGAGCGCTCAACTTGGCCGAAGAGCCTGGGTTGACGGTTTCTCGAAATAATCTGGATCAATTGGCCCTTTCGTTCGTTCGCTATATTGGAGGTCGTTTGGTGCTAGCGGTAGCTAGTTTCTTGGCCTTCGGGACTCTCATCCAATCTATTATATTATTATTATGAAAAAATTTATCATGGCATTGACCATGGCTCTCGGACTCGTATCCGGCTTTGCTGAGGAGAAGAAAGCGACCGCTTACGAGGTCGGCATGACTGGCGTCACTTGAGCTGGCTGTAAGAAGGATGTCCGTGCGGCGTTCAAGAAGCTCGATGGTGTTTCCGAAATTAAGATTGCGGCTGGCGAAAAGCCAGGCACTCAGAGTGTGGTTGTGATGACTACAGGTGAAGCCCTCACCAAGAAAGCCTTGGTCAAAGCCTTAGGTAAGAAGGCCTCGACCTACAAAGTGAAGACGGTCAAGAAGAAGGAGAAGACTTCCTGAATTTCTCTTTTATTTCCTAACTAAATTCTATTTGAGTCCCTTGAGCCCCTTGTCCGCATGTCCGGACGAGGGGTTTCTTTTTGTATTGCTGGGTGAAATTGTTCCCTCCTCTACTCGGCAGTTTTTCTTGTCCGTTTCTTGCGAGTCACTACGTTGTTGTTCGCAGGGATGGGGCTATCGAAGCCGTTGTATGCACTAGGTTTAATCCCGCGGGCGTAACCGCCTCCACGAAAGGTATTAGGCTGATACTTGCCGACGAAGTCGATAGAGGCGTCGCCTTCGATTTGGTCTTCCAGGTTCAGCATCCAGTAAGTCGCGTTGACTAACATGCGGCGATAGCCCTCGTTCAGGATATCTTCGGAAGCGCCATAGAGGGAGGTGAACACGCGTCCTTTCTTGCCATCGCCTCCGGCATACTCACGCGTCCATTCGGATGCCATGGGTGGTTTGCTCGCGTCAGGCTTGCCGTCGAATTCCATACTCATGAGCGGTTGTGCCATCGTGAGGATGTTCCAGTCGTCCTGTGGCTCCGCATTGTAGCCGCCACACTGCACGTGAATGTCCTTCACGCCCCGCAAGATCGGGTGCGTCCTCTTGCCATCGACAATGGTAATCCGTGTGCTTTGTCTGTGGTTCCTTCCGTAGTGACCCACCCAAGTTTGGCCTAGGACTTGGTGACCGAATCCGCGTTCATAGTCCTTTGCTTTCGATTGGAAGTCATACTTGGTGTAAGCACTTTCTTTCTTTCCATACTTAAAGGCGTGAGTAGAGGTGCGTAGCCCCATAACCGGACGCCCACGTTTTAAGTAGGCGTCGATGTGTTTCATCTGCTCATCCGGTAGGGCCTGGAAACGAGTGAACATCACCATCCCATCTGCCGAATCGAGCGCCTCGAGGCCTGGGATGTTTGAGGCGCCAGCTTGGATCTCGCCATTCTCATCTAACCCGAATAGTACTGTGCAATCAAAGCCGTGGTGCTTTGAAAGAATTCGCGCAAGGGCGGGAAGCGTTTCTTCGCCGCGATACTCGTGGTCACTCGCGATGAAGACGAGGTGCTTGCCTTTGGAAATCGATGCCGTACTAGTGTAATTCACGGGACTTGCCATACCGAAGAGGCTAGTGGATAGCCAAGCGGCGAAAAGCGAGAACGATAGTGGAATAAAACTTGAACGGTGCATGATAGAATTGGAATGCGTTGACTAAAAGCCTACTTACTGTCGAGTTCGCGGAACACGATAATGGAGGGATTGCCGACTGGCGTGTAGTGGCCGGTGAAGGAGAGACCGCCCGTTTTGTCGTTGATACGAAACGTGGCAAGGTGATCGGCGCGTTGATTGCAGATGTAGAGAAAGTTCCCGGTGGGATCGACATTAAAACTTCGCGGGTAGTTTCCACGGGTGGCCTCTTCTCCGAGATAGTCTAGAGTGCCTGTCTCGCTGACGGCGAAGATTGCAACGCTATCGTGCAGACGGTTGCCAGCATAGACGAAGTTGCCATCATCCGAGACCATGATTTCCGAGGCAAAGCTGCTCCCAGCGTAGCGGGGTGGTAGGCTGGAAATCGTTTGGCGAGAGGTGAGTCGACCAGTATCCGAGTCGAAATCGAAGAGGACGACGTTGGAAGCTTCTTCTTGAATTGAATAGAGCCACTTCCCATTCGGATGAAAGTAGAAGTGGCGTGGTCCGTCGCCCGGAGGCAACGCCGTGATGTGTGGCTCGTTTGGGCTCAGCTTGCCGATGGTTTCGTCGAACTTCCAAACGAGGATTTGATCCAGCCCCAGATCGCAATGCACGACGAACTTACCAGAAGGGTCGGGTTCGATCATATGGGCATGTGGTTGATCATGGCCGCTGAAGGCGAAGCTTCCCGGTGGGGCGTTGGTCGCTTTCGTAGGGCCGACGGTACCGCTGTCCTGCTTAACATCAGTCGCAGGGCCTAGACTACCATCCGGTTGGATAGGCAGGACGGCGACGGAGCCACCGAAGTAGTTCGCCACCAAGACAAACTTCCCTGATGGATGCACGCTGAGGTGTGCGGGTCCTTTGCCGCAGGAACTGATACTGTTCAATAGTGTGAGCTGGCCGCTGATTGGATTGACTTTGAACGCACTCACGGAGCCGGCCTCGTTATCGCCGATGCGTTCGGTTTCGTTGGCCGAGTATAGACGGGTCTTGGCTTCGTTGAAGGCCAGGGCGCTCGGACTGTTACCCATTTCAACGACACTGTCAGCCGTAAGTGCTCCCGTCTTGCGGTCTACGCGAAAGAGATGAATGCCCCGGCCATTGCCTGGTGGTAAATCGACTTGGGTAGGTCGCATGTTCTGAAGAGGTGAGGTGTAGGTGCCCACGTAAGCCATCACGGGTGGCTCGTTCAGTGGTCGGTTGAGTCTGCGGTCAAGCTTCGCACGCAGTTGTTTGGCCAGTTTTGGTTGGGCGTCTGCTAGATTCTTCGTCTCTCCGTCGGCGGTTTGATGATCGTAGAGTTCGAGGTGTCCGTCCTTGTGCGCGATGAGCCGATGGGTCGCTGTTCGAATGGTCTGCGCATTTTTGCTATAGCTGATGGCGGGATGACCTTTCGATTTGGTTGGCGCATTGATCATTGCTACGAGCGATTCGCCTTGGGTGTATGATGGCTTTGGGAGTTTCGCGAGTTCGACCAAGGTGGGAAAGACGTCTAAGGTCTCCACCGTCGCCTTGGTTGCCGTGCCCGAATTCGGCATTCCAGGGTAACTAATAACAAGAGGGGAACGCAGAGACTCCTCAAAGAGTGCGTGCTTTCCCCAAATGGCGTGTTCGCCCAAGTGCCAGCCATGGTCGCCCCACAGTACGACAATCGTATTGTCTCGTTTGCCAAGATCATCCAACTGCTTCAGGATCCGACCCACTTGGGCGTCTGCATAGGAGACGCAAGCCGCGTAGTGCCGACGCACCTCCAAGGCAAAGTCGGCATCTTCATTGGGATTGCGGCCCCAGCGGTTGTATTTCATGAACTCACCGGAGCGATGCCACGTTGTCTTGCCTTCGGGCTTTTGGGGATGCGGTGTGATCGGCAAGTCAATGTTCTGATAGGGCTTGAGATACTTTGCCGGCGCTCCAAATGGCAAGTGCGGCCGTAGAATCCCGAAGGCGAGGAAGAACGGCTTCTCGGAGATGTCTTTTGATAGGAGTTCTAACTGTCGAATGGCTTCATCTGTGTTTTGGCCATCAGGGTAGATATTGTCGTTCCCCTCGAGCGCTTGAAACAGAGCCATATCTTTGGCGTTCTTCCGGATCTCTCCATTGGCTAGACCATGCATCCACCCTCGTGGATGTTTCCACGGGCCCTCAGGAAGAAGGTGGCGATCCCACGAGTTCGGCATCTCGGGTTTGGCGTCATCATTCCAATCACCTCCACCTCGCCCTCCAGGATGATGGGTGACCTTACCCACCGAGACCGTGGTGTAACCGTGTTGGCGAAACCAGGCAGGCATGCTAGGCGGAACAGAATTGGGATCCTTCTTCAGAGAGGCGGCTCTGGCAAAGATCGCACCATTGCCAGGGTCTCCGTAGAGACCGGTTAACAAAGTGTAGCGTGAGGCTCCGCAAGTCGGTGCCTGAACGTAGTGACGCTCGAAGGCGACTCCGCGGGCGGCGAGAGCGTCGATATGAGGAGACTTGATGTAGTTTGCTCCAAAGCACTTCAACTCGGGTCTAAGATCATCGACGCAGATGAGGAGGACATTGGGTTTCGCTCGCGCTGCTGATACGCTGAGCATCGCAGTAATCACAAAGATCGCGAGGCCGTGTAGGGTGGTAGGCTTCATGGATTCCGATGCTAGGGCATCGTGTGGAGGCGGCAAGCAACAATGCATTGGCTATTCACTGAGAGGGGCGATGGGAGGAATGATAGATCTATCGATTCTTGCAAACCTTTCGCTGGCTCCGGTGTTTTGAATCTTAAGGGCACCTCCGAAAACTCGTCAGAACGCCAGTTGTGGAGGGACTATCAGTTTTTTAAGCGATAATCCTCCGATTTTGACAATAATATCCACCTTAGATCGGCCTGTTCACCGATCGATCTGGAGTTGTTTCTCAGTTTCTGATGGCGTCATTCGCGTTTGTTCATCGGTTTCCGTTTATTTGGACGCTTATCCGCGCAAGAAGGCACTGCGGTCCATGTTTTAGACCAAGTTACTCAGGGTGTTGTGCTGGGTTCCTCGCTTTAGTCCAATCGTTCGCACCACTTCCATTCCCATCTGGCTCATTCGCCCAAAGACGTGTTCGACTCTCACTCGTATCCGGCTGCGCAGGGTGTTTGTCGCCTTCTCTTCTTCGGTCAGCGGATGCCCTCGGCGACCCTTGAACATGATGAATCCCTCGCAGTCACATTCTCCTAGCACATACCTTTCAGTTTCCTCGGATCGATACGCGCTATCGGCAAACACTGCATTGTCCGTTTCATCTACGAGGTCTTGGAATACCTTGTTGTCGTGCACATTGGCGCTCGTCGTCACGCTCCCAATGATCAACTTACTCTTGGCATCCACTTTCGCGTGGTTCTTGTCGCCAAAGTGAGTCTCGTTGTCTTTCTGAGCCCATCTCGCATCGCAATCCTTCTGCCTTCCCTTGGCTTTGTCACTCCCGAACTCGATTGGCCGCTCTCCTTTCTTGATACTCTTGTTCTGTTCCCGCGTGTTTCGCTGCCGTGGCGCGTGGACAAAGCTTGCATCGACAATGCTTCCTTCGTGTCCAATGAGCCCTTGTTCTTCTAGCATTCCGCCGAATCGTGCAAAGAGACGCTCACTCCCCTTGCGTCCGTCACGCTCTAGCGCTTCACGGAAATCCCACACTGTATTTGCGTCTGGAATAGCATCTCCTGGACGTAGCCCCCAAAAGCGCATGAAGCTGAAACGGTCCGCGATCTGTTCCTCAACAGCAGCGTCCCTAAGGCCGTGGAACTTCTGAAGCACGAGAACCTTGAACCTGAACACTGGATCGAAGGGAGGGCGACCGCCCTTGCTATCATCGCGGTTTGCGTAACCAAGTTTATCTTCGAGGTCACTTCGAAAACCCTCCCAATCGATGATCTCAGCGAGCCTGCCAACCTCGGTGCTGCGCTGACTGACTCGCTTTCGCCTTCTTCTGGTGCTCAATGAACGCAAAGAGATCGCCGCCCTCGTCCTGATTCCGGTATTTCATGGGCTACAATCAGCACAAAACACTCACATTGCTACTTCTGGCGCAGGAAATTGAGGTTTCCGGAGGTGCCCCAAAGGCTTCCACATTTCCAAGATCG
>JAACDM010000736.1 GCA_009936795.1 Verrucomicrobiaceae bacterium | reverse complement strand
GTGGATCTGCAAGCGCTATATATCACCATCGTGAACTGACAGTCAATGAGTTAGTGCTCTAAGCGAATTAATGGATTAGCCCTAGTAAAATTGGCAAGTGCTTCAACTGGGAGCGCGCCAGGGAATCACTGCCTAGCCGAATGTAACACTCAGCTAGCCCCACAGCACCATCTCGTTCCACCTTATTACCAGCCTGTTTCGACCAATAAGTGACTCGAGCGTAGTCCTACAAAAATCTGAAATACATGGAAGCTTAAGTAACCTTCACGCGCGTGTTGAATTCGGAACCCTCTTTCGAGGTTTATAGTAGATGGGTCACGAGCCGCACGCCACTGTGCCACGTTCCCTCGTTCGGATTGATGCGATCCCAAAGGTAATGCCCCACATTCTTCCGATTGTTCCACCCCTACGGCGCAGGCTTTGGCCAAGAGAGATCCAAGGTCTCCGCATAATTTAAAGGGGTATCAGCCAGCCAGTCCGGCGGGATACCACCGACCTAGGCAATCCGTTTCTTGAGCTCGCTCGGTGACAGTTTAAAAGGCTGATTGCCATTCACCAGCTTACCCAACGTCAGGGCCTTCTTAGTCACGACATAGACTTCACCCATACACACCACGCGGTGAACCTTGAGATACGGATCACGCGAGACCTGCTTATTTCCTCGAATCGTCGCCTCAAACTCAAACCCACGTTCAGGCTTATGAATGGCGAAGACTGAGCCTTTTAATGTCGATACGTTCAAGTCCTCGGTCTCGTCTGCCGCCGACATCGGCCAGACCAGAACTAGCCAAAGCAACAGAAGGTGGGCTAGACCTTGCATGGAAATCCTTTGGTGACGAGTGTCCTTCCATTCTTCAATACCAGAAAGGCATCTGTGTTTGGGAAAGCCCGCATCAGATGCATCCCTCGTTCGACTCCAGCGACAAACACCGCTGTCGAGAGCGCGTCTGCTTCCATCGCCGTCGGCGCAACCACACTCACACTAGCCAATTCGTTAGGCGAATGCCCCGTTTTTGGATCAAACAAATGATTCCACCGACAATCCCCCGCAAAGCGCGTGGCATAATCCCCGGAAGTCGCCAGGCACCTTTCCGATAGCTGAGCAACAGAAACGAACGCATCCAACTCGCGGGGATGATGGATCCCAACGTTCCAAGGCGCATCGGACGAACTATTCCCCAGGGCATTGATCTCACCACAATCTATCAAGGCATGCTCGATTCCCGCATCTGCCAAGACGCGCTTCACGCAATCCGCAGCATAACCTTGCGCAATCCCATTCAACGTGATGGCCGTTCCCTCCCCATCCAGGTGGACGCGCTCACCTGTCATCCGGACACGCTTCCACCCCACTTTACTCCTCGCCATGTCAACGTCTAGTGTACTCGGCAACACGCCTCGTTTGTCCGCCTCATGAAAAGCCTTCCACAAAGGCTGCACCGAAATATCAAAGGCTCCCCCCGACGCACTAGACACCTTGTGAGCGTAGGCTAGGACTCTCAACAGATGCGGATGCGCTTGGTCCAACTTCCCATCACGGTTCAAGCGAAAAATTTGACTCTCTGAACGATAGAGACTCAGTATCTGCTCGATCTCCTCCAACTTCATGAAAGCGTGCTCGATCGCTTTTCTTGCAATGTTAGCATTCTCATGCAAGGCAGTCAGCGTGATATCCGAACCCAAGGCGCGGGCCTGTTTGCGAACCAGTTCTCGCTTCGTTGACCTATCAAGAGCCTGCCATCCAACTGCCCCCAAAAGGAGAACTCCAGTTCCCAAAGTCAATACCTTGCGACGCGGCAAGGGCTCTCGATTTGCCGCTCGAGCAAGCGCCGTGGGAAGCCTCATACTCCCTAGTTAAGGGTGCTCGTCACGGCGTTTCAAGGAGATTCCATGGTCCAAGCTTACCACCTGCTTCAAAGAGAAATGGGTCGCATTACGAGGGCACAGTCTCTAATCTCCAAGCCCATTCATACACCGACACCTCATCACAGCTGTCTTACTTTCGGCAGTTTTCGCGCCTTCTCTGAGCAGCGCCTACAGTATACCTGCGTTCCGCTACGCCTTGGAGCGCTGGGATCGGAACCTCTATCAGGTCATCATTGTAAAAGTGATGTCTTCCCCAAAGAGAAAAATTTTCTAGCGTAAACCTTAAACACAAAGTGAGTTTTGGGAGATGGCATTCTTGAATGCGCACGTATCAATAGCCAATCTCAGGGATGACAGCATGCATAACACGTTGTGCATGCACTGGATTTTGAGACGGGCGCAGCCAAGTGGCAGTTCATGGTGGGAGGACGTATTGATTCTTCGCCCAGCTTATTTATACAAGCACCGCGCCTATTTCGGCAGCACCGATGGCTTCCTCTACTGCTTGGACCTGCAAACAGGATCATTGATTTGGAAGTATTAAGCGGCACTAGCCAGTAGCCGTCATATGTATTTCGAGCAGCTCGAATACAGCCATCCCTTACATGGTAGCGTAATCATTCATGACAACAAGATCTATGCCGTGGCTGGTCGATCCATGTTCGTTGATGGCGGCATGCGATTTCTCATCCTCAACGCTGACACCAGCGAGAAGATCGAGGAGATTGTGATGGATGACAAAGTGCCAAGCACAGGCGAGGACCTATAGTTGCTGCAAGAAATCCTCAACATGCCGCAAGCGTTAAACGATCTCCTATCCACCGATGGCAAGCACATCGACAAGCGCCTGCAAGACTTTGACCTGGAAGGGAATCGGTTGGAGTCGAAATACAACAAGAAGCTCTGCGGCAAAACTCGCGACAAACTCGAGGTCATGCATAGTCGCACCGAAGATTAGGAAGGTGAGGGCGCCCACATCATCAGTGGCACGGGGAATCTCGACGATTCCTGGTGGCACCGCACTTACTGGACCTAAGGTAAGAACTACACCTAGGGCTGGAGCCGCAGTATAGACTGTAAGACCCATTTCATGGGGCGAGTTTGTAAAGCATTGTCTTAGTACGAAAGAACAACGCGCCATCAGCAACAACCGCTGAAGCTTGGATGCCCACTTCAAGCTCGCCCTCGCCAACGATTTCCATCTTGTCACCCAACACCTTGATCACGCGACTCTGGCCTGTTTCGTTAGCGTAATAGACCAGATCTCCCACAACAATGGGTGTCGCCATGTAGGTGCCCGGTAAGCGGTCGGACCAAATCTGTTTACCAGATTTTTGATCAATGGAGGAAACGATTCCGCCTTCGGTAGACTGGATGATGCGATCGTTGACCAACACATGTCCAGAGAATCGGCTGTTCCGTTTCGCTCGATCCCAGACGACGTGTGAATTGCTAATGTCGCCCTGCATCTTATCGTCCAACCTTATGGCCAACAAGTGCGCGCGCGACGATCCCGTGTTCACAAAGAGCATCCCATCGCGTGATACCGGCCGGACGGCCGCATTGAAGTTCGCATGTGGAATGGTCCACAGTTCCTTCCCAGTCTCGGGATCGTAACCAAACATCGCACGTGAGCCGACCGAAATGAGCTGATCCTTTCCTGCTACCGACACAATGCTAGGCGTACCGTAGGCTTTGCGGTTATCCCCTTCCCTCTCCGGCTTTCCGTCCTTGTCTAGATCACCATAATCCGTCGTCCGATTCGTCTTCCAGATGGTCTTGCCCGTGTCCTTGTTCAGTGCGGCCACATATTGTTGATCAATTCCGTCCATGGTGAGTATGAGACGATCCTTGTAGAGCACGGGAGACGAACCCGGCCCGCGGAAATGCCTAGCATTAATGTCGCGCCGCTCCCAAAGCTTTTCCAATGTCTTTGGATTAAGCTTCGTGGTCCCCTAAGTTCCAAAATGCACGTATAGCCCTGTATTATCGATGACACAGGAAGGCGCCGCATAATTATTCACGCCATTTCCTAACGGCTCTGGATCCTCATTTTCAAAGACAAGGTGATGATGAATGAGCTCGCCGGTTTTACAATCGACAACATCAACATACTGTTTGGTGCCATCCTTACTGGCACTGGTAAACCACAAGGAGGTCGTATCAATGACAGGAGTAGAATGCCCCTCTTCAGGCAGCGCCGTCTTCCAAGCGATGTGTTTCCCACTCGCTTCATCCCACGACGTTACGACACCTTTTACATGCGCCGCCCCCACATGTCCGTCTTTGTTAGGGCCACTCTTATCTGGCCAAGGAAAGTCTGCACAAACGCACGAAAGCGTGAGGAGAAAGAAGATGAGAAAACGCATGAGAATCATTGATACAAATAAAATGTCAGGAAACAAGACGAGCCGCTTCGTCCTCGGTTGGTAATGGACAAGAAGCACTGAGCTTTCCAAACCAACGGTAACGGTACTTGGCGATGAGATCGTAGATGAAATCTCGAAGCGAGCGTGGAACGACTCGGAGCCAGGAGACCAGATGCCAAAAGCCACCAATGTCCTTCAAAGCCTGCAAAGCAGCGGTTGAGCGCACATAAATTTCCTGCTCGGGCGTCCCACAGTGCCGCACATAGATAACGGACTGCACGCCCTTGCGTTCCATCGCCTGAGGCGTCCCAGCGAGAACACCCTCGGCCGTCTTTCCCTGGAGTGTCCCAAAAGTCAAAACCTTATAATAATCGATCTTACTAAAAAACGCGACGGAGTGATGACAGAGCACGCAGACCCCGTCTACAAATAGGACATGGCGATTTGCAGCGTTACTCATGCTACGAGACTTGCACAACCAGTCGGGCTTGCCTGGGCGATCTCCCACTATCGATCAGATCAATTCGGGAAGAGGCCCATATTCCTGATCGACGAGGAAACGAGGACGACCAGTAAGATCGTTAACCGTAGCAGACTTCACATCGATTCCAATATTGCGATAGAGTGTCGCGTGAATCTCTTGGAAATGGACAGGCCTGTCTGAAGCCTCTCCACCCAACCGGGCTGTCGATCCGATGACTTGGCCAGTAGGCATCCCACCACAGGCGAGCATTGCGCAAGAAACCCGCGGCCAGTGATCGCGACCACCTTGAGCATTGATCGTTGGCGTACGTCCAAACTCGCCCCAAACAATGACTGACACGTCTTTATCTAATCCCCGTTGATGCAGGTCGTTAACCAAAGCAGAGACCCCTTGGTCCAACATCGGCATGTCCGTGCGGCCACGCTTGAAATTTCCACCGTGCCAATCCCAACGACTAAATGCCAACGTGACACAACGCACGCCGGACTCCACCAATCGCCGCGCCATAAGAAACTGCTCCATCAGACGCGGCCCCCCATCAGCGACATTCTTGGCAATACCCTTCCCATACGCCTCCCTCACCTTAGCGTCTTCGTTGTCGAGGTTCATAGCCTCAACTAATTTGCTAGAGGTCAATACACCGAAAGCTTGTTGGGTAAACGAATCTAAGCCCTCCATCGAACCTGAGCTGTCCGTCGCACGACGAAACTGATCAAAGCTCGCTAACAACTGCTTACGATCAGACAGGCGATCTAACGTGATACCGTTCAGCACCATGTCCCCTTTGCCGCCTCCATTGGGTTGGAAGGGCGCGTGCGCAGGTCCAAGAAATCCCGGACGACCAGGATCAGCCCAACGCATCTCGCCCATCTTCGGTGCGAGCCCAACGAAAGGAGGCACCGCATCTGTGCTAGAGCCTTGCAAACTAGACATGACCGAACCAATGGACGGCCAGCCTCCAGGAGGCAAATTTCGTTTTGGTGGGCGTCCCGTCATGCATTGGTAGGCATCATGATCACCCGTGGCCCCCACGACCGACCGAATGATGGCGAGCTTGTCCATCATCTTGGAAAGCTTGGGGAAGTGCTCACAAATCTGAATGCCAGGCACATTGGTTGAGATAGGCGAGAACTCCCCGCGAATCTCCGAGGGAGCATCCATTTTGAGATCGAACATGTCCTGGTGAGGAGGGCCACCAGGAAGGAAGATCATGATGACCGCCTTCTCACCAGGCTTACGCCCGGAAGCCGCCTCCGCCTTCAACACATCAGGCAGAGCCATGCCGGCCATCCCAAGACCGCCAATGCGGAGAAAGTTTCGTCGTGTAAAGCCATCACAGAAGGCTTCGCCGGAGTCGTTTCCTTGAATCGTGAGCATGGTAGGGAGAGAACAGAACTAAGTAGAAACTCGAACCCCACGATTTGGCATCCGTTTCTCTAGACGTCGTAGGCTACCCAAGCGCCAACTGCCGCGTCAACCTCACAGAATCATGGAAAACCGTTGGCACCGGTAACGATTCGAGGTCGTCTTGATCATCTGGCACAAGCTTGTCGCCGGCTTCTTCTAAGAGAACTCTGTGATTGCTCTCCGCAATCTCGCAGACCTCGGGAGCTATCGCCCGATGCTCTGCCAGGACCGTCCGTGCCCGCTTGTAAAAGCCATCCGCTTCAGCATACTCGCCAAGGGCATGGTGAGCGGCAGCCAGATTGCTGAGAGATTGACCTGCATCGAGGCTTCCCTCGCCCGCGAGCGTCTCACGCAGCCCCCAAGCCCGCTCATGCATCTCGACAGCGCGTTTCAAGTGACCTGCAGCCTGATAAAGTCCGCCGATATTGTTAAAAATAGAGGAAACCTCCAAAGACTCGGGCCCGCAGGCCAGTTCGTAAACGTTCAAAGAGACCAAATAATGCTCCTCCGCGAGCTCGAGTCTGCCTTTCTCCTTGAAGATGAGAGCCAGATTATTCCGAATCTTGGCTGCCAGCACCGGCTCGTTCACCGTGGCACTTTCGAAGATTTCCACCGCATCTTGATATAGGGGTACGGCTTCTTCTCCCTTACCCTGACGATCCAGCGCTCCGGCAAGCTCACTCTTGAGGAAGGCAATCTGCTCAGGCGACACAAATCGGTTTCCCCGCGCCAGCCCAAAGGCTTCCTGGTAAACAATTGCTGCACCATTGACGTCAGCAGAAGCCAGCCGCAATGCCGCTAGCTCGCGAAGCGTCTCCAGAAGCAGAGGCAGATTTTCATCGTGACTCTGTGCTGACCGACGCGCAGAATCCACAGCCGTTTTGGCAATCTTCTCCGCCCGCTCCAAATCACCTGAATCAAGATGCTCACGGAGCCGTTCGGTAAGGATCTTATAGAGATTCGATTGCTGGTGAGAAGCCATGGCTGATTGGCAAGGAATGAAGCGGCCAAATCTTATATAATTCTCAGATCTGGGACTTAGTTCTGAGCATCTTAGCTAACTTCCCACCTTCTGCAAAAGTTCTTTCCGAATCGATGGAATTCTTCCGTACAGTTCCCCGATTCCTTCCAAGCCTCGATCGCCTAAACCAAGAAGGTTTGCAGCCTCGCCCTCAAAAAAGAGGACTGCTCTGCGAGTCGGCCGTTGGGTCGCGAGATAACCAAGCCCTCGCTCTAACAGGCCAGCAAGGTCTCCCAGCGGTGTTTCCTCCTCGCTTACTAAAGCCAACAGTTTCGTAAAGTAAGAAGCGGCTAGAGTCTGTAAATAACTCTGGCGCAACCCAATACGAGGATCCAACAACGCAACCTCAGTCAGCGTGTGGAGAGAGGAACTCCGACTTGGGACAAAGCCAAACTCGACTTTAAAAAACAGATCTAGCTTTCCAGCGAAACCGCTCTTGGGTCGCCGGGCCCCCTTTGCCACCGTGCGAATGATACCATGAGTCTGTGTTGACCACTGCACGAGCAGACTCGTTTCCCGATAGGGATGGGTTTGCATCACCGTGCCGATTGTCTTCTCCACGAATCTAAAATATACTAACTACCCC
>JAACDM010000176.1 GCA_009936795.1 Verrucomicrobiaceae bacterium | reverse complement strand
TTTTTTAGGCGTTTGGCTTGAGCCTCCGCCTTGGCGTGTTCGTTGATCTGAGTCATAATATGTATGTTGGTGCCACACACCCTACCACCTATCTTAAAAACAGCAAGGCGAAACCGTTATCAAACACACCCTAGATTCTCAGCGCATGATCTGTTTGTCTGTTCTCAGCAAAACAACCTCGACGCTGAGCCCTTAGTCATTGATAAGAGTCGCCCTGACAATATTCATGCTTACGGCATCGTCGACAATGCACTGTTAGACGAACATCCAGAGGATGAGTGCAAACACGAAGCCGATCACGGAAATAGCGGTGGAAATGATCGTCCAGGTTCGTAAAGTCTGAGCTTCTGACATACGAAAGTAGCGCGAGATCATCCAGAAACCGGAATCATTCACATGGGAGAAACCAGTCGCCCCAGCAGCGATAACGATGGTGACGAGGGCAAGTTGCGGCTGACTTAGACCATCGATGAATCCTGCCATCAGACCGGCCGCCGTCAGCATCGCTACGGTGGCGGACCCCTGAGCGATTCGAACGAGTGTTGCGAAGATCCACGCGAGAACAAGAATGGGAATGCCCGAGTTTCCAAACAGCTCAGCCAGAGCCGTGGTAATGCCAGTCTCTTTGAGGACCCCTTTAAACACGCCACCGGCACCAGTGATAAGAATGATGATCCCGGCAGGGCCCAATGCTTTCGTGGAGATTTCTAGCAAGGTCTCACGATCAATCCCTCGCCGAGTCCCCAGGAAGTAGAGCGCCATGAGCGTGGACAAAAGCAGCGCAATGACAGGATGGCTGAGGAAATAGAAGAATTGAATCGTGGGGGAAGAGGCTGCCATGGCAGTAGTGAGAGCGGTGTTTCGCTCTGCATTTGATAAACCTTCTGGCAAACTAGAAGCCGTCATCTGCTCAAGAACTGTTCCCGTAAGAATGAGGCCAATAGGTATGGCAATCAGCCACAGAATGAATTTGAAATCCGGCAATCCTTTCCCATCCGCTTCCGGCTGTGCTTCCAGCTCAGGCAAGGGAATCTCGAATTTGTTCGCGAATCGTGAACACAACCAAGGTCCACAAATGATCGCAGTGGGAAGCCCCACAATCATGCCAAAGAGAATCACCCACCCCAGATTCACACCGAGAATAAAACCCACCGCAACAGGCCCGGGAGTAGGTGGCACAAAAGCATGAGTCACCGCCATACCTGCAACTAACGGAAGACCAAAGTAGAGAAGCGGTTTCTTTGAATCGCGGGCCAGCGCATAGAGCAACGGAGCCAGCATGACGAGGGCCACATCGAGAAAAACCGGGATGGAGATGACGAAGCCCGTCAACAGCATTGCCCAGGAAGCCCGCTCGACGCCGAAGTGTCTGACCAAGGAAGTGGCCAAAGACTGGGTCCCTCCAGAGTGTTCCAAGATCGCTCCGAAGATCGCTCCTATGCCAATGATCGTTGCGATGAACCCCAAGGCTCCACCCATGCTATTGACAATCGTCGACGCCACCTGCGTGAGCGGAACTGCGTCTGGATTGACGAATTTCGACACGGCAGCAACCACGACAGAGACGACAATCAACGATAGGAAGGCTTGCAGTTTAAAGCGCAGGATGAGCACGAGCAGGAGCGCGATGCCAAAGATGAGCAAGGCAATGAGCGGACCCACAGGCAGCGATGATGCAGCAGCAATAATCATGCCCTGTTCAATCGGGTAAGCTGTTAAGAGTCAACCCAATTGCTACCTTCCGCAGTCACTCATAAAAAGAGGCACCCAAGGATGCATTCTATCGGAGGGCTGGAGACAGGTCGATGCCGCGCCGTTCATCCTAACGAGTGTCGGCGTCAATTGCTTATATAGAGAGACGTCGGACGCGCCAGGCAACTTCCACAGTTTCTTGCCGCCGAATTTTCACAAGGATTCTGTGGAAATGCGCAGAGATACTCCTGGGCACGATGGTTAAATGTGCTCCTTCGTCGATCCAGAAATAGTATCTATGGAAACCTCTCGCCTCTTGTTGTTTACCAGTCTGTTCACCGCCAACGCGATAGCAGCCGTTTCTCTCACGAAGCCCATCGCCTCGCCAGATCTTGTCTTTGAAGAGAAGGCCGGCGAAGGCATGTCTGCCGATTCTGGCTATCCAGGCATGGCTGACAACGTTGACAATCCAAGCGTCGATGACACCCGCAAGTTTGCCCTGTGGGGAACGCTCATGGCAGGCGGCAGCGGCGTGGAATACTACTTCGGATACAAGCTCCCGCAAAATGACCTCATCTGTGAAGACTGGCGCTTCCGCGATCTTAGCTGGGACTACTGCAGCCGCGCGCTCAACCCCTTCAAAGAACAGAAGTTCCCGCTCGGCGACATGTTCAGCGCAAACGAATTGATCGGCAATCCGAAGCACACAACCGAGGCCTACTGCTTCGCCAAACCCGATGAACTCTATCTTGTCTACCTGCCAAACGGAGGCAAGCGCGACATCAAGCTTCCCAAGGACTTCACCGTGAAGTGGTTCGGGTGCGACCTCAATTGGATGT
>JAACDM010000175.1 GCA_009936795.1 Verrucomicrobiaceae bacterium | reverse complement strand
TCCATGATCCACGGCGCACGCAGGCAGCAACCGTTCAGTTTGTAAGGGAGGTAGTATTGCTCGAGGAGAACCTCTTCGAGGACTTTTGAGAGTGCGTAGCATCCGGGGTACGGAGAGTGGGGTTGCGCCTCGGTTACCGGCTTCTCGTGAGGATAATGAAAGTGTCCGACACAGGCATCGCCTCCGATAAGGAGGAACTGTTGGAACCTATCGGAAATCCTGGCTTCCTCCAGCAACCAGAAGAGCCCTTTTACAGTGACGTCCATAACGTCTTCTGGCGTTTCTTTGCAGGTCGCCAAGTGAACGACATGGGTGACGTCCCGCATGGCTTGTTGGACGAGTCCGCGATCGGAAATGGAGCCATTCACGGTTTCGACCCGATCATGCACTGGCAGGGTGCGTTTGTGACATAGTGCTCGAAAGCGATAGCCTTCGAGCTTGGAATCATTTAGAGCGGCACGAAGGAAATGACGTCCGACTTTGCCAGTCGCGCCGGTGATGAGAAGGAGGGGCTTGGCCATGAACCTTCCACTGAATACACTTCGCGGGTGATGGGTCAATGCTGAGCGAGATTTCCGTTGGATTCTACTGGAGAACAGGGAAATACAGGCTCTAAGGTCTCCATCATGAGAGCGGAGAAGAAGGTTCGTATAGGCATTTTGAGCACTGCACTCATTGGGACGGCGAAAGTCATTCCTGCGATGCAGCGGGGGGCCATGACGGAAGTTTGTGGGTTGGCTTCTCGTGACGAATCGAAAGCGCGAGCTGTGGCGGATGATTTAGGAATCGAGAAGGCCTACGGTAGCTACGATGCTCTTCTTGACGATCCTGACATCGATGCGATCTATAATCCGCTGCCAAATCACTTGCATGTGCCATGGTCTATCAAATCGCTGGAAGCGGGAAAACACGTTCTTTGCGAGAAGCCGATTGGCCTTTCCGTCGATGAAGCAAGGTCGCTAGTCGATGCTGGGGGGCTGTATCCTAACCTGAAGGTGATGGAGGCCTTCATGTAT
Source organism: Verrucomicrobiaceae bacterium (assembly GCA_009936795.1). Taxonomy (GTDB): domain Bacteria; phylum Verrucomicrobiota; class Verrucomicrobiia; order Verrucomicrobiales; family DEV007; genus JAACDM01. The sequence continues at coordinate 5,979 of JAACDM010000175.1, read as the reverse complement.
CGACATCACCCGCAGTGGGTGAAGGCAAAGCAACTGGCGACGGACGGATCCATTGGCGAATTGAAGACAATACAATCTGCCTTCTCGTACTACAACGACGATGCTTCGAACATACGTAACATGGACGGTATAGGAGGAGGTGGACTGATGGACATTGGCTGCTATTGCATCTCGCTTTCGCGCTTCCTCTTCGATGCTGAGCCACAGCGGGTCGTGGGCATAATTGAGAACGACCCGAGCTTTGGCGTGGACCGCGTGGCTCTGGGGTTACTCGATTTCGGTACGCACACTTCAAATTTTACCTGTTCCACGCAAATGGTGCCATACCAGCGGGTGCAAATCTTTGGCACGACTGGGCGAGTTGAGATTGAAATTCCCTTCAATGCACCGCCCGACGTGCCTTGTAAGCTCTGGTTGCAACAGGGGGAATCTATTGAGGAAATCGCCTTCCCGATATGCGATCAATACACCATCCAGGGGGATCTCTGGGCGAGGGCGATCTTAGAGGATGGCCCCGTGCCAACGCCGATTGAGGATGCTTTAGCCAATATGCGTGTCATTGAGGCCCTCTTTAACAGCGGGGCCAAAGGGGCTTGGGCGAATGTCTAACAGATCGGACTCGAACAACCTTTCCCAGGAGAATTTCGGATCTCACTTGCACCCGGGCAGATAGGTTTCATCATTGCGTTAGGTGAAGCGTTTTCTCTCTTTCTTCCTCTCGGTCAGCATATTGGGCTCTTTGTTGAGTCTTGCCGAGACGATTCTTCTAAAAAATGGGAATAGGTTGGAGGGAGAAGTGCTCAAGAAATCCGAGAAGCATCTCTTCCTGGACGTGGGGTTCGACGTGCTGAACATCCCGTCTGAAGCGATTTCCGGGATCGAGGAGGCGGGTGTGACGGAAGATGTGGCTGCGTCCGAAGAGGAGCTGGTTTCGACAACGCCGTCTGGGCAAAGCCTGTTTTCAAAACAAGCGAACGCGCAGACGCGGTCGGTTAAAGAGAACGCAGAGATCGTGGGCGAGGCTGTTGTCCAGATCGGGACGCCTTCTGGATTGGGTTCCGGCTTTGTTATTCACCCCGATGGCTATGTCATCACGAACAATCATGTCATTGCGGGTGAACACAAGATCACGATCATGATCTTCAGGCAGACTTCGCGGGAGCTTGAGAAAATCCAGAAACAGAACGTTAAAATTCTCGCCACGAGCCCCGTTCTCGACCTCGCTCTCCTCAAGATTGAAGGCGAAGAGAGTCCAGACTTTGCGCATGTGCCGGTCGAAGCGGGCGGTGGTGTGCGGTCCGGCCAATCCGTTTTCGCAATTGGGAGTCCGTGAGGTTTGGGGCGATCAGTTTCCCAAGGCATCGTCAGTGTCCGTAATCGTGTGATTTCAGGGGGCCTTTTTTACATTCAGCATACGGCTGAGATCAACTCTGGGAACTCCGGTGGGCCACTCTTTAATTTACAGGGTGAGGTGGTCGGCGTGCTCAACATGAAGATGGTTCAGGCCGGTGTTGAAGGGCTAGGTTTCGCTATTCCTGCTAGTCTGCTGCGTCTCTTCTTGGAGAACCAAGATGCGTATGCTTTCGATCCGCGAAATCCGAATGCGGGTTTCCGTTATCTGGATCCTCCTGGAGCGCATCCCAAGGCCGAAGATCTTCCGGTGAAAACGGGTCCGGCGGAAGATGCTGCGGTCACTTCTCAATCCTAAACGTTACTGTCACTTTCTACTGCCAAACCTACTTATCATGAAGACTTGGAATTCTATCAAACCTACTCTATGTGGCGCGATTGTCGCGGCCGGTGCTTTTAGTTTCTCTGTGCAGGCTGCAGACGAAGCGCTCATTGAACTCATTCCTGCGGATGCTCTGATCGTGATGCATGCCGCAGATGCAACGAAGCTCCCTGAGCGTCTGAAAGCTTCTCCGTTAGGTCAGACCTGGATCAATCCAAAGTTTCAGAAATTTATCGCGCCTGGAGTGGAGAAACTGAAGGGCGGTGGGGAATTAGATGCGATGACAACGGCGATGAAGAAGGCCATGGAGACCTTCGATGGGGAAATGGTGGTGTCGGTCAATAGCCTCCCTTTCGAAGTTTTTGCCATGGTGATGGAGGAGGCCCAAGACTTTGATTCCGTTGACCTCGAAGTTAAGGAGCGTTTCACAGATCTCCTGGCTGAAGAAATGCGCATGGTGATGGTGGGGAAAGTGCCAGGAAATGGCAAGGCATTCACAGAGAGATGGTCTCAACTCATCGAAGACGTGATGGAGGAGTCCAAAGAAGAGGGCGACAAATATGAGATGACTGAGGTGGTTACCAATGGGCAGACGATCTACGTAGCTCGCGAGACACCAGCCAAGATGGCGAAGAGTTATGATGTCCTCGCCTATGCGCAGGTCGGTGAAATTGGTATTGTTGGTTCGCCTCGCAAGGCGGTCGAGGAGACGATTGACGCGATCAAGAAGGGTGTGGCTGGCGCCAAACTTACGGACGGCGCTTTCGGGACCTTCCACAAGAAAAGCCCTGACAGTGATGTGCATTTTCATGTGAATTTAAGTCCAATGATCGCCATTGGGAAGGCTGCTGCTCTGAAAGCGGAGAAGGATGGTCTTCTTGGTGAGCAAGCTGCGGGGATGGGAGTGACCATTGAGAAGATTTGGGGGGCTCTGGGCCTGGCGGATCTCCAAAGTCTAGATCTCAGCATGAAGTTTGACGATGAGGCGACCGAGATGGATTCTGGCCTCCTTTTTGCCAAGCGCAGTGGGTTGATGAATCTGATCGCCTACAAGAATGGGCCGATGCCAAAGACGCCATTCATTCCGCAAGATGTGGGCTCCGCTTCGATCTCTCTGTGCAGTTTTGAGGGCATGTACAAGTCGCTCCTGGGTATGCTCGATTCAGTCATGCCCGCCATGATGCCCATGGTGAAGGCGCAGCTTGCTGGCGCTGAAGGCCAGCTCGGTGTTTCAATCGAAAAAGATTTGTTAGGGAATCTTAAGCCCGAAATCATTACGCTCCAGTCCATGGGTGCGGATGGCCAGCAGGTGATGCAGGATGAGATGGTGATCATGGCAGGATTGAAGAACGAGCAAGGCTTTGAAGTTGCGTTTGATAAGGTGCTTGCCTTCGCATCAGGCCTGACTGGCATCGCTTTTGAGCCTTCCGAGTTCTTGGGGCACAAATTGCACACTTTTGAGGCGCCTGGCATGGCTCCTGGTGCGCCCACAAAGATTTCCTATCTCTTTACCAAGGGCTATTTTGTGCTCTCTATTGGGAAGGGGGAGCTCCTGCGCAAGGTGCTCTCGAATATCGAGCGCCCAGGCAAGTCACTCTGGGATGTCGCTCATGTGAAATCGGCCCTAGCTCAGTTTGAGCCTGGTTACTGCGAGGTGAACTATCTCAATACCGCCCAGCTCATGACCGCGATGACCAACATGCTTTCTCAGTTTCCTCAGGCTGAGATGAGTGAAGTGGTGGATTGGGATCACAAACTCTCTGAGAATGAGTGGCGTGCTTTATTAGGGTTTGCTGTAAGTGCAGGCTACATGGAGAAGAATGGGTTCTTCGGGAAAGGGATTCTTCTACCAAATGATAAGTAGGCTTGGTCAGGCGGCTTCCATTGTTTTCGTGCTTGGGTTTGGGTGGGCGACCGTCCACGCGATTGAGCCGTCCGTGGTTTTGTCCGAGCCGGAAATCATCAAGATCCAGTGGGATTCTCGTGATCTTACCGCTGCGGATCTCGATGCGGACGGTCATCAGGACCTCGCCGTGATCAACAACGACGATGCTCGCATTGATCTCTATTATCAGCTGGCCCCCGGCGAGAAGGCAGGGGAGACAGAGCGAAAAACCGCGGTAGATCGGTGGGAGCCTGTGCTTAAAGATGCGCGGTTTGAGCGCGTCAAGGTTCTCACAGGAGGCATTGCCTATGATCTCGCCTTTGGCGATCTGAACGACGACAAACGGACGGATCTTGTTTACACAAATGATCGCGACGAGATTGTGGTGCATCTGCAAGGCGACAAAGGAGATTGGTCTGCAAAGACCATCTATGAGTTTGAAGACCTGGCGACCACGACAGGAGCGCTTTGGTTAGGCGATCTGGCCAAGGATGGGAAGAACGATCTGCTATGCACAGTGTCAGATGGCTTTTTAATATTTTCGGACGGCGATCTGGAAGCCCGTCCGTTACGATACTCCTGCATCTATGATGATCCTCGTGGTCTTCAGGTTATGGATCTCAATCACGATGATCGTTTGGATCTCATCTACTTTTACTTGAGCGGCGGAAAGAAGTCTCTCATGGCGGTGCGTTTCCAAAGCGATAATGGGCGCTTCGTGGAAGAGCGTTTCTTTGGCTATGAGCGTTCATCTAACTTTCCTCAGCCAATCAACTGGGGCGAGGGTGATAGCGAGAGCTTCATTGTAGTCTCGGCTGCCAACCACACGCTCGTGCAATTGGCCGTTGGTCCTGTTGTCAGTGAGGACAATAAGAAGCCGGACTTTCGTCGAAGCGCTTATGCAGTGCCATCAAGTGGTAGTAAGACCTCTCTCTACGCGGTAGCCGATTTCACTGGAGACCAGCGCCTGGATGTTGTTGCTAGCGATGGCCCGGGTGCCCAGGTTTGGCTTTATCAGCAGACGTCCTCGGGAAGTCTCCGCGCGCCCGAGAGCTTTCCTGCCTTTGCCGAGATTTCAGGACTCTCTGCAGGAGATCTTGACGGCGACGGGCGGGCCGAGCTGGTCATGGTGAGCGAGAAGGAAAGTGTGCTAGGCGGGGCTCGGTTCTCTAAAGAGCAGCGATTTGCTTACCCTGAAGTGATTCCTCTGTCTGGCTCGCCGGAAACGATGACGCTGGGCGACGTGAATGGCGATGGTTTTCTTGATATCGTTTGCTCTGTCAAAGGGGAGTCTAACCGGACGCGGACTCTTGAATCAGTCGTTCACGATGCTGCTGCCAAGGATTGGAAGGTGAGTTCACTTTCGGAAGACGAGGTTGGTTCTCGGATTGAGGGGCTCCGAGTGATCGACATCGATCAAGATGGCGATGAGGATGTGCTGGTACTTTCGGCTGTGCAGTCGCTTGAAGTGCTGCTTTGCCAAGGTGATCATTCATTCAAGAAGAGTGAAACGCCGGTGGTGGGGCTGGCGGACAACGTCGCTCCGAGTGCCATCAGCGAAGGCGATCTTGATGGCGATGGAAAACTCGAACTACTCGTCGCTCGGGATGCCTTCGCGCGTTCTGCTCGGCTCGGCGAGAAAGGTCGTGCTGAGGTGCTAGACCAGATCAACGCTCCCGATGTTTCTGCCTCCTTGTTAGTTTCCGTTGCGGCAGACATCGATGGGGATAACAAGCCTGAGCTGTTATTGGTCGATGGCCAATCTTCCAAGATTCACGTCATGAAGCGCGATGAGAAAGGCGTCTATCGTCTTTCTCAATCTCATCCTGGACTTTCTGAGATCACCGACTCGCTCGTTATCGACGCAGACGACGATGGGCGCTCAGATTTGTTTCTTTTCGGGAAAGATCATTTCTGGTGGTACCCGTTGCAGCCCGATGACTTTGGGATAACGGCGACGCAGATTTACGAGACCGATTTGAAAGATGTCACTTATGCTTCCGTGCTCACTGGGAAGATGGATGGTGATGATCGTGATGACTTTGTCGCTTTCGACAATGCATCTAGCCACATGATGGAGTTGCTTTTAACGGATGGCGAGAAGTTGCGGAGTGCGATGCATTTCAAACTCTTTGAAATGGATCCACATTTTACTGGGCAACGCGGTGGAAGATTTCAGCCCTATGATGGTGTCCTTGCTGACTTGAGTGCGGATGGGCTTCTCGATGTTGCATTGCTCATCCATAATCGTCTGATTATCTACTGTCAGGAAGAACGTTAGCGCCACGGCATGAGTTTGCCGACGCTTCCTTCTTTTATCCAGCCACCCGATCCATTGTCTCGTTGGACATAGGCCCATTGG
>JAACDM010000735.1 GCA_009936795.1 Verrucomicrobiaceae bacterium | reverse complement strand
TGCTCTAAAGGAGCGTGGGCAGCTAGTTCTAAGCTATTTGTCTTCCTTTCCATCAATCAATGCACACCGAGCTTAAGCAACTCTTCATCAATATCGTCGTCATGTTCAGCGTTGTCATCCTACCTATTCTGGTGGTGATTGGCGCTTATCGTCTGTTTCTAACTATTACAGGCCAGTCTCAGCGGGTCCCCGCACCTGCGCGGCTACAGACTGGCGAAGAGCAGTAGATTCTCGTCGGAAAAGAATAGCTACGGTGGGAGTTGCACCCCCACCTCCGACGTCTCTCCTTGTTGGGTTGCGTGGCTAGAAGTGCTTACAAAAGAATTTGCACTGGACCGGGTTCAAACCGGATGCCTTTGCTGGTGGGCTAGGTGAGAAGACACCGGGTGAACTGGACCCTTTAATTGGTAAATATGTGGTATTCCGGGTAGGATTCGAATTTACAGCCGTCTCGTTCGAAGTATTCGCCGGGTCTATCCTGTTTCACATCGAGCGCGTAGTCTTTCTGCTCGCGTCTCCAGAAGAGGAAGCTCGTTCACATTGCGGATCGCCCCGAGGTCGATGTGGATCCACGCTTCTTCTTCGATTCCGGTGTGACTTACTCTTTGGTCCCAAATGTTTTCGTTGGTATTGCCATCGTTCAGGTGATTGGCTGTAGTGTGAGCGTTTAGAGTGGAAGATGGTGACTCCGGATTGACGAGAGAGATTGGTTAGCATTGGAGCCCTGTGCGTGAAGGTGAGATCTCCTAGAGCCATGGACCAGGTTTGCATTCCCGTTTTAAAGGCTGCGGGATCGGGATGGCCTGCGCGGTTGATAAAGGTAAGGACGACTCGATCGACTGCTTCTGTGAATCTTGCTTGGCAGGAGCCGTCATTACTCATGTGTTGGCCGGAAATCCCATCATCGATTTGATGGGCGAAGTCTCCGACGAGGCGACTGCCGACCTGCTTGATGGCGCGTCCTTTGTCTGTGTAGGTAGGACTGTCAACGGCCAGGCCGTATCTAGTGGCACTGACCTCTACTTCATCACCTGAATTGAATCCGCTTGTCGGCTGGAGGAACCCGTTGATGCCATGCATCGGGAGATTGAGATCGTGCACTGGATGATCAAAGTCTAGAATGATGCGGTAGCAGGTGAAGTCGTCGATAGCGGCTGTTTCTCCTGGGCCACCCCAGTAACCCCAGAGGCCTAGCACGACACTGTTTGCTGAATCGGTGACGATTTGCCATGATCCCGGTGCAAAGAACTCTCCCGTTGGATCACCCCATTGATCGATTTCCCATTTGGAGTAAGTGGTTAGGTTAGGAGTAGATTGATCGTGTTGAAGTGTGAGGGCTGCGCGAGCGCGTCCGTCTTTTGAAAGGGCGGTGGTGGTGGCAGTATCGTTGTTATATCCAGGCCTTGAAAGCTGTTCTTTGCGCGAGAGCCATTCGATTGCCGTGGCGTTGAGTGTTGGGTCCACCTGTTCGTTCTTGAATCTAAGATCGCCGAGGGAAAGTGACCATGTTTGCTGGCCGTTTTGAAAGGTGGCGTTGGTCGGATCAACTGCCCGATTTGTGAGGCGTAAGACGAGTTTATCTAGCTTCTCAGTTGCGACGACACGCGCGCTACCTTCATCAAAGGTGCTAGAGGTCGATCCGAATGGACTGTTAGTATTTCCAGCGAGTCCAGGTGCTTGCTGCGTCACTCCGTGACCTAACGCCTTGAAACGGATGATGTTGATGGGCTGATCGTTCAGGAACCCTTGTGCGTTCAACTCATCGACACAATTGTATCCGCTGTTAGTGATGAGAGCATTGATGCCATGAAGGGGCAGTTCTAGTTTAGTGACCGGTCGATCAAATTCGAGCGAGATTTCGTAGGTGGTGGTCTCGTTTGGAGCGACTCGTGGCGTTTCTGGGGCACCATCTCAACCCCAGACGCCTAGAACAACATCATTGGTTGCGCTAGAAACGGCCTGCCAGGATCCTTTGTTGGCAGTGAGCTGGCCTTCCGGATCTCCCCAGCGATCAATCTCCCATTTCGAGAACGTGAAGAGATCACGTGAGGTACCCTGGTGGGTGAGGGTGACGGTCACTCGGTTTGCGCCCGAGTCAGAGTAGATGGCGTGCGATGCGGTGTTGTTTGAGTAGCCTGCTTTGGATAGGCTTCCGCGCTTGTCGGCCCATGAAATGCGACCGGCCGAGGCACAATCCGACCAACCGAGAAGGGCTCCGATGGCCAGGAACAGGGGGGAGTAAATGACCGTTAGTCTTCATTCTGCTTGATGCTTTTCATAATTAATATAAGTATCAAGATGGATTCTCAATTTATCTTTTCTTGATCCGCCCGCTCCTCTCCTGTGGGTTCGCAGTTGTGAGCGGGTCGTTTTCCCGTTAGCCTGGACTCCTTTCCGAGGAGGCAATCATGGTAGATTACGGCGACAGCTTAGGACCCAAAGGGGATGCTCGATTTGCGACGACGCATTGGAGCATGGTGCTGGAGGCGAGAGATGGTCAGAATGCTGATGCCGATGCGGCGCTTGAGGCTCTTTGTTCTGCCTATTGGTATCCTTTATATGCGTACGGTCGGCGCAGTGGCATCGCGCCGGATGAGGCGAAAGATCTGACTCAGCAGTTCTTTCAGCAGCTCCTGGAGAAGCAGTTCCTCGATTCGGTTCATCCGAGCAAAGGCAAATTCCGAAGCTTTCTGCTGGCGACTTTCAAAAATCTCGTGAAGACCGAATGGCGGCGTGCCAATGCTCAGAAGCGGGGCGGGGGACAGGTGATTCTATCGATAGATGAGCAGGACCCCGAAGGACGCTACAAATGTGAGCCTCAGGACGATACGACACCGGATCAGTTGTACGAACGTCAGTGGGCGCAGACTTTGGTTGGACGTTCAATTGGTCGATTGAAGGATGAGTGGGAATCACAGGGCAAGCCGTTTGAGAAGTTGAAGGTTTATTTGTTAGGCCAGAAAGGCGATTCACCCTTTGCGGAAATGGCGTCTGAGTTGGGGACGACTGAGAATGCCTTGAAAGCGTCGGTGCATCGTATGCGAAGAAGATACGGAGAGATCTTTCGTTCGGAGGTGGCATTGACGGTGAACGACCCTAACGAGGTGGATGAGGAACTGCAGCACCTGCTAGGTGCTTTGAGTGGTTAGGCGATCATGAGTTCGGCAGAAGAGCAGTCTGCGTGTCCAACTTGTGGTGGGGCTCTGGCTGCCGATGCCCCAGAAGGGCTCTGTGCCAAGTGCATCGTCGAAGTGATGATGAACTTTGCCGAAGCGGATGAGGGAAGTTTCGACGACGACGAGGAAGTCACTCTGCTCACGGCAGCGGCCCAGATTGGGCAAGTTGGGGACTACGAGATCTTGGAGAAGATTGCTGCTGGTGGCATGGGCGTTGTTTATCGGGCCCGTCAAAAGCGCTTGGGACGTGTGGTGGCGCTCAAGCTCGTGGCCGAGGGGAAACTAGCTGCGGATTCGGACAAGGAGCGTTTCTTGCTTGAGGCCCGAGCTGCTGGTGAGCTTGATCATCCTAATATCGTGCCTATTTATGAGGTGGGTGAAGATGATGGGCAGTACTTCTTTAGCATGCCCTTGGTGACTGGAGGGAGCCTTTCAGATTGGCTGGATGAGCAGGCCATTTCCGATGGAGGCAAGAGCGGCAGTAGCCTGGGAGCGAATTTCCGTGATCGGCAGAGTGCTGCGGCCAAGTTACTTCAGAAGATTGCCAAGGCCGTGCACTACGCGCATGAGCAGGGGATTCTTCACCGTGACCTCAAACCGGCGAACATTCTGATTGATCATCATGGCGAACCTCAGATCAGTGACTTTGGTTTGGCAAAGCGCGTTGCTGATGACTCCCATCTCACAATCAGCGGGCAATTGCTAGGCTCTCCGGCTTACATGTCTCCTGAGCAGGCTCAAGGAAAGAATCATGAACTCACGCCTGCTGCGGATGTTTATGCGATCGGGGTGATGCTCTATCAAGCGCTTACGGGAGGAATTCCCTTCGACGGCGATTCGCCGATGAAGTTGCTCCAGGAGACCCTTACGAAAGAGCCTAAGCCGCTGCGTAAGTGTAACCCTCGCATTGATCGAGATCTGGAAACAATCACGCTTTGTTGTTTGGAGAAGGAGCCAGGAGATCGCTATACTTCGGCGGAGGCGTTGGCCGAGGACTTGGACCGTTGGTTAGACGGGAAACCGATCAAAGCCAAGTCCGCTGGTGTGGTTAGACGTTCGGTGAAGTGGCTTCGGCGTAAGCCGGCCGTGGCTGCTGCCGCAGGGATAGCTATCCTGGGAGCTGCTTTGATGGCTGGGATGGATTGGCGTCACGAAAGGGAGCAGGCCATAAAGAGTTTGGCGGATTATCCGGAGGATATTCGATTGGCTCACGAGCACCTGGATGGTGGACAGATCACGCAGGCTTCAGCGATTCTTGATAAACAGCTGCCTGGAGACCGCGAGTTTGCCTGGAAGTGGTTGGCTAGGCGTTGTGCTTCTACACGTGCCGTAGAGGTTGGTAGAGACCAAGTGCATGCCCTCACACCTTCCCTCACTCAGTCGGGTGTTGTGCTTGTGCAGGGGCCGTTGGGTGTCGTGCGGTCATGGGACCTTTCGGGCAATAAGGTGATCGAGGACTTCAAGGCGGCGCAACCACCCTCTCTAACGGAGATGCGATTTGACGGTGGTGGAACGTTTCTACTCACCCAGAATGCGGAGAAAGGACTGCGCTTGCTCTTGCCGAATTCTGAGAGAAAGGATGGCAAATTGGCCTCTACGTTGGTTTCGTCGCGTGGAGGCTTTCTGGCGGCAGCGCCCGGTTTGAGACCGTCTCTCTTTGTGCAATCTAGAGGACAACGTGGGGATAGCCTGTTCACTTGGGCTCCACCTTGGCGGGAGGGAAGTCCTCGGTTTGAACTCTCAGACAATTTGCAGGCTCTGTCAATATCTCCAAAGTCGCAGCAGCACGAACGTTATTACGTGGCGGCTTGTTTTTCTTCGAAGATTGAGTTGTGGCAATGGGAGGAGGATGTCTTCTTTCGTAAGGCGACGATCCAGCGGAAACCAAGTCCGTCTGCTGCGATGGCGTTTTCACCGAACGGACGTCTGCTGTTGGTTGGAGATGCTAGGGGCATGATCCGCGGTTTGAATCGTAGATCTGCGGATTGGAGCGATTTAGAGTATCAACACTTAGGTGCGGTGCAGACGATGACTACATTGAACAGCGGTGGTGTCCATCACGTGGTGGCCGGTAATGAAGACGGTCAATTGAGGGCATGGCCACTAGTATTCGAGAGGTCCAACATTGCCTCAAACGTGGAATTGCCGTTCGGTTTTTCTGAAGACGGTGATTCGATGGTTTTTAGGAACTTGAAATCCGGCAAGCTCCAAGTCCGGTCGACGCGTGAAGCGGCAAGTGTCTCACTGGGAGAGTTGAGGAAATCGGGGACCATGATTGTTCTCGCCTTGTTGCAGTCGGCTCCGCCAGTGGCTCTGGCCATCTTCCAGGATGAAGCGAAGCGGCTTTCTGCTTCACGGATAACGAAAGACGGCGTTTCCCCAGCACTCGAGCAGACCCTTCCAAGGATACGCACGGATTGGCTTGATCAGTCCGTGAACGGGTCTCACTGGTTCATTCTCGGTTCAGATGGCGAGGTCCGAGAAGTTGATCTGCAAACCGGCAGTATTCGGGCCGTGGAGAGGCTCAGCGGTGATTCTCGAAAGAAAGTGCGTATCTTCGGTGGAGAATCCTCGTTATTATCAACCATGGAGGGCACTACCATCACTTTGCACGAGTCATCTTCTAAAGTTCGGCGCTTGGAGCTGGCGACAGCCGCCGTTGCCTCCCATCTCGCTGTGAGTCCCGATCATCAGACGTTGGCCGTTGCACATGAAGATGATCGGCTACGACTCTGGCATGGAAGGAGTGGTAAGCTTCTTCTGAAGATCAGCGAACACCCATGGGACTACCTTCAGTTCAGTCCCACAGGAGAGACTCTTGTTGGCTATGAGACCAATGGGAATCTTCATTTCTTCGATACACAGATGACTCCCTAACAAACCCTCGTAATGAAACGCATTTGGATTGTTCTTGTACTGCTACCACTACTCCAAGGAGCGTGTGGAGAAGAAGACGTGTCGACTGAGTCCACGGATGGGCAGATCGTTCTTCATGCAGGCATCAATGCGGTGGCGATCACGCGGTTTCCGAATCGTGGGCTGGATGGGGGGGCAGAGGAGCTGACGTTGCC
>JAACDM010000174.1 GCA_009936795.1 Verrucomicrobiaceae bacterium | reverse complement strand
TAGGAGGGTCGAGAGGCAATGGACAGGTGCTAGAGCTAGATGCGGGAACGGGTGAAGTTCTCGGTGTGTTCGTTGATTTAGAGGAGCATGGTTTGGGTGGAGTAAATTCGATGGTTCATTTCAAGGAACGGGGCTCTTACTTCGTCGCGACCGCGAGCGGATTGATCGAGTTAGATGATACCGGTAGATTTGTAGGCCGACATGATATCGACTTTATTGGGAACGTGGCTGCCATTTGCATTGCGCGAGATCCCCAGGCTGTCGATCGCATGGTGCTGATAGTGAGTGCTGGCGGAATGGATTTCCGCTAACGAGGCCTATTTGTTGGGTGATCTGCTAAGTAATCCACACTGATGGCGTTGTTCAGAATCTCCCCGCGATTGTGGTCTCCTGGCGATCACGGCGATTCCAAGTTTCTCGATGTTATCCATTGGCTACCTCACCAAAGCTCAGGCAGAGGAACTTGGCTTGAAGATTCAAACGAGGGCTGTTGGTCCCGATTCGTTGGAGGTTGAGATTCGATTCTGGAAAGAAGGCAAGTTCAAGATCTTCGGAGAGGCCGTGCCGTTCACTTGGATGGAGTTCCGGATCGGCGATGGAGAGACCTCCAGGGATACTACTGCTTTGCGGGAAGACCGTGTGCCGACCGGCATTCCAGCCCTCGGCTTTCGTCTTCTCGAGCGTTGCTCGAGAAGACGAGCGTGTGGATGGTTCAACCTATCGGCGGGTCACCTGGGATCATAGGATTGAAGGATCTCACCGACTCGGAGGCTGCAGCGCTAGAGAGCGATGGTGATAAAGCGAAACGCAGGAACAATCCAGTTGGATGAGACGAGCCTGGACATTAGTGTAAGATGAGCAAAGAAGGCAGATAGCCACAACCGTTGGAAACGCTCGGCGAAGTAGCCCACATCGGCTGACTTGAATCTGCCCTTTCATGAGAAGAACCTTAGGCCGAGATTGAGGCAGTGCGTCCATTCACTATAAAGAATATGAAAACCACCCCGTGAGGGTTGATAGTTAAGCCCCTGAGACAGCGCTTGCGTCCCATTCTTACCAGTCTTCCAATTTCTGAAAAGACTGCTAGGCACTCTCTCAGGGGGCCTTACTAGAAACGTGTGCTTCCTATGGCTGTGTTCGTGGTATTGATAGAATCAAGTCCAGTTTGTATACGGGACTCTGCTAGCGCTGTGAGTTCACTGACGCATTTGCGGGCATTGCTTGCGTAGCTGTCTAGACGATCACGGAGATTGATTGGTTCACCGATTTCCACGATTGCGCGACGGTTCCCATAGGGTGCTTGGACCTGAGAATAGATATCTTCTAGCAGTTTCTCTACAGACTCTCCACAGCGGTCAAGCGTGGGATTAGACTCGACGTAATCGCCTGCATAGCTGAGGATACGGAGGGCGATCATGGCCTCGTCTGCCCAGGTAGCAGCGACTTGATGATCGGCCTTGGCATTTGGATCTGCTCGGACCTTATGGATGCGTGTGCGCACTTGGCGAATGCGCTGGCTGAGTGGCATAGTTGCTTTGGCTGAAAGACCGATCTTGGTTTCCAAGCCGTTGGTCATGAGTTCGGCGCAGTGTTCCAAGTGAGCGCGCAGGGGCAAGCCGTCTGGCGTGTCAGAAATGAGCCCGCGTTGTTTGAGGGACCGGTCGAGTGCGCTGAGTCCGACTCGTTTGATATTCTCTAGTATCGGTGTACTGGTGTCGAATTCGAGGCCGATATCGGTGGCCAGTTGAGCGAGCTTTGTTCGAATGGACTCGCGTTGATCTGTGAGGTGAGTCGCTTTGATTGCCGTGGGAATGACGAAGATGGGAGCGTCCTTGCCAAGTTGTTTCTGCGCCTTCATTCCGATGAAGGCTGCGCCGTCGAGGAATGGGTTGACGCGATCATTCATGAGGTAGACATTTCCTTCTGGAAAGAGTGTTAGCCCATAGCGATTCTCGAGTAGAATTCGGATGGCTTCCCGCATGGAGCGACTGTCGCTAGCATCGCGATTGACGGAAAAACAGCCGGCATGCTGCATGACCCAGGCCTGGAATTTGCTTCGCAGGAACACGTCGTAGGCGGCCATGTAACAAGAACGGACGCCCACTATTCGTTGAGCTTCTGCCAAGATCTGGGCGTCACTGTGGGTGGAGTGATTGACGAGAAAGAACCAGCGATTGCCTCCGAGGCGACGAGCTTCGTCCAAGCGATCGTTTCCCCGAACTTCGACATCGGAAATCAGATGCCGGTGACCGGGAAGATTGCGTCGCCGATTGAAGAGCCTTCCAAGCCAGAGCACTAAGCTGTTGGGCTTTGCTGGAAAGAATTCGTACGTAGCGTCCGTAAACTCAAGCATTCTAAAGCCTCGAATAAGATACCTGGTGTGTGCAAGCCTGACGTCTGGTTTATAGCAGCGCCCTGCAGCTTTACGTCATTTAGCTAGCAGGTACCCGTTGACATGGCCAGAATGCCACGGAGCCTTCGTCTCCCGATATCAGCGATGTTCTCACATTGGTTCAATACGCGACCCCGCCACCCTCATTTGCTATTCGTGTGCACGGCAAATCTGTGCCGGAGCCCGATGGCCGAGGCCATTTGCAGAGCTGAATTGGGAAGCCGTCCATGGCAGCTTTCATCTGCTGGATTCTTTTCAGATCACTCCTTGCCGCCTGTGCCTGAGGTTCTTGCACTACTGCAGTTCCGAGGGCTTAGTGGAAAGGGCCTGACGAGCATGCGGGTGAGCAAGGAGATAGTCAAGAGTGCGACTAACATCTACGCGATGACGGAGATGCATCTGACCACTTTAAAACGACAGTTCCCGAAAGAAGCGGTAGGAGCACGGT
The DNA here is from genome assembly GCA_009936795.1 of Verrucomicrobiaceae bacterium. Classification (GTDB taxonomy): domain Bacteria; phylum Verrucomicrobiota; class Verrucomicrobiia; order Verrucomicrobiales; family DEV007; genus JAACDM01. The sequence continues at coordinate 10,280 of JAACDM010000174.1, read as the reverse complement.
TGGTGACCGAGTTTTCGACGCTATCAGAGTATCGAGATCAGGATGTGCCGGACCCGATGGGAGGGGCTCAGATGGATTTTGAGGAAGTTTTTACGATCTTGAGTGACGCCATTCCACAGATCATCGATGACCTAGACAGGGATGTCTAAATAGCCCTTAATGTCGTGCTTGCTTCACTTAAGAGCCTACGTAGTCTTAGCCCTCGTTTATGAAGTTTAGTTCTATTATTCTGTTGGGCGTGACTGCGGTCGTAGTCGCGCTGACTGGGTGTACCAAGAAGAGTCCCTCAGACTCTGCAGCCGGAAGTGGCGCTGTATTGAAATTTACGGCAATCCCTGATCAGAACAAAGTCGCCCTCCAGGCGAAGTTTGATCCTGTGGCCGAGTACCTCACCGAGAAACTGGGGGTAACCTGTGAATATGTGCCCTCCACAGATTACTCAGCGTCTGTGCAGATGTTTGAAGCTGGCGACGTTCACATCGCCTGGTTTGGCGGTCTCACAGGTGTGCAGGCCATGCACAATGTGAAGGGTGCGCGGGCGATTGCCCAAGGTTTGGCTGATCCGAACTTCATGTCCTACTTTATTGCGCACAAGGACACGGGCTTGACGGCATCGGAGAGTTTTCCCAAAGCGATGGCGGGGAAGACATTCACTTTCGGATCCAACAAGAGCACATCTGGCCGGCTCATGCCGGAGTATTTTATACGCGAGAACACGGGCAAGTCGCCTGAGGAGTTCTTCGGTCAGAAACCAGGATTCTCCGGAGCGCATGATTTCACGATTGACCTGGTTGCCTCCGGTCAAGTCCAAGTGGGAGCCGTGAATTTCAAGACGTATGATTCCTGGGCCGAGAAGGCGGGATCGGACACAGAAGCATGCCGCATCATTTGGAAAACACCGACCTACTATGATTACAACTTCACGGCGCATCCAGCTCTGGAAACCCTCTTTGGTGATGGGTTCACGGACAGGCTCCAGAGTGCTCTCATAGAAATGGACGGGGCATTGGCCAAGTCAGCCTTCAACCGCGAGAAACTCATTACGGCGAAGAACTCGGATTTTGAAACCATCGTCAAGGTGGCGACGGACCTAGGATTTCTCAGATGAGCACCGCCGCTCAGGCGGCTTTCCGATTGCGTGACGTCACCGTGCGTTTCGCTGACCTGGTAGCGTTAGATAATGTCTCGCTAACGATTGCACCAGGTGAGCGTGTCGGTTTTGTGGGCCCTAGTGGCGCTGGAAAAACCACGCTCTTACGTTTGCTCAACGCCAATCAACAGGCGACGAGTGGCAAGATTTCGTTGCTTGGGCAAGCGTTGGAGCAATTAGATCAGAAGAATCTCCGCCAGGTGCGTAGTGCGATAGGTTTCATTCCCCAGCACTACCACCTGGTGCCTAGTTTGCGCGTTCTGCAGAACGTCCTGCTCGGTCGCTTGGGACAGCAAGGCTTCTGGGCAAGTCTCCGCTCGGTCTTCTTCTCTCGCGAATTTGAGCAGACAAAAGTTCATGCGTTGTTAGAGCGCGTTGGGATTGCTGAGAAGCTCTTTGCCAAGGTCGATACGCTCTCAGGTGGCCAACAACAGCGGGTGGCCATCGCCAGAGCTCTTTATCAAGCACCGCAAGCCCTTTTGGCGGATGAACCCGTGGCGAGTGTCGATCCTTCGCGAGCCGAAGCCACGATGGCTTTGTTGTCTACATTGGCCGAGGAACAACAGCTCACTCTAGGCGTGAGTTTGCACGATCAACGACTCGCAAGGGCGTTTCTTCCCAGGCTCGTTGGCGTGCGGCATGGTAAGATCTTTAAAGATGCGCCTGCCCAAGACTGGACGGATACAGACTTCGAGGAGCTCTATCATTTAGACCAGAGCGATTTAGTCGAATCATGAACCGCGCGGCGCACTGGCTTGGCCCCCGTCGATCTGCTTTGTTGGGCATCCTTCTGGCGGGAATGATCGGTGCCTGGTTGATCCAGTTAGACCCTGCGCAGCTCTTTGGAAGAGCTCAGTGGCATCAACTGGGGGAATTCTTTAAGGCCGCTCTCCGCCCGGCGTTGGCCTATGAAGATCCGAATCCTGCCTCGGATGGTGTCTTTCTTAGTGAGATCGGTTTCGCCATCTACAAGACCCTGCTTTATGCGGCGGCTGCCATCGGTCTTTCTCTCATCGGTGGCTTAGTGTTCGGGCTGATTGGCTCGACCAGAGCTTGGCTTGCCCTGGCGTCGCCTGCCAAACCGTTTCGTGTGCTGTCGATGTCGTCGATGTTTCTAGTGCGTCTGGTCATGACTATCCTGCGATCGGTTCATGAGATTATCTGGGCCATCCTGTTTCTGCAGGCCCTTGGGAACCTCCCACTTGCCGCGGTTATCGCCATCGCAATTCCCTATAGTGCGACCTTGGGAAAGGTCTTTTCCGAACTCATTGATGAAGCTCCACGTGCCACGGCTGAAGGGCTGCGCGCGAATGGAGCTTCGGTTCTTCAGGTATACGTCTTTGGCTTACTACCCACGATGTTACCTGATCTCTTTGCCTACTTACTCTACCGATTCGAGTGTGGTCTGCGATCTGCGGCTGTGTTAGGTTTCTTTGGTGCGCCTACACTAGGTTACTACTTGTCGCTCTCATGGGGGGAACGCCATTTTCATGAGGTCTGGGCTTATCTCTATGCATTGTTAGCAATCATAGTGGTCTGCGATCTTTGGAGTGGTGCGGTCCGTCAACGCCTTACCACCCATCACGCTGCATGAACCAGAAGGAAGAGATTGCACGGCTACGCTCGACTCGTCCGCGAGATCGATTCGTGCGACTGTCGATGTTAGGCTTTGCTTTCTTGCTGGTTGCGGTGTGGTTCACAGGCGAATTTGAAGTGAGTTCGTTCGATTGGGATCGGCGGATGGCGAATTGTAAGAGATTTCTTGGCCAGACCCTTCCGTTTCCTGTGCAGCAAGCTGTGGATGCCAGCTTTTCGGAGAAACTACGCCTGGGTGCGCATTGGTTTTCGGAACAATGGCAGCTTCACGGAGGGCAGGCTTTTCGCTATACGTTGGGGTTGTCGGTGGTCGCGATCGTCATGGCAGGGATGGCTAGCCTCGTTAGCCTCCCTATGGCGAGCTGGAGATTGGCCAGAGCTTCCCCTTACTTACTGCCTCATGAAAGTGTGGCTCGTTGGAGAACGTTTGTTTGGGGTGTTAGTCACCGTGTGTTTCGGTTCTTACTGATTTTGGCGCGATCGATTCCTGAATATATGATCGCCTTCTTCCTCGTCGTCGCACTTGGGTTCAACGCGTGGCCAGCCGTGCTCGCGCTGGCGATTCACAATACGGGGATTCTCGGGCGGCTGGGCTCGGAACTGATTGACAATCAAGCTACTTCAGGACCTGCCGAACAGCGGAGTTTAGGGGCCTCGCGACTTCAAATTTATGTATTCAGCGCGGTGCCGAACGCCTTCTCTCGCCTTCTACTGTTCTTCTTTTATCGGTGGGAAACATGCGTGCGCGATGCCACCGTTCTTGGAATGTTAGGAATCCCGACCTTCGGCTATTATTTGTTAGAAGCTCGTGCCAAGGATCGTCTCGATGAGATGCTCTTCTTCGTGTTACTGGGCAGTGTCGCTGTGCTGTTGGGCGACCTGGTATCGATGGTGCTGCGCTGGCGATTACGTGGAAACTCCTAACGCTCTAACCGCCGATCGCGATCATCTTGCGATTGGGCAAATAGTCGTTTCGAAAATCGTGTTCCTTCGGCTTGCGATCAACGACGTGTTGGAAGGAAGCAGCGATTTCGTCGTCGGTCACGTCGGGTTGTCGAAGAACTTCCTTCATGTTGAACTCAAGGTAGCTTCCCAAGCATGGACGAAGTTTGCCGTCGCAGGTAAGACGAAGTTTGTTGCAACTCTCACAGAAGTGGAGGTTTGTCATGGCGCCAATGAAGCCGATGAGCTGGCCGTCCATTGTTGGTATTTCGTAGTAGCTTGCTGGGCCGTTTGTCTTGTAGTCTGGACGGGGGGTGAGTGGTCCGAACTCAGACTCAATGAGTTTCTTGGTGCTGCCAGTAGCTAGAAAACGGTCGTCCCTGAGGACGTCCCGTGTGCTCACCGGCATGAGTTCGATAAAACGTAAAAGAAGGCCGCGGTCTTGTGCAAAGCGAATCATGGGAACGAGCTGGTCCTCGTTGCTATTCCGCATAAGCACCATGTTCAGTTTGATGCTTTCAAAGCCCGCAGCCTTTGCGGCATCAAGACCTTGGAGGACGCGGTTAAAGTAGTCGCGCCCAGTCGTTTGCCGATAGGATTCGGCATCGAGCGTATCGAGTGAGACATTGGCTGTGCGGACGCCAGCATCGACAAGGTGCTGCGCCATGGTGATGCCAGAGGATTCTGGTTCTGTAGCTAACAAAGTGCCATTGGTTGATACCCCAATGTCTTCGATGCCTTCAATAGCATTTACGGCGCGAAAGAATCCTAGCACGTCGCGCCTTGTCAGCGGTTCTCCACCAGTGATGCGTATCTTACGTATACCCAGCCCGGCGCCGACCCGAAGGACTCGAAGGATTTCTTCGTAGCTAAGAATGTCTTGGCGAGGCAGCCATTCTTGAAGCTCCTCTGGCATACAGTATTGGCAGCGCTCATTGCACCGATCTGTGATCGAGACTCGCAGGTAAGCGATTCGGTGGCCGTGAGCGTCTTCCATCTGCGCTTCAACTTGTCCTGGACGATGGAAATGACAAGTGACTTCCGGTGCCTTGCCTGCCTCTATGCCTGCGGTAACCTCCTGTCTTATGAAATGCCCCACCATCATCTTGTTCGCCGTCGTTTTGGCTTTCCTATCAAGCTGTGCCTCATCGACCACCCTCCGAGAACGGCGGATTACCCAGAATGCGGAGATCTATGATCGTCTTTCTGAACAGGATCGTGCGTTGGTCGCAGAGGGAAAGATTCGTGAAGGCATGCACAAAGAAGGTGTCTTTCTCTCTTGGGGCCGCCCCAACGATATCCGTGAGGGGAGCCGAAGTGGGGTGCCTTACGAGACTTGGCTCTATACCGGGCAACGTGCGTCCACGCAGACCTACCTCTCTTTAGGCTACGGGTATGGCTACGATCCGTATTACTACGGCTATGGAGGCCGCTATTATAGGCGGTCCCATCTCGGCTTTAGTCCGGGTGTTTCGACCACTTACTGGCAGGTGAAAGTCGGGTCTGTCGAGTTACTCAATGACAAGGTGGTTTCTTGGGAGGCCAGTGCACGCTAATTTGGCCGTGAACGTCCCAAGCATTCCATTAGAAGTGTCCACCGAATTATCGGTATCCCTTGAATCGGAGACGCCGCCATTCTCGCCGTGGTTCTATCTAGGATGGGGTCCAGGTAGGGATCTCAGTTTCACAGCAGGATGTTGTAAAAATCCGAACAACTCCATAGCAGAATCTAACGCCAATGCTTTCACACCGGAGTTGTGGCGACACGATGTGGGTGAACTTTTCATCAAGCACGCCACGAGCGATGTCTATTTGGAGATCAATTTAGCACCGTTCGGAGCTTGGGGGGCGAGTCTGTTCTCCAGCTATCGAGAACCTATCACAGAGGCAACCAGCGCTCCGTTTAGGCCGGTTCAGTTAGTTACAAAAACCTCAGAAACATCCTGGGAAACAAGCCTGACGGTACCGCAAGATTTCTTGCAAGAAGCACTAGCTTTTGGTGCCACCAGCAAGGGAAATGTGTGCTTCATCTTCGGTGAGCCATCCCAGCGGCACCACTTCTCGTACGCACATTTGCCGCACGATCCGCCTGACTATCATCATGTAACAGACTTTGTCGCCATGAAATAACCTAGTTTGGTAGTTATGGTTAATTGACTCAATCCTGTTCGATGTTAGGTTTGCTTGGAAAGTCACCACCCTGTCATGCCACTTCATACAGAACACCTCGAAGTCGTCGTTCGGTCACTGCACACCGCCCTGCAGTCTATTGAGTTTGAATCTTCATCCCCAGCTCTCGCGTCGTGGCGTTCGGCTGGCATGCTCATCGATCTCGCAGATGATGGTGGTCGTACGCCTTCTGAGTCTGCTGCGTGTCTCGCCGTGGCCTGTGACCTTCTGGCCTTCGCCGAGAAGTCTGCATGTGGCGATGAATCATCGTCCATGCTGGGCGTCACTCTTTCCAGTGTGGTCGATCTCCTTGGCATTCATCAGCTCACAGAACAAGTTCAAGGCCAAGAGGCAGAACATGCCATGTCAATAAATGGGGCGCTGTTAGAATTTGGCGTCATGGAAGACCAAGATGCATGTTTCATGACAGGAGCGCTCCGAGGCATCGTTGCACGATCAACTCCCGTGATTCTCTGGGCCGCCGCTTCCTTGATTGTAAGGAAAGATGCTCCGTTACGAAGGTGGCTAGAAGCTTGCCAGATCCCCGAACTTTCGTCCACGAAGACTGGGGAAGAGGCCCAGGCTGCAATCGTGCCTAGGTCTGACGAAGGCGACGTTGCCAAGAGTCTCGCGCGGGCCCGGGAGCGTAAGGTCACCCTCATCGAGAAGAAGCCGCGACCAAGCCGCGAGAAGTCCTCCTTTCTCCGAAGTCCGTGGAAACGACGCACCGGTTAGGAGCCGTCCGCTACCCATGGAGCTAGGCGGGTTTCTTTCTCGCCTATGATGACTCGCTGGTCTCTCGCCCTTCTACTAGCAAGCCTCGTTGGGGCCTTTGGCCAACAGGTCCCCACCGGATCCCTGGCATCGGGTCAGGAGACCTGGAAGGTCGGAGACCAGACGATCAAGGCATCCATCGCTGCGGTCTCTGAGGACGCAGTGACGCTGAACCTTTCCGATGGGTCGACCAGGAAGCTTTCCCACAAGAGACTGGAAGAGTCCTACCTGCAGCGCGTCGCTGATTGGAAAACGGCCAATGCGGCACCCGCAGGCTTTGGGAAGCCCGACGACGTCATTCAGATTCAAACGTTGCAGGGTCAGATGCGTTATGACCTAGACGAGATTGTGGTCGCTCCCGGCGCCAATGTTCAGCTCATCTTTCAAAATGTGGATGACATGCATCACAATCTGATCGTCTGCACACCCGACAGCGACTCTGGAATGGACGTGGCCAAAGCCGCCTGGCAATTGGGCGCAGACGGGTTCGACAAGCAATGGGTGCCTGATCATCCCAAAGTGCTCTTCGCTAGTCGAATGGTGAACCCTCACTCCACCTCTCACGAATACTTCACCGCCCCCGAGAAAGCCGGTGATTATCCCTATATCTGTTCGTTGCCTGGCCATGCAGGGTTGATGAACGGTCGCTTACGGGTGCAGACGAGGGCCAAAGATATTTCTGAACTCACTTACACGCTTTATCGCGGGTCCTTTGAGAGACTACCCGATTTCGAGAAACTCACACCAGAGGCTACCGACCACGTTCCCAGTGGCGCAATCGATCTCGGTATCACCAAACGGCGGAACAATTTCGCCTTGGTGTTTGACGGTCAATTGACCGTGCCGAAGTCGGGTGACTATGGCTTTACTCTTTCCTCCGATGATGGTTCCCGTCTTGAGATTGATGGCAGCGTGGTCATTGATCACGACGGGGTGCACGGTCGTTCTACTAAGAAAGGTAAGGCTGCACTAACAGAAGGTGAGCATCCCATTCGCGTCAGTTACTTTGAACGAGATGGGGAAGAGTCGCTCTATCTGGGCTGGTCTGGGCCAGGTTTCAAAGAGACGCCCCTGTCCGTGGGCGACAAGAAGAAATCGAAGCGCCAGGCTCCGAGCATTCATCTTGCCTCACAGAATGGCGAAGCCAAGATCTACCGCAACTTCATTCAGGGTGCGGGAAATCGAGCGATCGGCGTGGGCTACGATGGCGGGATTAATCTGGCATTCGATGCTGATCAGATGCGTCTCGCGCTCGTTTGGATTGGTGGATTCATAGATGCGGGACGCCACTGGAACGGACGCGGTCAGGGACATCAGCCTCCGTTGGGCTATGGGGTGATAGCTGGTCCTGAGGGCCAGCCCTTTGCAAATCTTGAGTCCTTGTTAGATGCCTGGCCGGAGGCCCAGTTGAGGTCGAAAGGATACCGCTTCAAGGGATACAGCCTCATAGGCAGTCAGCGATTGCCCGTCTTCAATTACCACTTTGGCGAGCTCGCGATCGAAGATGTCTATACGCCAAGCGGCCAGGCGGCCAACGACTCTGCTAGTCTATCCCGGAAGCTTACGCTCACGGGTTCAAGCCAGAACACTCTCTACTTCCGCGCCGCTGCAGGCAAAGACATCAAGCCATTGGCCAATGGAGGATTTCGAATTGCGAACGCTGCCACCATGACCCTTAGCTCATCGACTGGCGCTAGCCCCATCCTTCGCGAGATCGATGGCCAATGGGAACTCCTCGCGCCAATTACCCTCACCGATGGCGAGGCGACCATCGACCAACAACTGTCCTACACCCTGCCCAATCAGTAGCCTCCTCCTTCATGAAACGCTCTCTCTTGGTTCTCTTCACCGCACTCAGCGGTCTAGCCCTGGCGGAATACCCCAAAGAAACCGACTACTACCCAATCACCCCTTTGCCCGTTCCAGACGGAGTCGTGCTCGAGGTCAGTGGGATCGAAGTCCTTCCGGATCAGAAGATCGCCGTGGCCTCGCGCCGTGGAGATATCTACACCCTCACGGGTGCCTATGATACTGATCCTGGCAAAGTGCAATATCAGCTCTTTGCTGAAGGCATCCACGAATCTCTCGGTCTCTCTTACAAAGACGGCTGGCTTTACGCTACCCAGCGGCCTGAAGTGTCCCGCCTTCGAGACACCGATGGCGACGGGCGTGCTGACGTCTTTGAAACGCTCAGTGATGGATGGGGTATCTGTGGGGACTATCATGAGTACGCCTTTGGCTCTCGCCACGACAAGGACGGGAACATCTGGGTTGTCCTTTGCCTCACTGGTTCCGGTGGTACGCGAGCAGATTACCGTGGCTGGTGCGTACGCGTGACCCCAGATGGGAAGGTGATCCCAACAACCAGTGGCATTCGCTCGCCTGGCGGCATCGGCGCAAATCACCTTGGGGACATGTTCTACTGCGATAATCAAGGCCCCTGGAATGGCTCAAGCTCTCTCAAACATCTCAAAATTGGTTCCTTCCAAGGCAATCCAACGGGCAATGTTCACTATCAACTTACCGACGCTATCGGTCCTCGGCCTGAAGATCCGAAGAGTGGCAGTCGCATCGTGGAAGAAGCCGAGCGCATCCCAGAATACGTCCCGCCCGCTTGCATCTTGCCTCATGGTAGCATGGGCAACTCGCCTGCCGGTATTGCCTGCGATCAGACGGACGGCAAATTTGGACCGTTCAAGAAACAGCTCTTCATAGCCGAGCAAACGGCATCCCAAGTGCAACGGGTTTCCCTGGAACAGGTCAACGGGGTTTACCAAGGCGCTTGTTTTCCGTTTCTCTCCGGCTTCAAGTCTGGCAATGTTGCCATTCGCTTCGGTGAAGATGGCATTCTCTTCAATGGAGGCACAAGTCGCGGATGGGGATCACGCGGTGGGTCTAACTTTGCTCTCGAGCGCGTCAACTGGACCGGCGAAGTACCATTCGAAATGCTCCATGTCAGCGCGAAGCCCGATGGCTTTGAGATCACATTTACGCAGCCTGCTGACGTTGCCACGCTAAAAGATCTCGCCAGTTACAACGCCAAGGCATATACTTACATTTATCAATCCAACTATGGCAGTCCTGTTGTCGATAAACTCACCCCGACCGTCACCAAGGCTACTCCCAACTCCGATGGTCTTTCTGTGAGGATCACGCTTGATCAGCTTACCAAAGGGCACGTGCATGAATTGCTTCTTCCGGGTGTCAAATCAGCCAAGGGATTTCCGTTGTTACACCCGGTAGCGTATTACACGCTTAACCAAATCCCCAGCGATTAAACACGGGGTTAGCTATTATTTTGTCAAGAAGCTGGAGTATAGACGACCCTTAGCCTTCAAGAGAGGGTATCGGAACCGTCGAGTAGGGTGCGGCAAGTCACGGTTTCCGTACCGTCGAGATTATCCGTCCGATCGTCCAAGATGTTCCACCGATCGGGAACCTCGCTCCACGCCCCCTCACCCGTCAATGTGGAGGCTGTTTCAAGACGACAGGAGAGTTCGCCAACGGTGTAGAGTGTATTGGTGGATTGGGTCCCGCCCTTAGGACGACGGTATCTAAAATTCGCCTCGTCAGCAGTATTTGTGGGGGGCTGGAGGCTCTGGAAGGCCTCCAAGAGTGTGAAATAGCGCAATTCGGTAGACTTCTTCAC